>NZ_JBHVRR010000027.1:0-90004 GCF_042885635.1 Streptomyces sp. NPDC058045 | reverse complement strand
TATCACCACGACTCGGCGTCGGCAAGACCGTGTGGGCCCACCTGTCCCTGCCGCAGGCGGCCGCCCGGTGACACTCATACAGACGGCGGCACCGGCATGGGGGCGGCTCCGCGGCACCTACAGCGCCCGACTCCTCGCCTACACCCCCGGCGCCCCCCAACTCGCCCTCGGAGAACACCGCACAGACTCCCCACGACTCGCCCTCCGCTGGCTCCACACACGCGCCCACCACGTAGCAGACCAACTCGCCCCACCCCACGCCCACCCCATCCGCGCCTGGACCACCGACCCACACGAACACACCTGGGCACTCGACCTCATAACCCTCGGCGAACCCTACGTCTTCTGCGCCAGAGACGAACACGACACCCGATACACCTTCACCACCCAGACCGTGAGCCCGCTCACCCCGGCCCCAGCCCCAACCGCTCCGCCAACTCCCTTCCCCGCGCCCCGGCTTCGGCCGTGATCTCCGCCGCGTCGACCTCCGTGCACCGACCGTGCTCGGTGATGACGCGCCCGCCGACGACGGTCAGTTCGACGTCGGCGCCGGTGGCGGAGTAGACGAGGGTGGAGACGATGTCGTGGAGGGGGGCGAGGTGGGGGGGCGTCGAGGTTGATGACGGCGAGGTCGGCGAGTGTGCCGGGGGTGAGTTGGCCGGCGTCGATGCCGGCGTAGCGGGCGCCTTCGCGGGTGGCCAGGGTGAGGGCTTCCATGGCGTTGGTGCTGTCGGGTTCGAGGGTGGTCAGCCGCTGGACGTAGATCGCCTGCTTCATGACCTGGAACATGTCCATACGGTGGCCGGCCGAGCCGTCGCTGCCGAGTCCGACGACGGCGCCGGCGGTGCGGACGTCGCGCAGCCGCATGGTGCCGGAGGCCAGGTACTGGTTGGACATCGGGTTGTAGGAGAGGCCGCTGCGGGCGGTGCCCACCGCTTCGATCTCCTCGTCGTCGAGCCAGATCGCGTGGGCGAGGGTGGCGCGTTCGTCGAGGAGTCCGGCGTCGCGCAGCCAGAGGAACGGCCTTGTGCCGTAGGCCTGTTGGTAGATCTCCGGGTCGACGCGGGCCTCGGAGCAGTGGCTGTGCCAGGGCGTGCCGTGGGTGCGGGCGAGTTCCACGGAGCGGCCGACCAGGTCCTGATCGACGTAGATGATGTTGAGGGGGGCCGGCCAGACGCCGACGCGGTGGCCGGTGCGCTCGCGGAGGCACTGCTCGGTGATGGCGATCTCTTCGTCGGCGGAGTGGCGGAACAGGGCGGGGCTGAGGCCGTGTTCCGCCGCCACCTCGGTCATAGTGCCGGTGATGCCGCGGGCGACGGAGCCGCGCAGCCCGGTCCGCTCGATCGCCTCGGCCACGGCGAGGGTGGTCTCGGGGTCGGCGGGGGCGTAGTGGTTGTCGATGACGCAGGTGGTGCCGGCCAGAGCGGCTTCGACGGAGGCGAGCCGGACGCTGGCCACGGCTTCGTCGCGGGTGATGCCGCCGGCGTAGGGCCAGATGAACTCGCAGAGCCAGGGCCACAGTGCCATCCCCTCGCCGAGACCACGGCCGAGGAGCTGGAACAGGTGGTTGTGGCAGTCGATGAGGCCCGGGATGACCGCTTTGCCGGAGCAGTCGACGCGGCGTGCGGCGGTCCAGTCGGACAGCTCCGCGGTGGTTCCGACGGCGGCGATGTGCTCGCCGCGTACGGCGAGGGCGCCGTCGTGGACGATGCGGCGGTCGTCGTCCATGGTGACGAGCACGGCGTGGGTCAGCAGGAGGTCGCAGGTGTTCACCGGGGGCATGGGTCGCCTCTCGTCCGGACGCACGGAGTATTGATAGAATCAAAGTCGATTTCGTGACGTCAAGGGGTGAGGGAGCACGGTGGCGAAGCTGGACGGGGACGAGTTGGAGGCGGATGCCCTGGCGGCGTCGATCGGGCGGGCGATCCGGCAGGCGCGCCAGGACGCCGGGTTGACGTTGCGGGATGTCGCCAAGCGGGCGGGGATGTCGCAGCCGTTCCTCAGCCAACTGGAGAACGGCCGCTCGATGCCGAGCCTGATGACCCTGCACAAGGTCGCGGCCGCGCTCGGGGCGACGGCGCACGGCCTGCTGGCCCAGGGCGAGCGGCCGCTGATCAGCATCGTCCGCGGCGGCGAGGGGCGTTCGTATGCGCTGGCCGAGGGCGTGCGGGTGCGGTTTCTGGCGGACGGTACGCGGGACATGGAGCCCAACGAGGTGATCGCCGAGCCGGACACCGAGGCGGGGGCGCACACCGAGCACGCGGGCGAGGAGTTCGTGCATGTGCTGGCCGGGTCGCTGGAGGTGCGGGTGGGGACCTCGCGGGTGGAGCGGCTGGAGTCGGGTGACTCGATGTACTACCCGGCGACGATCCCGCACCGCTGGCACGCGGGGCCGGAGGGCGCGCACTTCCTGATCATCAGCTCGCCGCCGTCGTTCTGACCCGGCCCGGCCCGGCCGGAGGCCCGGCGCCCGCACTCCGCGGGTGCCGGGCCTCTGTCGTGCGTTGCTGGTGCGTGACCGTGCCCGTAGCGGACCGGCGAATATTGCCGTGAACAAAGATCTTGTACCCGGAGTATTGACCAGTGTGAAGAAATATTGCTCCTATGGATGCCATGACCGAACGCATCGCCTCCACCTACCTCACGCCGGACAGCGAGTCCGCCCTCTACCGGTCGCTCCGCGACTTCTGGCATCCGGTGATGTACGCCGCCGACCTCACCGACAAACCCGTCGGGGTGCGCCTGCTCGACGAGCCGGTGGTCGTCGCCCGGCTCGGCCGCAAGGTGTCGGCCTTCCGGGACCTGTGTGTGCACCGCGGCGCCGCCCTCTCCCTCGGCTGGCTGGAGCAGGGCAAGTTGCGCTGCGCGTACCACGGTTGGACCTACGGGGACGACGGCCGGTGTGTCGAGGTGCCCGCCCGGCCCGATCTGCCGATTCCGCCGGGGGCCTGCCTGACCCGGTACCAGGCGGTGGAGTCCGCCGGCCTGATCTGGGTCTGCCTCGGCACCCCGCGCTACGAGGTCCCGCCGTTCCCCGAGTTCACCGACAGCGCCTACCGGATTCTCACCGGGCCGTCCTACGACTGGAAGATCTCCAGCTTCCGCCGGTTGGAGAACTTCGTGGACATGGCGCACTTCGCCTGGGTGCACCCGGGTGTGCTCGGCAGCCGCGAGCACGCCGAGGTCACCGATCACGAGGTCTGGCGGGACGGCCGGGATCTGCGCTTCGAGCACACCGTCAAGGAGCCGAGCAGCGGCGAGATCAAGGAGCAACTCGGCATCACCGACGCGGTGTTCGACGTGCTCAACTCCTACCACCTGTCCATGCCGCTGAGCATCCATCTGACGCGCAACTTCCCCAACGGCGCCCACTACGTGGTCTTTATGACGTCCTCGCCGCTCTCCCAGCGCGAGTGCCGCAACTTCTGGTTCGTCGCGCGGGACTACGCCCTGGACGAGCGCCATGACGAGGGGTTCATGAACTTCGAGCATCTGGTGCTGTCGCAGGACAAGCCGATCATCGAGTCGCTGCGGCCGGAGGAGATCCCGATGGATCTGACGCGGGAGATGTACATCCGGGTCGCCGACAAGATCACCGTCGAGTACCGCCGGTGGCTGCTGGAGTTCGCACGGGAAGAGGGAACGTCATGAGGATCAGGATCGATCGCGGCAGGTGCGCCGGGCTCGGGATGTGCGAGTCGTTCGCGCCGGAGCTGTTCCAGGTGCAGGGCGACGGCACGCTGCTGGTCACCGACGAGACCCCGGACCCCTCGCTGCGGGACGCCGTCCAGGGCGCGGTGGACAACTGCCCGGTGGAGGCCATCTCGCTGCTGGAGGAGGAGTGAGGCGGCTGGTCGTCGTGGGTGCCTCGCTGGCCGGGCTGCGCGCGGTCGAGGCGGCCCGCCGCACCGGGTACACCGGCGAGATCACCCTGATCGGCGCGGAGCCCCAACTCCCTTATGACAGACCGCCGTTGTCGAAACGTTTCCTCACCGAGCCGGACCTCTCCCCCGACGAGCTCGGCTTCCGCGGCCGGGAGCACTTCGCCGAGCACGGGGTGCGGCTGGAGCTGGGTGTGCCCGCCGCCGGACTGGACACCGGCGCCCGCGAGGTGCACCTCGCCGACGGGCGGCGCGTCGGCTACGACGGCCTGGTCCTCACCACCGGCGCCCGGGCCCGGAGCATCGCCGGGGCGCGGTCGCTGCGCACCGTGGGCGACGCCCTCGCCGTACGCGAGGCGCTGGGCTCCGCGTCCCGGGCGGTGGTCATCGGCTGCGGTTTCATCGGGTCCGAGGTGGCGTCCGGGGCGCGGGCGCGCGGGCTGGACGTGACGGTCGTCGAGGCCGACCGCGCGCCCCTGACCCGCGCCGTCGGAACCGAGTCGGGTGCCGCCCTCGGTCTGCTGCACGCGGACCACGGCACCGAACTGCGGTGCGGCGTGGGCGTGGAGGCGGTGGCGGCGGACGGGGTGCGGCTGGCCGACGGCAGCGGGCTGCCGGCCGATCTGGTCGTCGCCGGGATCGGCGCGGTGCCCAACACGGAGTGGCTCGACGGCTCCGGCCTCACCATCGGCGACGGTGTGCACTGCGACGCCACCCTGCGCGCGGCACCCGGCGTCTACGCCGCGGGCGATGTGGCGCGCTGGCCCAACCCCCTCTTCGACGGTGCGCCGATGCGGCTCGAACACTGGACGACCGCCGCCGAGCAGGCCGCCGCCGCGGTCCGCAATCTGCTCGGCGAGGACAGGCCGTACCGGACGGTGCCGTACTTCTGGTCGGACTGGTACGGCGTCCGCATCCAGTTCGTCGGGGTGCCCGAGGCCGAGGAGACGGTCACCGTGCACGGGTCGGTGGCGGAGCGCCGGTGGGTGACGCTGTACCGCGGCGGTGACGCGGTGACCGGGGCGCTCGCGGTGGGGCGCCCCGACCTGGTGATGAAGTACCGCGCTCTGATCGCCCGGAGCGCCCCCTGGGCCGAGGCCCTCGACTTCGCGGAGGCGGTCGCGGCATGAAGTCCCTTTTCTGGCAGGCGGATTCGCTCCGCCTGCACGCCGTCGACCACGGGGGCGGCGGGCGTCCCGTGGTGCTGCTGCACGGGGTGACCGGGCACGCCCGCGTCTGGGACGCGGTGGCCCCGGCGCTCGCGGGCGCGGGGCGGGTGATCGCGGTGGACCTGCGCGGTCACGGCGAGAGCCAGTGGTCCGCCGAGGGCCGCTACACCACCGCCGACCACACCGCCGATCTGCTGGCGCTGCTCGATCTGCTGGACACCCCCGTCGACCTGGTGGGCCTGTCCTGGGGCGGCCTGGTCGCCGTGCACACCGCCGCGCTCCAGCCGCAGCGGGTACGCCGCCTCGCCGTCCTCGACGTACCGCTGTCCTTCACCCAGGGCGAGGACCAAGTACCGCGGCGGCCAGGGGCGTTCGGCAGCCACCGGGAGGTGTGGCGGTGGGAGCGGGACGCCAACCGGTTCGCGCCGGAGCCGATGATCGACACGCTGGCGTGGCACGGGGTGCGGCCCGGGCCCGGCGGGCGGCTGGAGCGGCGGCACGACCCGTACTTCCTGACGCGGTGGCCCTTCCGGCGGGACGACCGGGGGCGGGAGTTCGCCGCGCTGACCACGCCGGCCCTGCTGGTGCACGGCGCCGAGAGCCCCGTGCTGGACGCGGACACCGCCGAGCGTACGGCCGGTCTGCGGGCCGGGGTGCGCCTCGTCCATCTGAAGCGGTGCGGGCACCTGGTGCCGGTGGACGCGCCCGATCAACTCGCCCTCGTTCTCCAGGAGTTCCTGTGACAGCAGCAGACCACACCGGATCCGTCGCGGTCGTCACCGGTGCCGCGGGCGTCATCGGCCGCACCCTCAGCCTGGCGCTGGCCGAGGCCGGGGCCGCCGTCGTGGCCGCCGACCTCACCCCGCCCACCGAGGTGGCCGCGGAGATCGGCGACCGGGGCGGGCGGGCGCTCGCCGTGGAACTCGACGTCACCGACGCCGCCTCCGCCGAAGCCATGGTGCAGGCCGCGGTGGACGCCTTCGGCCGGGTCGACGCCCTCGTCAACAACGCCGGGTACTTCCGCGGTGCGCGCCGCGGGCCCTTCGACACGATTCCGGTCGAGGAGTGGGACCGTGCCTTCGCCGTCAATGTGCGCGGGGTGTGGAACTGCTGCCGGGCCGCCGCCCCCCGGATGCGGGAGCAGGGCGGCGGGCACATCGTCAACATCGGCTCCAACACCGTCTTCCGGGGTGTGCCGCTGTTCGCCCACTATGTGACCTCCAAGGCGGCGCTGATCGGTCTGACCCGCGGTCTCGCCCGGGAGTTGGGCGACGACAAGGTCGCCGTCAACCTGCTCTACCCCGACTTCATCCCGGACGACGCGCTGCTCGCCGCGCAGCCCGGCAACAACGAGCGCGTCGTCGGTATGCGCTGCTTCCGGCGCACCGAGCTCCCCGAGGACCTCGTGGGCGCCGCGCTCTTCCTCACCGGCCCGGAATCCGGCTTCGTCACCGGGGCCAGCGTCGTCGTCAACGGCGGCGCCTACTTCCTCTAAGGACGTGACATGACACTGCTCGATGGATACGCGGCCGTCGTGACCGGCGCCGCCACTCCGCTCGGCGCGGCGACCGCGCTCGAACTGGCCCGGTGCGGGGCCCGCGTCGCACTCGCCGACCGGGAGCGGCCCGAGGAGACCGCGGACCGGATCACCCGCGCGGGCGGCACCGCCCACGCACTGGCCTACGAGAGCGGCGACCAGGAGTCCACCGCCGCGCTGCTCGACACCGCCGCCCAACTGCTGGGCGGGGTGGACCTGGTGGTGACGGGCGCTTTCGGCCCCGCCGGCGGCGACCCGGTGTGGGACGCGGTGTTCGGGGAGCGGGTGCGCGGCACCTGGCTGGTGCTCGCCGCGGCCCGCCCGCATCTGGCACGCTCCCCCCGCGGCAACGCCGTCGTCCTCACCCCGGGCTCCGCCTGGCGCGGGGAGCCCGGTGCGCTGCCCGAGGTGTCCGCGGCCGGCGGACTGCTCGGCCTGGTGCGGGCGGTGGCCCGGGAGGTGGGCGACGACGGCACCCGCGTCAACCTGGTCGGCTTCGACGAGGACACCGCGGACGCCGGGCAGCGCTGCCTGAAGGGGGACAGCGCACCCGCCGACGTGGCCGCCGCGGTGGCACTGCTCGCCTCCCCCCGCGCCGGCTTCGTCACCGGTCAGACCCTCCTCGCCAACGGCGGATCCCACTTCAACTGATCCGCGCACCGACGCGGCTGAACGCAGGAGTCGACATGAGTGTGGAATCCGGCCCGGACCACGCGCGGCACGGCGACCGATACGACGTGGACCGGATGCCGCCCTGGCGGACCGCGGTCCCGCTCGGGGTGCAGCATGTGCTCGCCATGTTCGCCAGCAATGTCACCATCCCCATCCTTCTGGCCGGCGCGGTCGGCGCCGCCACACACACCACCGCACTGCTGGTGCAGGCCGCGCTGATCGTCGCCGGGCTGAGCACCCTCGTGCAGACCTTCGGGATCGGCCCGGTCGGGGCGCGGCTGCCCGTGGTGCAGGGCACCGGTTTCGCGTTCGCGGCCGCCGCGCTGCCGCTGGCGCAGAAGTTCGGCATCTCGGCGGTGTTCGGCGGTGCGATCGCGGCCGGGGTCGTCCAGTTCGTTCTGGGCGGGCTGCTGCGGCGGCTGCGGTGGCTGTTCCCGCCGCTGGTCACCGGCATCGTGGTCGCCTCGGTCGGGATCGCGCTGCTGCCGACCGGGGTGACACTGGCGGCGGGCGGGAACGGCGCCAAGGACTTCGGGGCGCCGGTCAATCTGCTGCTGGCGGGCCTGGTGCTGCTGGTCACCGTGATCGTGCACCAGTACACCCGCGGCTTCCTCAGCTCGGTGGCCGTGCTGTGCGGTCTGGTCGTCGGGTATCTCGCGGCGATCGTCCTCGGCAAGGTGCACTTCTCCGGTGTCGGCTCGGCGGCCTGGTTCGCGCTGCCGCAGCCGCTGGAGTTCGGCATCAGCTTTCCCGCGGCGGCGGTGGTGGCGATGTCGGTGGTGGCCGTCGCCAACTCGCTGGACACCATCGGCTGCATCTCGGCCCTGACCAAGGGCGGTGCCGGGCGCCGCCCCACCGACCGCGAACTGTCCGGCGGGGTGCTCGCCGACGGGGCCGGCTCACTCATCGCGGCGCTCTTCGGCACGGTGCCCAACACCAGCTTCAGCCAGAACGCGGGCCTGATCGCGTTCACCAAGGTGATGAGCCGGCATGTGGTGTCCATCGGCGGGGTGCTGCTGGTGCTGCTGAGCCTGCTGCCGAAGACCTCGGCCGCCATCGCGGCGATGCCTCCCGCGGTGCTGGGCGGCGCCGCCATCGTGCTCTTCACCATGGTCGCGGGGCTCGGCATCCAGATGCTGGGCGAAGCGGGCCTGGACAACCGGAATCTGCTCATCACCGCGGTCGCCATGGGCGTGGGCCTCGGCATCCACTTCGTACCCGAATCCGTGGACCGGCTGCCGGAGCAGGTCGCGGTACTCCTTCAGACGGGCGTCGTCCCCGCGGCACTGCTCGCCGTGGTACTCAATGTCGTCCTCCCCAAGTCCCCAGCGGAGAGCTGACGTTGGGGCCGGCTGCGGTACGGCGGTGCGTGAACTTCCTGGTCGACCTAGCCTCGGTGGTATGACTTCCTCGATTCCCGCCGCCGAGGCCGCCGCGCCCCGCCGTACCGTGACCGCCGCCGTGGTGCAGGCCGCCGCACCGCTGTTCGACACCCCGGCCGCGCTGGACCGGGCCGGGGAGCTGCTGCGGGAGGCCGTCACCGAGCGGGGTGCGGAGGTCGTCGTCCTGCCCGAGGCGTTCCTCGGGGGCTACCCCAAGGGCCTGGACTTCGGTGTCACCGTCGGCAACCGCACCCCCGCCGGCCGCGAACTGTTCCGCCGCTACCACGCCGCCGCGATCGACATCCCCGGCCCCGAGACCGGCGTACTGGCCGCCCTCACCCGCGAACTCGGCTGCCACGCCGTGGTCGGCGCCGTCGAACGACGGGGCGGCACCCTGTACTGCGTCGCCCTCTTCTTCGGGCCCGACGGCTATCTGGGCCTGCACCGCAAGCTGATGCCGACGGCCGGCGAGCGCTACCTCTGGGGCCAGGGCGACGGATCCACCCTGCCGGTCGTGGACACCGGCGCCGCCCTGCTCGGCGCGGGCATCTGCTGGGAGAACTACATGCCGCTGTTCCGCACCGCCATGTACGCCAAGGGCGTCGACCTGTGGTGCGCGCCGACCGTCGACGACCGCGACACCTGGCAGACCACCATGCGGCATATCGCTCTGGAGGGCCGCTGCTTCGTCCTCTCCGCCTGCCAGTACCTGCGCCGCGACGCGCTGCCCGCCGACCTGCGCCCCGTGCAGGGGGACGCGCCGGACACCGTGCTGATCGGCGGCGGCTCCGTCATCGTCTCCCCCCTCGGCGAGGTTTTGGCCGGTCCGCTCCGCGAGGCCGAGGGCATCCTCACCGCCGCACTCGACCTGGACGAACTGGCCCGCGCCCGCTTCGACTTCGACCCCACCGGCCACTACGCCCGCCCCGACATCTTCACCCTCCACATAGACGAGTCACCCCGCACCACCACCCGCAGCAGCGGCGTCTGAGGAGGCTGCCATGAGCCCGGTGACCCGCCTCGTCATCCGCGTCGATCTGGACGCCCCCGCCACGACCGCCCGCCGGTTCTCGGCGACGGCCCGGCTGGAGGCCCGACGACTCACTGACGGCAACGAGCAGTCGGCGGCCGGCCACTGGGGTTCCCTCGCCCGCACCCTCCGGCGGCAGGGCGCCGAGGTGGACGCGGAGGAACTGGCACGGCTGCCGAGCGAGGTCGTGTTCGGCGACCGCCTCCGCGCCTGGCTCTCCTGAGAACACCCCGGAGACACCGGGCGCGGGGGCGGCGGCCGCTACCGCAACCGGTCCTTGGCCTTGTAGTACGCGCCGCCGAACGGGAGGAACCAGGCGGTGCCGTTGTAGAAGGGGACGGGGACCTTGGGGAAGCCGATGCCGCGCAGCGGGTTGGCCCCGGGGTGGCCGTCCATGGTCTCGGCGAGGGCGCGGCCCATATAGGTGGCCATCTGCACGCCGTGGCCGCAGTAACCCATGGAGTAGTAGAGGCCGTTGACCTCGCCGGCGTGCGGGAGGCGGTCCCAGGAGAAGCCGACCTGGCCGCCCCACACATAGTCGATCCGCACCCCGGCGAGCTGCGGGAAGATCTCCGTCATCTCCCGCTTCAGGATGTCCCCGCTCTTGACGTCGGAGGCCGGGTCGGAGGGGGCGAAGCGGGCGCGGCCGCCGAAGGCGAGGCGGTTGTCGGGGGTGAGGCGGAGGTAGTGGCCGACGTTCTTGGAGTCCACCACCAGGCGGGCGTTGGGGATGATCTCCTTGGCGCGGGCCTCACCGAGCGGTTCGGTGACGATGATGAAGCTGCCCACGTTGATCAGCCGCTTGCGGAAGTACGGCATGGACTTGTCGGTGTAGGCGTCGGTGGCGGCCATGACCCGCTGGGCGCGGATGGTGCCGTGCAGGGTCTCGACCAGGAAGCCGCCGCCGGGCAGCCGGATGAGGCCGGTGGCCGCGTTGCGTTCGTGGATCTCGGCGCCGGCGCGTTCGGCGGCGGCGGCGAGTCCGTGGACGTACTTGCCGACGTGCAGTCCGGCGCTCAGGGGGTCGAGCAGGGCGCCGTGGTAGTAGTCCGAGCCGAGTTCGGCCTTCAGTTCGCTCGGGGACAGCAGCCGGGTCTCATGGCCATAGTTGTCGGCGAGGTCGCGCTGGGTGGCCTTCATCGCCTCGAAGTGCTGGGGTTTGAAGGCGACTCCGAGCCGTCCGGAGCGGTGGAAGTCGCAGTCGATGTCCTCGGTGCGGGTCAGTTCCTCCACGACGTCGACGGCCTCGCGGAAGGCGCCGTACAGCTCGTGTGCGCGTTCCTCGCCGAATCGCCTGCGGGCCTCGCCGACGCCGATGGTCATGCCCTGGGTGCACATGCTGCCGTTGCGGCCGGAGGCGCCCGAGCCGACCTTGTCCTTCTCCACGAGGACGACGCGGGCGCCCTTGCGGGCGGTGTGGTAGGCGGTGGACAGGCCGGTGAGGCCGCCGCCGATCACCACCAGGTCGGCCTCGTCGGGCAGGTCCTTCCCGGACCGGTCGGGGAAGGCGGGGGCGGTGTCGAGCCAGTAGGGGATCTGCTTCATGCGGTGCGTCCTCCGTGTCCGCTGTGCGGTGTCGCCGTGTCCTGCCGTGCCGTCAGCAACCGAGCAGCGCGGGCAGGCCCGACAGGTCGGGAAGCTCGTCGTAGGGCTGGTAGTCGGCGCTGCCGGGGTGGCCGTAGCGGTTGATCCACACCCGGCGCCGCAGGCCCAGGTCGCGGGTGGGGATCTGGTCGTACTCCCAGCCCTGGGCGGTGTGGACGACCTGGGAGGGGTCGACGCCGATGGTCTTGAAGGCGTGCTCGAAGGTCTGGCGGTCCGGCTTGTAGGCGCGGGCCTGCTGGGCGGTGATGACGTGGTCGAAGTCGACGCCGATGTTCGCCACGTTCCGCGCGATGAGCTCGTCGTCGGTGTTGGAGATGATGGCGATCTCGTAGCGGGACTTCAACGCCCGCAGCGCGTCCGGGACTTCGGGGAACGGGCCGAAGGTGGGGACGGCTGCGGCCAGGGCGTCCCCGTCGGATGCGCGGTATTCGAGCCCGTGCAGGCGCATCGCGTTGCGGAGGCTGGAGTGCAGGACTTCGTGGTAGGGGCGGTAGGCCTCCAGTACGGCCTGGAAGCGCATCACACGGAAGTCGTCCAGGAACTCGTCCACGTCCAGGTTGTCCAGGTTCAGCCGGTCGCCGAGGACGTTCAGGGTGGTGGGACCGAGCTGGAAGTCGATCAGGGTGCCGTAGGCGTCGAAGGTGACGATCTCTCGCATCGGGTCGGGCCTCGATTCGGGTGTTCTGTGGGCGAGTTGGGGGTGCGGGGGGTCAGACGACGCGCTCGCCGGGGATGGCGGTCCGGTCGAGTGCGGCCAGGTCGTCGGGGCCGGGGGCCCAGTCGGCCGCCGCCGCGTTGGCGGTGACCTGCTCGGGGGTCATGGCGCCGCAGATAACGGAGCCGACGGCGGGCAGCGCGGCGAGGCCGCCCACCGCGACCTGCAGGAGGCTCAGGCCGCGCTCGGCGCCGTACGCGGTGAGGGCTTCAACCCGGTCGAGGGCCGCGTCGGTGAGCCAGCCCTGCCGCCAGCTCAGCCGGCTGCCGGGCGGCGGCTGCTCGCCGCGCCGGTACTTGCCGCTGAGCAGGCCGTTGGCCAGCGGGTAGTACGGCAGCAGGCCGACGCCGGTGCGCAGGCAGGCGGGGACGAGGTCGTTCTCGGCGCTGCGGTCGAGCAGGTGGTAGCGGGCCTGGGTGGAGACGAAGTCGGCGGTGAGCTGCCCGGCCGGGAGGTTGGAGCAGCCGAGGTGGCCGATCGTGCCCTCGTCGACCAGTTCCCGGAGTGCGGCGACGGTCTCCTCCAGCGGGGTCACCCCGTCCGGCTCGTGGTACTGGTACACGTCGATACGGTCGGTGCCGAGGCGCCGCAGGGAGGCTTCGACGGCGTACCGGACATAGCGGCGGGCGCCGCGGGGGCCGGCCCGCTCGGCTTCCGCGGACATCTCCATACCGAACTTGGTGGCGAGGACCACGCTGTCCCGGTGCCCTTTGAGGGCGGCGCCGAGGAGGCGTTCACCGTCACCGCGGGCGCCGCCCCCCTCACCGAAGCCGCCGTACATGTCGGCCGTGTCGAAGAGGGTGATCCCGGCGTCGAGGGCGGCGTGGACGACGGCCCGGGTGCCGCTCTCGTCGAGGCGGGAGCCGAAGTTGTTGCCGCCGAGGCCGACCGCGGAGACGGCCGGGCCGCGTTCGCCGAGGGTGCGGTATCTCATGGCCGGCTCCCGAATCCGATGCAGACGTTCTTGGTCTGCGTGTAACTCGCCAGCGCCGCAAGGCCCTTCTCCCGGCCCCAGCCGCTGTGCTTGTAGCCGCCGAAGGGCAGCTCCACGCCGGTGCCGACACCGGTGGCGTTCACATAGACCTGCCCGGCCCGGATGCCCTGCGCCAGCCGCATCGCCCGGTCGATGTCGCGGGTCCAGACGTAGGAGGACAGTCCGTACGGGCTGTCGTTGGCGATCTCCAGTGCCTGCTCGGTGTCCTCGAAGCCGATGACGGTGACGACGGGGCCGAAGATCTCCTCGCGGGCGCAGCGGGCGTCGTTGGTGAGGCCGGTGAGGACGGTGGGCTCGATGTAGTAGCCGTCGGCCAGTTCGGGGGCGGTGGGGGCGCCGCCGCCGGTGCGTGCGACGGCGCCCTCCTGCCGGGCCAGGTCCAGATAGCCGAGGACCCGGTCGCGTTGCCGGGCGGCGACCAGAGGCCCGATGTCCGGGTCGGTGAGGCCGGGTCCGACGCGCAGGGCGGCGATCTTCTCCACCAGCCGGTCGAGGAACTCCTCGGCGCCCCGCTGGAGCAGCAGCCGCGTCCCGGCGGAGCACATCTGGCCCGCGTTGCTGAAGGACGCGCCGAGGATCGCGGTGAGCGCCAGGTCGAAGTCGGCGTCGGCGAGGACGATGAACGGTGATTTGCCGCCGAGTTCGGTGACGGAGGGCACCACGTTGGCCGCGGCGGCCTGGGCGACCTTGATGCCGGTCGGTACGGAGCCGGTGAAGGTGACCTGGTCGATGCCGGGGTGCCCGGCGAGGGCGGCGCCGGTGTCCGCGTCGCCGGGGACGACGTTGAGGACGCCGGGCGGCAGGCCGCACTCCAGGGCGATCCTGCCGATCTCCAGCGGGGTGAGGGGTGCCTCGGGGGACGGTTTCAGCACCACCGTGCAGCCTGCGGCGAGGGCGGGGGCCGATCCTCTCGCGGTGTTCTGGAGTGGGTAGTTGAACGGGATGATCTGGCCGGAGACACCGATCGGTTCGAGGACGGTGTAGTCGATCAGGCCGGGGCCGAGGGGGATGGTGGTGCCGCCGAGTTTGTCGGCGGCGCCCGCGTAGAACTCGAAGTAGCGGGCGGCGGCCTCCACATCGGCGACGGCCTGGCCGAGTGGTTTGCCGGTGTCCCGGCTCTCCAGGCGGGCCAGGTCCTCGCCCTGGTAGCGGATGGCCGTGGCGATGCGGTGCAGCAGCCGGCCCCGGTCGGCGGCCCGCATTCCGGCCCAGTCGGGTGCGGTGCCCGCGGTGCGGGCGGCGGCCACGGCCTGGTCCACGTCCTTCTCACCGGCCAGTGCCACCCGGGCGATGGCCGACCCGTCGGACGGGTCGAGGACGTCGAAGGTCCGTCCGTCGGCGGCCGGTGCCCGCCTGCCGTCGATCAGCAGCCCGGTCACCTCGTGTTCCGGGGTCACGGCCGGATCTCCCCCTGCACCTCGCCGAAGATGACGGTCTCGTCGCCGGGGCGCACGGTGCGGCTGCGGCGGACCCAGAGGATGACGCCGTCCTCGGGGGCGCGGACCTCGTCCAGGGTGTTGCCGTAGTGGTCCACGATGTGGGCGATCAGGTCGCCCGCCTTGCAGGTGTCGCCGGGTTCGGCGTGCCCGAGGTAGAAGCCGCCGGCGGCGGAGCGGGCGAAGGTGCCGGAGACGGTGGTGTAGGTGTCGCGGAGCTTCACCGTTCCGTCGGTCATGCCGAGTTGCCGCATGATGTTGCGCACCGATTCGATGTGCAGGTCGACGTTGCTCTCGCGGTAGGTGCCTCCGCCGGCCTCGATGGTGATGGCGGGCTTGCCCGCGGCGAGGGTGGGGTGGCGGACGGTGCCGCCCCATTTGCCGCCCTTCCAGACCAGTTGGTGCCCGGCGGCGAGGGCGAGGTCGGTGGCGAGGTCCTCGTAGCCGCCCTGGAGGATGGCGAGGGGGGCGATCTCGCCGAAGGTGCCGCCGGTGTGCAGGTCCACCAGCGCGTCGATGGCGGGCACGACCTGCTCCACGAAGGTGGCGGCGAGCCGCAGCGAGTACGAGCCGTCCGCGTCCCCGGGGAAGATGCGGTTGAGGTTGAGGTGGTCGAGCCCCCCGGCGCGGGCGGCGGCTTCGAAGGCCGGGGTGTTCATGCAGGGGATGCCGACGAGGGTGCCGCGCAGGGTGGCCGGGTCGGTCTCGGCCAGGACGCGGCGGACGGACTCCTGGCCGTCGTACTCGTCGCCGTGCACGCCCGCGTCCACACACAGCACCGGGCCGGGTTCGGCGCCGTTGACGACGATCAGCGGGATGCCGAGTTCCACGCCGTAGCTGCTGGTGCCGACCGGGATGAGGCCTTGGGCGCGCTCGCCGGGGGCGACGGTCAGCGGACCGATGGAGTACATGGGGTTCCTTCCTCAGCGGGTGTCACAGGGTGCGGGTGCACAGGGGGGCGGTTCACAGGGGTGCCGTTCACAGGCGGGCCGATGCCTCTTCGAGGGCGTCGGCGATGATCTGGGCTATGCGGTCCAGGAGTTGGCGGTCGCTGACCAGCGGGGGCGCGATCTGGACGAGGGGTGCGTCGCGGTTGTAGACGCGGGCGAGGAGGCCGGCTTCCCGCAGGCGGCGCGGGATCAGGCCGGCGACGAGTTCGGTCCGGGCGCGGTCGCTGAAGCCCCCGCCGTCGAGGTCGCCGGAGAGTTCGCAGGCGTAGAAGAATCCGGTGCCGCGGACGTCGCCGACGATGGGCAGGGCGGTGAGGGCGTTCATCCGGGCCTGGAGGTGGTCCTGCTGGCCGCGGACGTGGTCCAGGATGCCGTCGCGTTCGATGATCTCCAGGCTGCGCAGGGCGATGGCGGCGCTCAGCGGGTGCCCGGCGAAGGTGTAGCCGTGGTTGAGGACGGCGCCGGGCCGGTTGATGACGTCCACGACGTGGTCGCTGACCAGGGTGGCGCCCATGGGGGCGTAGCCGGCGGTGATGCCCTTGGCGACGGTGATGATGTCGGGGCGGGCGCCATAGCGGTCGCCGCCGAACCACTCCCCCAGCCTGCCGAACGCGGTGATCACCTCGTCGGCGGCGAGCAGGAAGCCGTACCGGTCGGCCAGGGCGCGCAGTCCTTCCCAGTAGCCGGTGGGCGGGGTGATGCAGCCGCCGCGGTTCTGCACCGGTTCGGCGATGAGCATGGCGATGCTGTCCGGGCCCTCGGCGAGGATCTCCGCTTCCAGTTCGGCGAGGAGGTGCGCGCTGTACGTGGCGTCGTCGGCGTACTCGGCGGGCAGGCCGAAGCGGTTGGTGTTGGCGGTGAAGCGGGTGTCGATCGCGGCGGGCCCGTACGGCTCGCGCAGCCCGGGGTCGTCGGTGAGGGAGAGGGCGCCGACGGTCAGCCCGTGGTAGGCGCCGCGCCGGGCGATCGCCTTGACGCGCCCCGTGTCACCGCGCAGGGAGTGGTAGCGGCGGGCGATCTTCCAGGCGGTTTCGACGGCTTCGGCGCCGCCGCCGGAGAAGAAGGTGTGCTCGATGCCGGCCGGGGCGATCCGGGCGAGGCGTTCGGCGAGTTCGATGGCGGTGGGGTGCGCGGAGGCGGACCACAGGGGGCTGAAGCACAGTTCGCGGAGCTGCTTGTCGGCGGCTTCGGCGAACTCGGGGGCGTAGGAGTAGCCGAGTTGGCAGCAGTACAGGCCGGACAGGCCGTCGATGTAGCGTCTGCCGTCGGTGTCGTCCACGTAGGGGCCGTGGCCGCGCTGGATGACGAAGAGGTTCTCCCCTTCGGTGCCGAGGGAGCCGTTGGGTGTCATGTTGAGCAGCAGGTGGCGGGCCGCGGAGGCGGGCAGGCCGGTGGTCGGGGTGCGGGTGCTGGCGGTCATCGGGTCTCACTTCCGGCGGGCAGGCCCACGGCGGGCTCGGTGGGGAGCAGGCCGTCCTGCTTGCCGGAGCCGCTGAGTCTGCGCACCACTCCGACCAGGGCGAGCGCCACCACCGCCACCGCGATGAGGATGGCGCTGACTGCGGTCACGGACGGGTCGACGTTGTACTGGAGGACGTTGAAGACCTGGACGGGCAGGGTGACGGTGTCCACCGAGGACAGGAACTGGGAGATGAAGAACTCGTCGAAGCTGGTGATGAAGGAGAAGACACCGGCGGCGACGAGTCCGGGCATGGCCAGCGGCAGGGTGATCCGCCGCCACACGGTGAGCCTGCCGGCGCCCATGCTGGCGGCGGCGTCCTCCAGGCGTTCGTCCACGCCTTTCAGGGAGGCCATCAGGATCATCACGGCGATCGGGGAGGCGATGACGGTGTGGCCGAGGGCGATGGCGATGGGGCTGCCGAGCATCGACGCCGGTTCGAAGAGCAGGAACAGGCCGAGCGCGATGACGACTTGGGGGATCACCAGCGGCGCGAGGACCAGGCCGTACACCGCGGAGCGCAGCGGGAGTTCGCTGCGGACCAGGGCGGTGGCCGCGGTCATGCCGAGGAGGAGGGAGAAGACGGTGGTCATGGCGGCCACCGAGGCGCTGAGGGAGAGCGCGGCGGGCCATTTGCTGCCCTGGTCGAAGAGTTGCCGGTACCAGTTGAACGTCCAGGCGCTGGGCGGGAAGCTGCCGAAGGCGTCCTTGCCGAGGGAGGTGACGACGATGACGATGATCGGCATCGCCAGGAAGAGCAGGATGACGGTGGCGAGGACGGCGAGGGTGATGCGTCCGGCGAGGGTGGCGCGTAGCTCGATCATGAGGCGGTCCCCCGTTGCCGCAGGGTTTCGCGGGCCGACTTCAGCAGTCTGAGCAGCAGCAGTCCGGCGAAGGTGAACAGCAGCAGGATGATGCCGAGCGCGGAGGCGCCGTTCCACTGGTTCTGCTTCATGACCTGCTCGTCGATGAGCGAGGCGACCATGGTCTGCTTCTCGCCGCCCATCAGGGCGGGCGTCAGGTAGTAGCCGAGGCTGAGGATGAAGCAGAGCACTCCGGCGTTGACCAGGCCGGGGGCGACCAGCGGGACGTAGACCCGGCGGAAGATGGTGAGGCGTCCGGCGCCCATTCCGGCGGCGGCGGCCATCAGCCGCCGGTCGATGCCCTTCATCACGGCGTAGAGCAGCAGCACGGTGTACGGCAGCATGACGGCGGTGGTGCCGATGACGACGCCCAGTTCGTTGTAGAGGAGCTGGAAGGGCGCGCCGGGGAAGTGGGCGCCGGTGAGGATGTTGTTCACCACGCCGTTGTCGCCGAGCAGGATGATCCAGCCGTAGGTGCGCACCAGGGCGCTGATGAAGTGCGGCACGATCACGACCAGCATCGCCAGGCCCGCCCAGAGGGGTTTGAGCCGGGAGATGGCGGCGGCGAGGGTGAAGCCGACGACGAGGGCGAGCAGGGAGGTCTCGGCGGAGATCCGCAGGGTGGTGAGGAGGATCTCCAGGTGGGCGCCGCGGAACGCGTCCGCGTACCAGTGCAGGGTGAAGCCGCCGTCCTGGCCTTTGAGGCTCAGCATCAGGGTGCTGAAGATCGGATAGATGAAGAGGATCAGCAGGTAGACGACGACGGGGGTGGCGTTGAGCAGGCCGAAGCGGGTGCGGCGGTCGGACAGGGCGCGGGCGGCTCGTTTCCGGTGGGACACGGGGGCGGTGGAGCCCGGGGCGAGCACGGTCATGGTGGTGCTCACCCCCCTTGTCCGGTGTCGGGGAAGACGCTGACGTTGCCGGTGTCCGCGGTGAGGCCGACGGCTTCGCCGGGGACGGGGGCGCGGCCCGCGGGCAGTTCCAGCCGGACGGGTTCGCCGGCGGCGTCGCTGTCGGGGCGGACGGTGACGCGGACGAGGGTGCCGACGTAGGTGACGGTCTCCACGGTGCCGGTGCAGAATCCCTCGTCGGGCGGGCAGGGCACGAGCCGGCCGGGTTGTACGGCGGCGCGGACCCGGGTGCCTTCGGCGGCTTCGTGCGGGCGGGCTTTGACCACTCCGCCGGTGTCGAGGCGTACCAACGTGTGGGCGGGGGTGCGCTGTTCGACCTGGCCGGTGAGGAAGTTGGCGGCGCCGAGGAAGTCGGCGACGAACGGGGTGCGGGGGCGTTCGAAGAGTTCCCGCGGGGTGTCGAACTGGTCGATCCGCCCGTCCCGCATCACGGCGATGCGGTCGGACAGGACGAGGGCTTCCTCCTGGTCGTGGGTCACATAGATGACGGTGAGGCCGAGTTCCTGCTGGACCCGTTTGATCTCGGTCTGCAACTGGTCGCGGAGCTTCTTGTCGAGCGCGCCGAGTGGCTCGTCCATGAGGATCACGGGCGGCCGGTAGACCAGGGCGCGGCAGAGGGCGACGCGCTGCTGCTGGCCGCCGGAGAGTTCGCGCGGGCGGCGGCGGCCCATGGCGGACAGGCCGGCCATCTCCAGTGTGTCGCCGACCCGTTGGCGCTGCTCGGCCTTGGACAGGCCGCGCAGTTGCAGCGGGAAGGCGACGTTCTCCCACACCGTCATGTGCGGGAAGAGCAGGTACTGCTGGAAGACGAAGCCGAGGCCGCGTTTCTGCGGGGCGAGCCGGGTGACGTCCCGGCCGCCGACGACGATGCTGCCGGAGTCGGGTTCGCAGAATCCGGCGATCATCATCAGGGTGGTGGTCTTGCCGGAGCCGGAGGCGCCGAGGAAGGTGACGAACTCGCCGCCCGCGATCTCCATGGACACCTCGTCGACGGCGGTGACTCCGCCGTACGTCCTGCGAAGTGCCGTCACCGACAGGGGTTTTCCGGTGCGGTCGGCCTGGGCTGGGGCTGTTGGCGGTGGCAGGGTGCCGGCCTCACTCATGGGTCCACTCCTGCCAGCGCTTGGACACCGCGTCCTGGTTCTTGATCCACCACTCGACGTCCAGGTCGAAGCCGGACTTGAGGTGTTCGGGCGAACTGGCCAGGTTGGCGGTGGTCTTGGCGGAGAGCTTCTTGTAGGCGCCGGGCACCGAGGGGGCCATCGGGTACAGCTCGGCGTAGGCGGCCTGCACCTCCGGCCTGAGCGCGAAGTCGATGAGCTGGTACGCGGCGTCGAGGTTGCCGGCGCCCTTGGGGATGCCGAGGGCGTTGCTCTGCCGGCGGGCGCCGTTCCACTGGTAGGCGAGCGGGGCGCCGCCCTTGATCTGGGCGTCGAGACGGCCGTGCCAGACGCTGGTGGCGACGACCTCCTTGCGGCCGAGGAGGACGCCGGGCAGGGCTCCGGTGTCCCAGAACTTGCGGATGCGGGGCTTGATCTCGCTGAGGGCCTTGAAGGCGCGGTCCACGTCGAGGGGGTAGAGCTTGTCCGGCGCCACGCCGTCGGCGAGCAGGGCGAACTCCAGCTCCGGCAGGTCGGCGTCGAGGGCCTGGAGGGCGCGGTTGCCGGGGAAGGCCTTGGTGTTCCAGAAGTCGGCCCAGGAGGAAGGTTTCCTCCCACCGAAGGCGTCCGTGCGGTACGCCATGACGCTGGCCCAGTAGTTCTTGCCGACGGCGTTGGAGGTGACCAGGTTCTCCGCGATGCGGGCGTTCTTGAAGTTCTTCAGCCGGTCGTAGTCGAGGTCCTGGGCGGCGCCGTCCTTCTTGAAGAGGACGAAGTCGGCCATCGAGTCGTCGATCACGTCGAACTGGGGGCGGCCCTGCTTGATCTGGGCCAGCATCTGCGCGTACTGGATGTTCACCACCTTGACCTGGATTCCGGTCTCCTTGGTGAAGGGTTCGTAGAGCGCCTTCTGGTTGGCGTCGCCGTAGGCGCCGCCGCTGTCGCGGACCACGAGGGTCTTGGAGCTCTTGCCGCCGCTGCCGCCGGAGCGGCTGGTGCCGGTGCCGCAGGCACCGAGCGTCGTGGCGGCGGCGATGCCTGCGGCGACGCCGCCGACTCCGCGCAGAAACCCTCGGCGGTCTGTCCGGTTGTCTCTCACCGGGTTCCTCCTGGTGGTGCGGTACGTGATGACGGGCTGGGCTGGGTGCGGGCGGGGGGTGCTGGGGGTGGGGGTCAGTGGTCGCCGGTGTCCATGGGGGCGGCGATGGCGGCGAGTTCGGCACCGGGGGCGACGGTCAGGCCGTGCATTCCGTAGAAGATCCGGCCGGTGGCGGGGGCGAGCACCTTGTGTTCGCGGCTGTCCGCGGGGTCGATGACCCGGCCGAGTACCTGGCCCTGGGCCACCTCGTCCCCCGCGGTGAACTCGGGGTACCAGAGGCCGCCCGCCCCGGCGGTGACCGCGGCGGCCCAGACCCATTCCCGGGCCGGTGCCGCGCTCCCGGTGTGGGTGCGGAGGGCGCCGAGGCGGGCCAGTACGCCGTACAGGCCGTCGACGAGGCGGCGGGCGGTGTCCGGGTCGCGTTCGCCGAGTTGACCGGTCTCGACCAGGATGGCGGGGATGCCGCGGCGGGCGGCGGCCGCGTGGCTGTTGCCGCCCTCGGCGTCGAGGCCCAGGATGACGTCTCCGACACCGGCGGCCGCGGCCATCTCCGCGGTGGTGGCGTCGAGTTGGGCGTCGCCGGTGCGGCGGTAGCCGACGAAGTCGGTGAGGACCTCGTCGATGCCGCCGGAGTGCAGGTCGAGGTAGGCGTCCGCGCCGTCGAGCAGTTCGGTGAACAGCCAGTGCGCCAGCCGTTCGGTGGGGCCGCCGTCCGGGGTGCCGGGGAAGACGCGGTTGATGTTGACCCCGTCGAGCGGGGAGGTGCCGAGGCGTCCCTGGTACACGGCGGGCGGGTTGGCGACGGGGCAGAGCAGGATCTGGCCGTGCACCTCGCCGGGTTCCAGCAGGGCCGCGAGCCGGGTGGCCGCGTCGATGCCGGTGAACTCGCCGCCGTGCACTCCCGCGGTGATGACGACGCGGGGGCCGGGGTGGGCGCCGTGGATCAGGGTGAGCGGGATGTCCACGGTGGTGGTGCCGAGGTCGGCGGGGACGGTGCCGCGGGCTTTGGTGCCCGGTTCGGCGCTCAGGGCGCCGACGAAGAGAGCGCTGCTCATACCGGTCAGGCCTCCGCTCGGTCGAGGGTGGAGAGGAAGTCGATGGGCTGCGGCGAGGTGCCGTCGAGCGCGAGGTCGGCCGCGATGTCCCCGAAGGCGGGCGCGAGTTTGAAGCCGTGGCCGGAGAACCCGGCGAGCAGCACCACGTTCTCGGCGCCGGGCAGCGGGCCGACCAGCGGGCGGCTGCTCTCGGTGTAGCCCTCCATATAGACGGAGAGCCGCGTCGGGTCGGGGTTGAGGTCCGGCATATGGCGGCCGATCAGTTCGGTGAAGATGTCGAGTTCCTCGGGCTCCACGGTCCGGTCCAGCTTGTTGGGGTCGCCCGCGGGCCGGTGTAGGGCGCGGGAGAGGCCGAGCTTGACGGAGACGCCGTCCGGGGAGGGCAGTCCGTAGAGGTGGGTGGGGGCGGTGCGGATGAACGCCGGGCGCTGCTCCCCGAACCAGGCGTCGGAGGTGGGCACATACCAGGCGTTGATCAGCCGGCGGATGTCCACCTCCCACGGCAGGTCGGGCAGCAGGTCGTTGACCCAGGGGCCGACGGTGACCACGGCCGTGTCGAAGTGCTCGCTGCCGGAGTCGGTGCGGACCTCCACCCCGCCGCGGACGGGGACGATCTCGCGGACGGTGGTGTAGCGGTGGATGCGGGCGCCCAGTTCCTCGGCGCGGCGGGCGGCGGTCTGGATGGTCAACTCGGGCCGGATGAAGCCGGCATGGCGGTCCAGTACGGCCGCGTCGCCGTCCTCGACGCGGAACTGCGGGAAGCGTTCGGCGAGCGCGCCGGTGTCGAGCACCTCGTGGTCCAGGCCGTGTTCGTCGATGGACCGGAGCACGGTGGCCATCTGGTGGTGTGCGACGGGGCCCATCAGCAGGCAGCCGGTGAGGCGGCGCAGTTCGCGGCCGGTGTCCCGCTGGAGCTGTCGCCACAGGGTGTCGGCGTGCTGGAGCAGCGGGACGTAGCGGGAGTCCTCGAAGTGGGCGCTGCGGAAGATCCGGGTCTCACCGCCGGCGGCGCTGCGGTCGTGGCCGGGGGCGTACCGGTCGTAGCCGACCACGTCGGCTCCGCGGGCCGCGAGCCGCCAGGCGGCCTGGCTGCCCATGGTTCCGACGCCGACGACGGCTACGCGCTTGCTGGGTGACACGAGGGGTTCCTTTCGTCTCCCGAGGCGGGGATGCTGGGCGCCCGGTGTGCGGATGGGGAAATTCCGGATACCGGAGGGCTGGCGGACACCGGCTGGGATTCTCCGGAGCGAGGCTGCGGAGTCCTTGCGGTGCAGGGTCGCTTTCCGGCCCCGCGTCAAGCCCCGTGCCACATTGTGGAACGCTGTGCTAGAATCTGGCACGAGAATGGCAGCGGGTCGGGAGGGGAGTCAAGGGGTGAACCCGAGGAGATCCGGAAGTCAACGGGGGGAAACGAGATGGAGATGAAGAGCGTGACCAGGTCCTTGCGGATCCTGGAGGCGGTCGCGCAGCACCAGCCGGTGACGGTGGGGGAACTGACCAAGATGTTCGGTCTGCCCAAGTCGACCGTGCAGCGCACCCTGGTCACCCTGAACGAGGCGGGCTGGCTGCGGGCGAACCGCAAGGACACCACCCGCTGGGAGATCGGCGCGCGGGTACTCGCCGTACGGCCCGCGGCACTTCAGGGGTCCAGCCTGTTCGCCGCCGCCCGGGAGCCCATGATCCGGCTCCGGGACACCCTGAACGAGACCATCCACCTGTCGGTCCCGGACGCCCTCCAGTCCATGGTGGTCGTGGACCGCGTCGACTGCACCCACGCGGTACGGACGTTCCACGCCATCGGCGACACCTCCCCGCTGCACGCCACCGCCACCGGCCGCGCGATCCTGGCGCACCTGCCGAAGGCGGACATCGACGAGCTGGTCGAGCACGGCCTGGAGCGGTTCGGTGACTCCACCCCGACCGACGACGGGCAGTTGCGCGCCGACCTGGCCCGGGTGCGCGCCGACGGCTACTCCGTCAACCGCAAGCAGTACCGGCCCGATGTGTGCGCCGTGGCCGCGCCGATCCTGGACGAGGACGGCACACCGCTGGCGACGGTCGCCGCCTCCATGCCCGAGTCCCGCTACGACGAGCAGCGGGTGCCGGAGCTGGGCCGCCTGATCGCGGACGCCGCGAAGGAGATAGCGGCCCGCCGCAACGGCGCCTGACGGCAACGGTCGTCCGGGCAACGGCGGTCCGGGCGGCGCGGTGCCGGGCGGCAGTCAGGATGCGTTCAGGTATCCGGTGGCACGGTCTTGCCCCATGACCTACGAAACGTCCGAGAAATCCGCGGCGCCCGGGACCGACCGTCCCGTGGCGGCCGCCCGGCACCGGCGGTACTGGAACAAGGTCCCCGAGGTCACCGTCTACTTCTGGATCATCAAGGTGCTGTGCACCACGGTCGGCGAGACCGCGGCCGACCTGCTCAACGAGAAGGCCGGACTCGGCCTGACCGGGGTGTCCGTGCTGATGAGCGTGCTGCTCGCCGGTGTGCTCGTGGTGCAGTTCCGCACCCGCGGCTACCGGGCCGGCGTGTACTGGCTCGCCGTGGCCCTGATCAGCGTCGTCGGCACACTGATCAGCGACAACCTCACGGACAACATGGGCGTGCCGCTGGAGACCAGCACCGCGGTGTTCGCCGTCGCGCTCGCCGTGGTGTTCGCGGTGTGGTTCCGCCGGGAGCGGACGCTGTCCATCCACAGCATCGACACCCCCGGCCGGGAGTCCTTCTACTGGCTGGCGGTGCTGTTCACCTTCGCGCTGGGCACCGCCGCGGGCGACCTGGTCTCCGAGCGGATGAACCTGGGCTACTGGGTCGCCGCCGTGCTGTTCGGGCTGGCCATCGCCGCGGTCGCGGTGGCGCACTTCGCGCTGGGGCTCGACGCGGTGTGGAGTTTCTGGATCGCCTACATCCTCACCCGGCCGCTCGGCGCCTCCATCGGCGACTACCTCTCGCAGCCGACCGGGGACGGCGGGGTGGGACTGGGCACGGTGGCGACCAGCGCACTGTTCCTCGCCGTCATCCTCGGCCTCGTCGGCTATCTGGCGGTGACCCGCAGGGACGTCACCACTCCACGACCCGACCTCCAGACCTGACCCCAACTCCCCTGCCCCGCACCCGCGTTCAGGATGCGTTCAGGCTCCCGCTGCCAGAGTCCGTGACCGCGGTCGCCGATGGCGGCCCATGTCCAGGGCGCTCGCCCCACCCGCGCATTCCGGGGCGAGCGCCCTGCCCTACGAGCGGATGGATCGGAGAATTCCTGGTGGAGAAAGCGGAAGTCCTGACCGATACCGATACCGGCAGCGGCACCGACACCGGCACGGCGAACACATCCCGTGCGCCCGGTGACGCGAGCAAGGCGAATGCGGCGAAATCCGCGGCGAAATCCGCGATGAAGAAACTGCCCGAGGTGACGCTGGCGTTCTGGGTCATGAAGATCGCCGCGACGACGCTCGGCGAGACGGCGGGCGATCTCTTCTCGCAGACCCTGAAACTGGGCTATTTCCTCACCACCGTCGCCCTGTTCCTGCTGTTCGTGGTGACGCTGGTGGTCCAACTGAAGTCCCGCCGCTACAACCCGTTCTTCTACTGGACGGTGATCCTCTCCACCAGCATGGCCGGCACCACCATGTCCGACTTCATGAACCGCGACGCCAGCGCCAAGTACCTTTCAGGGGGCGCCACTTCGCTCGGCTGGGGTCCGCAGGGGCTCGGTCTCGGCTATCCGGCCGGGGCGGCGATCCTCATCTCGATCCTCGCCGTGATCTTCCTGGCCTGGAAGGCCAGCGGAATGACCTTCCAGATCCGCGACATCACCACCTTCAAGGGCGAGGCGCTTTTCTGGTCGGCGATTCTCGTCTCGAACACCCTGGGCACCTCCATGGGCGATTTCCTCTCCGACAGTTCCGGCCTCGGATACGCCGGCGGCGCACTGCTGGTGACGGGTGTGATCGCGGTACTGGTGGCCCTCATGAAAGCGCCCGCGGTGCCGAATGTGCTGCTGTTCTGGGCGGCTTTCGTACTGACCCGACCGCTGGGTGCCACCGCGGGTGACTTCCTCACCAAACCGGTGGCGAAGGGCGGCCTGGACCTCGGTACCGCGGGCTCCTCCGCCGTACTGCTCGCCGTGCTGTTCGGGATGATGGCCTACGCGCAACTGCGGGAACGCAGGCCTGCCGCGGTCACCCCGTAGGCAGGCTGACGGTGAACCGGGCCCCGGGGGTGTGCCCGGGGTCATGGGCCACCTCCCCGCCGACGGAGCGGGCCAGGCGCCGCGCGAGCGACAGCCCGAGGCCCGCCCCGTCGTGCCCGTCACCGCGATCGGCACGCCGCCCCGGCTGGAACAACTCCCCCACGAACGCCTCCGGCACCCCGGGCCCGTCGTCGTCCACATCGAGGTGCACCGCCCCGGGCGTCCGCCGTGCGCGGACGGTGACCCGGGAACGCGCGTAGCGGGTGGCGTTGGCCAGCAGCGGGCTGAGGATGCGTTCCAGCAGGGCGGGGGCAACTCCCGCCTCCAGTACCTGAGTTGGCGTGAGCCGTTCGGTCGCCACCCCCTCCGGTGGGATGAGGCTCCGCAGCAGGCGGTCCACGGCGGCCACCACATCGGTGGTTCCGGGGGCGGTCGCCGGTGCGCGGGCGTTCTCGCGTGCGTCGTCCAGGACGGTGTCGCAGATGGTGCGCATGGACCGGGTGGCCTCGCCGATGGTGTCCAGGGTGGCCCGGGTCTCGGCGCCGGTCCGGCGGCGGGAGTGCCACCAGTCGAGTTCCATCACGATCCGGCTGAGCGGGGTGCGCAGTTCGTGGGACAGCTCGCCGGTCAACTGCTGCTCATGGCGGAGCACGGTACGCACCCGGTCCAGCAGTTCGTCCAACGAGGCGCCGAGACGGGCGAGTTCAGCAGGGTGCCGCTCGGTTCCGAAGCGCTCCTCGGAGGCCACGGCGCTCCACTGGGTGGCCTGGTCGGTCATCGTCCGCACCGGTCGCAGCGCCCGCCCCACGGACAGCCGCGTCAGCACATAGGTGCACCCCAGCATCACCGCGTCCAGCACCAGCGAGCCGAGGAGCAGGGTGTCCGCCGAGTTGCGGTACGGGGTGAGGTCGAGCGCGGTGACGACGGTGGCGGTCGGCGGCCGGTGGCCGTGTCCGCCCAGGGGATGTGCGCAGAGCCGGATGGTGCGGACGGTGGCGCAGGCACTCCGGCCCGCCGCCGCCAGCCGGTCGGTGGCCGGGGTGAGCGGGCTGTCGGCGGAGGTCGAGGGCGGCTGTTCCAGCAGGCGCGTTCCGCCGTAGATCCAGACGTTGGCGTCGAGCAGCCGGTCGTTGGCGGTCTCCAGGACCCGTACCCGGGGGCCGCTGGTGTCGACGGTGGTGGCCACGGCCGCGGCCCGGTTGTGCAGTTCCCGGTCGGCCTGCCGCTGGAGGTGTTCGTCCATCACCGCGTTGAACACCACGGTCAGCACCGTCATCAGCAGGGTGGCGGTGGCCAGCGCCACCAGCGAGAGCCGGCCGCGCAGGGTACGGGGGGCGAAGCGGCGCACGACCCGGCTGGTACTGATGGCTCGCCCGTTCATGACAGGCGGTGTCCGATGCCGCGTGCCGTGTCGATCGTCAGGCCGCTGCCCGCCGCCCGGAGCTTGCGCCGCAACCGGCTCAGATACTGGTCCAGCGTGTTGTCACTGACCTGCGCCCCCTCCGGCCACCCGGTACGGACCAGATCGCGGCGGCCCACCAGTCCCCCGTCGGCGGCGGCGAGCCGACCCAGCAGCCGGAACTCCGTAGGGGACAGCGGGACTTGGACGCCGTCCACGGTGAGGTGGTGGCCGACCGCGTCCAGCACCAGGTCACCCGTGGCGGCCGGGGCGCGGGGGCCGGCGCGGTGGAGCGCGGCGCGCAACCGGGCGGCGAGTTCGGCGAGATGGAACGGCTTGGGCAGGTAGTCGTCCCCTCCGGCGGAGAATCCGGAGAGCCGGTCGGTGAGCCGGTGGCGGGCGGTGAGGAAGACGACCGGCGCGAGGAACCCGTTGGCCCGCAGCGCCTGGCACACATCCCGGCCGTCCGCGTCGGGCAGCCCGACGTCCAGCACCAGCGCGGCGATGTCCTCGGTGGCCAGCCGCAGCGCCGTGGCCCCGTCGGCGGCGAGCACCGGCTCGAAGTCGTGGTCCCGCAGCCCGCGGCGCAGCACATCCCGCAGCGCGTGATCGTCCTCCACGACAAGGATCCTGGGACGCATGACTCTCCAACGGCCGTAACGGGCAAGGCAGAACGGGACGAATGGGGCAAGCCGGGCAGAGGCGGGTGCGGGGTCACCGGGGCGGGGTCACCGCCACCCCTGCCCCCATCTCCACACCTGCCACCAGGCCGCGACCATGATCAGGGCGAGCACCACGACCAGGATGAACAGCGCGAACAGCGCCCACCCGTACGCCGACCAGGCCGTCACCGCGGCACCTCGTCGGCCCTGCCCCTGCCCCTGCCCCCGCGGCCCCGGTACAGCTCGGCGGCGAGCGGCAGCAGGGACAGCACCACGATCAGCGCGACCAGCGGCAGCAGATACCGGTCCACGTTCGGGATCGAGGAGCCCAGCGCGTACCCCGCCAGGATCAGACCGGCGCTCCATACCAGGCCCCCGGCCACCTGCCACACGGCGAACGTCCGGGCCGGCACGCCCAGCGCCCCGGCCAGCGGGTTGAGCACGGTCCGCACCACCGGCACGAAGCGCGCCAGGACGATCGCCTTGGCATGGCCGTAGCGGGCGAGCAGCTCCTCGGCTCTCCGGGCGCCGTCGTGCAGACGCCGCGAGCGGCTGCGGGCCAGCAGGGCGCCCCCGGCCCGGCGCCCGATGAGATAGCCGCACTGCGCCCCGGCCAGCGCCCCGAACACGGCCGCGACCAGCAGCGGCCCCAGCGACAGCCGGACACCGTGCTGCCCGCCGCCCGTGCACAGCAGCCCCGCCGTGAACAGCAGCGAGTCCCCCGGCAGGAAGAAGCCGATCAGCAGGCCGGTCTCGGCGAACAGCACCGCACCGACCCCGAGCACACCGAACGCGACCAGCAGGGACTGGGCATCGAGCGGATTCACCGCAAGCTGCGACGCCAGAACCACAGGCACGGTCATCGACAGGAGCCCCTTCCGCACAGCACACGACGGTCTACACCTCAGTAGACGGTCTACGTTACTGTAGACGAAAGAGGGAGGGGAACCGTTCCCAAGTACCGACTCAGAGGCGATAGAAGGCCGCCGCGTTGTCGTACAGGACGGCGTCCAGACCGGACCGCGCGCACACCGCCTCCGGCGCCGAGCAGATACCCGTGGTCAAAACGCTGGAACGGCCCGGAGACGACCGCGCCGCCGACGACATGCAGCGCGGCGGCGCGCTCCCGGTAGTCGTGAACGTACTCGCCACCGGCTCCTCGTCGGACTGGTCGAGTGGACACACGACGGCGGCCTCGTCGTGGGCGGTGCCGTCGAAGGCCAACGGAAGGCGGGCGGCGAGCGCCCGCATACAGGCCGGGGCAGCCACCGCCGCGCAGTCCTCGACCTGGACCGCTTCGAATCCGCGATCGCGGCCCGCACCGCACGCCCGGCGGGGGCGGGGACTTAGGCCGTCCCCGCCCGCCGGGTCAGCAGGAGCTGAGGTCCGGCTCGGTCGGCGCCCCGCCCATCAGCGGCTTGAGGTGCTTGTTGTAGAGATCCGCCCAACGGGACGTGTGGCCGGGGGACTTGGCGGTGATGTCGGTCAGTGCCCGGCACACCTCGCCGTGGAGTCCCTCGTCCTTGCCGCTCATCGCCACCCCGTAGCCCTCGGAACCGCTGAGGCTCTCCAGGGCCTTGGTCTTGGCGGAGTACTTGTCGGCGAGCCCGGCGACGATGACGTCATCGGTGGCCACCGCGTAGACCCGGGTCTTGGGATCGAGCAGCGCCTTCACACAGTCCTCGTAGCCGGCCCGGACGACCAGCTGGTCGCTCATGTGCTCCTTCTTGACCCACGGCACATAGACCGACTTCCGCGCGGTGCACACATCGGCGGTCTTGTCGTGCTGGAGGTCGCTGAGGTCGTTGTACGGCCGGTTCTTCCGCACCAGCAGCCCCTTGAGGGCTTCGTAGTACGGTCCGGCGAACTTCACGCCGTCGTCCTTCTCCCGCTGCTCGCTGATGCTGTACGTGGCGAGGACCAGGTGGACCCGGCCGGATCTCAGGTAGTCGCTGCGGTTGTCCGAGGTGACCGTGCGGAACTTGATCTGGCCGGAGCTGAAGCCGAGTTCGCGGCCGATCTGCTGGGCGAGGTCGACCTCGAAACCGTGGTAGGTGCCGTCGGCGGCCACGCTCAGCCCCGGCTGGTCCTTCTTGACGCCGATCCGGAGCTCGTCGTGGTCCTTGCGGAACGCGTTCTCGCTGCCCGGCTCGGGCTCCGGTTTGGGCTCCGGCTTCGGCTGGGTGTGCGCGGAGTCCTTGCCGGAGTCGGAGTCCGAGTCGCCCTTCCACTGCGTCCAGCCGAACCATCCGGTGCCCACCAGAAGTAGCGCGCACAGCACGGCAGTTGCGACCTTCCACCCGTTCCCGCCGCTCCCACCCCCGGCCGCCGCCGGCTGGGGCTGACCAGGGCTCTCGGGCTGGTCGGGCGCGGCGGGCGGAGGCGTGACCGGCGGCGGACCGAAACCAGTGCCGGAATCAGCGCCAGCGCCGGCCCCGGAACCGGACGTCTCCGCAGGTTCGACCGGCGCCCCGGACTCGCCTGACCCGCCGGGCACCGCCGCCGAGCCGGACGCCGTACCGTCCAGGGCCGAGGGGTCCTCCTCGGTGATGGCCGCCAGGATTCGCTCCGCCTCCGCGGCGTCGGGCCGAAGCGCCGGGTCCTTCTGCAGCAGGCTTTCGATAAGCGAGGTGAGCGGCCCGGCGTACCGCAGGGGCGGGAGTGGCGTGTCCCGTACGGCGATGAAGATCTCGAAGCTGGTGTCGCCCTCGAAGGGGCGGCGGCCCTCCACCATCTCGTACAGGGTGACGCCGAGGGACCACAGGTCGGACGCGGTGGACGCCTGGCGGGGGGCGGCGGGATTGTGGCCGAGGAGCTCCGGTGCCAGGTACTGCGGGGTGCCGATGATCTCATCGAGGCGGGTGACCTGGACGGCGCCCTCGAAGGTGGCGATCCCGAAGTCCATCAGCAGGGCGCGACCGTCGGGCCGGAACAGGATGTTGTGCGGCTTCACATCGCGGTGCAGTACGCCCGACTCGTGCACCGCGGCCAGTCCGCGCAGCACCTGGAGCCCGATGCGCGCCGCGTGCGGGACGGACAACTGCCGCTGCTCGTGCAGCAGATCGGCCAGGGAGCGCGAGTCGAGCAGCTCCATGACGATCCATACCTGGTTGCCGTCCTCGATCACATCATGGACGGCGACCACGTTCTGATGCCCGATCCGGGCGATGGCCTGCGCCTCTCGGCGGGCCCGGCTGACCCATGTCGACTGGGCGCGTGGATCGGCGGCGCCCGGATACAGCAGCCCCTTCACCGCCACCTTGCGGTCCAGGCTGGTGTCCAGCGCCTCCCAGACGACTCCCATACCGCCTTGGCCGAGCTGGCGTCTCAGCCGGTAGCGGCCCGCGATAACCGTGTCCGGCTCGCCGCTTGGCGTCCCCTCGCTCCGCATCCGACCCCCCAGAGATCATCGATTCAGGATGCAACCATAGACGCACCATCAGACACCCCAGTTCCGGGCTGGCTTGATGTGTTCACACTGCTCGGACCCGGTGCTGCGGCAGACCGGTCGGGCCTACCTCGGAACCCTCAACTCCGCCTACAGCGTGGCGAGTTCTGGCCGCCTTCGCCCCGTGCGGGTCAGGCGGTGGCCATGCCGGGGCCGAGTTGGGAACGGGTGGTCTTGGCGCCCGGTTTGCGCGGTTCGATGGTGCGGGGGTCGACGGCTTCACCGGGGGCGCCTTCGCGGTAGACGCCGTGCGGTTCGGTGTCGCGGTCGTGCGGGAGGAGGTAGAAGACCCGGCGCTTGTAGAGGCCGCTGTCGGGGTCGGGTTCGGCGCTCTCGTCCAGGCGGGCGTACCCGATCATGCGGCCGTCGCGCATGTAAGGGGGCTTGTTGTTGCGGCGCTTGGTCTTGTCGAGGGCCTGGCGGACGTAGTCGAGCGCCTCGGGGTCTTCCAGCCACACCACGTCGTGCTCGTGGGCGATCTCGCTTTCGGTGAGCAGCGAGCTCATGGCTGCCTCTCCTCGTTGGGCCGGTGGCGGCGGTGCGGGTCCGTGGGTTGCGGCCGCGCCTGCTGCTGCGGGGGCCTCGTCGCCTCCATGGTAGATGGCTGACGGGGCGTCGGGGTTTCGGTGTGCGGGGGGCTGGTCATGCGTCATCCTCCACAAGGGCCAGGTTCGGGTAGAACTTGCGGCCGTTGGACTTGAGCATGTCGGCCGGGGAGGCGATGCCGAGTTCCTGGCGGACCCGGTTGGCGAACGTACGGGGAGTGGCCGGCCGGATGCCTTCACCCGCGGTGCACCAGGAGCTGTACTCGGTGTAGAGCAGGCCCTGTTCGACCCGGAAGTCGGTGCGCTCGGCGTCGTTGCCGCGGGTGCAGCACTCGGCGAGGAAGCGGCCGATGTGGTCCTCGGTGGTGGCGTAGGCGGTGGTGGCGATACGGACGCGGTCGGGGCCTTCGAGGGGGTCGCGGGTGGTGAGGTAGCGGCGGGCGCCCTCGATGAGCCAGTGCAGGATGCCGGGGCCTTCGTCGCGGACGAGTTCGAAGGCCAGGTTGTCGATCTTGCGGGCGTCGGGGACGACGCGCTCGAAGGGCAGCAGCCGGATGCGCCGCCAGAACGCGAAGCCGCCGGTGGACACCTCGGGCCGGTGGTTGCCGAGCAGCCACAGGTGGTGGGTCGGCGAGAAGGAGAAGTAGTCCTGCCGCATCCGGCGGGCCTTGATCTTGTCGCCGCCGGTCAGCAGCCGCACCCGGGCCTCGTCGAACTTGTCGTTGGGCTTGAGTTCGCTGCACACCACCAGGCGCCGGCCGTGGAGTTCGGTGAGTTCGGTGGAGTGCTCGGAGAAGGCGCCGCGGTCCATGAGGAAGCCGGGGGGCGCGGCGTCGGCGTAGTCGCCCAGGATCTGGATCATCGTGTCCAGGAGCACCGACTTGCCGTTCTTGCCCTGGCCGTGGAGGAAGGGCAGCACCTGGGCGCCGACGTCGCCGGTGATGGAGTAGCCGAGCAGCAGGTGCAGGAAGGAGATCATCTCCCGGCCCTCGTCGTCCTCCCCGAAGGTGTCGGCGAGGAAGCGGTGCCAGCGGGGGGTGGGGATGTGCTGCGGGGAGACGCTGGTGGCGCGGGAGTGGAAGTCCTTCGCCGGGTCGGCCTTGCGCAGATTGCCGGTGGTGAGGTCGACGACGCCGGCGGGGGTGCACAGGACGTAGGGGTCGCCGTCGAGGGTGTCCGGGTCGACGGACAGGTCGGGGGCGGCCTTGGCCTGGGCGAGGAGGGCTTTCATGCCGGTCGTGGAGAGGCTGCGGCGCTTGTGCTGGCGTACTTCGCGGTCGGTGTGGAGGCCGGTGGGGTCGGTGTCGGCGAGGTCCTCGGCCATCTCCCCCGCGGCCCACAGGGCGGCCTTCTCGCCGCCCTGCCGCTTCCACCGGTAGCCGTCCCAGACGAACCAGCCGAGGCCCTCCACATGCCGGAAGCGTTCGCGGTAGAGCTGGATGAAGAGGCGCGCGTTGCCGCGGTCGGAAAGGGACTTGGGCAGCAGCACGGAACCGGCCCAGGGCGAAGCCGCGGGTGCGGCCCCGGCCTCCGGCAGGGCCGGGTACGACTGGGCGGGCAGCCGGGCGCCGGGCGAGGCCTGACCGGTGGGCGGTTCGTCCGGTTCGTCCTCGGGGATCTGGAGGGCGAGCATCTGCTGAGCCGCGGCCTGGGCGTCGAACGGCGGCGGCTTCTCGTCGCTGCTCATGAGCGTCCTTCAGGGTGGAACGGGCGGGCGGCGCCTGCGATCAGTCCATCACAGATGATCTTCTCATTGCGTGCCTGCTGCCAGGGGCGGGCGAGGTCCGCGGCCTCGGTCAGTTGCAACCGCACCCTCTCCTCCGTCACATGGCCGGCCGCGGCGAGGCCTCCCGCGGTGTAGGCGGCCCGGTTGAGCTTCTCGGTGAACGCGGTGCCCTCGGGCCGGGCCGCACATCCGGCGACCTCGGCGAGCAACGGTTCCAGAATCCGCTGCGCCCCCACCACGCGCCGCCTGGGGTGCGGTACGGCGCTACCCGCCCGCGGCTGCGGAGGCACGACGGTGGCCGGGGGGCGGGGCGGGGTGATCACATGGCCGGTCCGGTCGAGTTCGGCCCGGAGCCAGTCCGGGAGCGGGGCGGGCAGACGCCGCTCGCCCACGGGACGGTAACTGCCGCCGGGGGTACGGGTGGTGGGGGCGACGATATAGCCGCCGGTGGCCCGTACGTCGACCTGCCAGGCCAGCGCCGCCTTGGTACCGGAACCGGTGGAGCAACGCAGCGGTGTGCCCGTGTTGTTGCGGTACCAGACGTGCAGGCCGCCGGACGGGGTGCGGACGCGCAGGGTGGCTTCGTCGTGGGCGGGATCGGGGGCTCCGCGGTAGGCGGCGAGCAGGGCGAGGGTGTCGTAACCGGAGGCCAGGCCCGTCAGGTTGACCTGGTCCGGGATGGGGATGCCGGGGAGGAGTCGGGCTCGGGAGGGGGCGGGGGCCTGGTGGGCGTCGATGTCGATGACGACGAGTCCTGCGGGGCCGCAGGCGACCCCGACTCCGGCCGCCGGGTGGGCGGACCACCAGGCGTCGATCAACTGGCCGTCGGTGGTGGCCGCGTGGAAGCTGTGGCAGGGGCGGCCGGCGGGGAGGCAGGGGCAGTCGGCGGGGTCGTGCGTCTTGCGGCGGCAGTCCGCGCAGTTCGCTGCGGGCGTCTTGCGGCCGGGGGCCAGGGGGTGCACGGGCCAGCCCTGGGCGGCGCACCAGCGGGCCATCACGTGCTGCTGTGACAGCCCAGCCTGGGGAGCAGGCGCGGGGGACTCACCGGGAGGCACGTGCATCCTTCTCGTAGACAGCGGTCCCTGATGCCGGTCCCTGGGCAAGAGCCCAGGTCACACCCGGAGGGAAGGGCTCCAGCAGGGACTGAAGGGACTGTAGTTCGGGAAGAGTCTAGAGCCCGGAACACGGCAGAGCCCGCACTTTCGGGTGCGCGCCACGCCGGTGGACTCCGCGGGGGCGCTGATTCCAAGGGTCGGTCCCTTGGGTCCCTGGGCGCGGCGCGGGATGTTCTCCCGGTCGGCCACCGTTCGGTCCCTGAGCTTTTTTGCTCCTCCCGGCACTCCAACGTCGGGGCGGGCGGGGGGCAGCGGGGACCGAAACCAGGGACCAAGGGTCCAGGGACTGAAGACCAGGGCCTGGAGCAGGGTTCGGCCCCTCTTCGGTCCCTGCATAGTTCTCGCAGGTCAGAGCCATTTTACTACCCCTGTGAGGGACTGAAGGGACCCAACTCTCTAATTATGAGCTGTACATGAATATAGGTACCCCTTACAAGGAATCCATGTGACACATGCGTACGCGCGTATGAACCAAGTGCTAGGTAGCTTATATATAGGGGGGTTCGGTCCCTTCAGTCCCTCTGAACCTTGGTCACAGGCTTCTGACCTGCACTTTCTCTCAGGGACCGAAAGATGCGCCCAGACCCTGCGCTTCAGTCCCTGGCCCTGCCCGGCCCTTCCGTCCCTGCCGCCGGGGCCTGGCCCGCAGAGCCGGCTGCCCGGGACCGCCCCTCCGCCCCAGGGACTGAAGCTCTCACCACAGACGGTCCGTCTCTCCCGGATGGACGGCGACGCGGGCACCGTGGAAAGACCCGGCGGCCGCCCGCGCCTTCGGGGAGAAGAAAGCCCCCAGGGTGACCTTGCCGAAGCCGGGGCTGTCGCTGGGGAACGGCCGCTGCGGGGTGCCGCCGATGAGCACCGTGCCGGGCAGGTACTGCCAGCCGGCGCTCTCGTAGAAGGGACGCAGGGGCCGTTCGCAGGTGAACAGCCCGAGGTCGATGCCGCTCCCGGCCATCGTGGCGCGGGCCGCGGTGGCCAGCCGCCGCCCGTACCCGAGGCGCCGTGTGCCCCGCCGGGTGACGACCGTGCTGAGCCCCGCCGCGGTGAAACGCACTCCCTGGTGGACGATGTCCTTGCTGAGGATGTGCAGCGCGGCCAAGACCCGGGCACCGTCACCGCTCCCGTCCACCAGGAGCAGCGCCCGCGGCCGCAGCACCGGATCGTGCAACGGCTCCTGTACATCGGCCGCCGCCCGTCCACCGCCGGACGGCCAGGCCTCCTCGTGCAACTGCCGTATCTGCGCCTCGATTTGAGCAGGTACGACGCCTTCGCCATATCCGAACAACAGGATCCGCATCCCCATAACGTGCCCCGGCAGACGTCCCGGCACTGCGGCCAGCCCCACCCCGCCGTACATCAAGATCCGTACGGCGGGGTGGGGCTGGTTGCTGCTGGTGGCTGAACTCCCAAGGGAGGGGCGGGAGTTCAGCCCTTGAGTACGGGGCCTACTTGACCTACTTGGCCTTCTTGACGAACTCCGTGGTGTAGGTCTTGGCGAGGTCCACCTTGAAGTTCTTGAGGTTGGGGTTGAAGGACTTGAGGACGCGCTCGACGGTCGCGGGGCCGTCGGAGGGCATCACGCCGTCGGTGGTGAACATGGGCAGGGTGCTCTTGATCGACTCGGCGTACACCTTGGTACCGCCGCCCTGGGCGTAGTCCGCGGGCATCTTCGCGGCGATCTCCTCGGGGGTGTGCTTCGACATCCACTTGAGGGTCTTCACAAAGGCGTTGGCGAGCTTCTGCACGGTGTCCTTGTGGCTGTTCACCCAGTCCGTGCGCATGTACAAGCTGGACGAGGGATAGGCGCCACCCAGCGCCTCCTTGGAGCCCTCGGGGGTCCGCATGTCGATGAGGACCTTGCCGAGCTTCTTGTCCAGGATGGTGGCGACCGTCGGGTCCGTGGTCATACCGCCCTGGATGGAACCCTGTTGGAGAGCGGCGATGAACGTCTGCCCGGCGCCGACCGCGACCGGTGTGTAGTCGCTGGTCTTCAGGCCGTTGTGGACGGCGAGGTACTTGGTCAGGAAGTCCGTGGAGGAGCCGAGCCCGGTCACGCCGAGCTTCTTGCCCTTGAAGTCCTTGGCCGACTTCAGCTCACCGGCCGCCTTGTTGGAGACGACCTCGACCTCCCCCGGTGCGTGCGAGAACTGCACCACGGACTCCACGTGCTTGCCCTTGGACTGCAGGTCGAGGGTGTGGTCGTAGAAGCCGACGGTGCCCTGGACATCGCCGGAGACGAGGGCGGTCTCGGCCTGCACGCCCGCCGGTTCGGTGAGCAACTGCACGTCGACCCCCTCGGCCTTGAAGTAGCCGAGGCGCTGGGTGAGCATCGCCGGGAGGTAGATCACCTTGTCCAGGCCACCCACCATGATCTTGACCTTGCCCGAGCCGCCACCGCTCTTGTCGTCTTCGTGGTGGGCGCAGGCGGTCAGGGTGGTGAGGGCGAGTGCGGCGCTGATGGCGGCCGCGGCGGCCCGGCGGCCGGAGAGGGTGGTGAGGCGCATTCGGTCACGTCCTTGAAGAGTTCGGGAAAGCTGTGGAGGGGAGCACGGGGCGGGTCAGCCCTCGGAGGGGTTCTCCGGCGGTTTCCAGCGGAAGAGGCGGCGTTCCAGGAAGGTGAGGAAGCCCTCGGCGAGCAGCGCGACCACGGCGAGGATCGCCATCGCGGCATACACACCGGCCGAGTTGAAGGTGCCCTGGGACGCCGACACGAGGAGACCGAGGCCCTTGGTGGCCCCGATGTACTCGCCGACGATCGCGCCGATCAGGGCGAAACCGAAGCTGACATGGAGACTGGTGAAGATCCAGGAGGTCGCGGAGGGAATGACGACCTGGAAGGTGACCTGCCGGTTGCTGGCGCCCAGGATGCGGGAGTTGGCGACCAGATTCCGGTCGACCTCGCGGGCCCCCTGGAAGGCGTTGAAGAAGACGGGGAAGAACACCAGGACGACCGCGGAGGCCACCTTCGACGCCGGCCCCAGACCGAACCAGATCAGGAAGATCGGTGCCAGCACGATCCGCGGCAGTGCGTTGAGGACCTTGATGTACGGGCCGAGGACATCGGCGAGGAAGCGGACCCGGCCCAGCGCGATACCGAGGAGCACACCGGCGATCACACCGATGACCCAGCCGAGCAGCGCCTCATAGAGCGTGTACCAGATCTGCTCCCACAACGAGCCCTGGGCGGTGCCGTGTTGGACCCAGGAGACGATCTGGTCCCAGATCTTCGACGGCATCGACACATTGAACGGGTCGACGATCTTGGCGCGGGCGAACCACTCCCACAGCCCGATCACGGCGACCAGCAGCAGGATCCGGCTGACCAGGATGAGGGACCGGCGGCGCCGTGCGGCCTGGGCCCGGGCCGCGGTACGCCCGGTGGCGGGCGCCTCCTTGGTGAGGGACGGGGCGGGGGCGGTGGGCGTCTCAGGCGGCATTGGCGGCGCCCCTTTCACGAGTGATGCGGACCTCTTCACCGAGGGAGGACCAGATTTCGCGGTACAGCTCGATGAAGCGGGGCTCCAGGCGGATCTGCTCGACCTTGCGCGGCCGCGGCAGGTCGATCTCGAAGACCTGCTTGACGGTGGCGGGCCCCGCCGTCATCACCACGACCTTGTCGGCGAGGGCGATGGACTCCTCCAGGTCGTGGGTGACGAAGACCACAGAGGCGCCGGTGCCCGCCCACAGGTCGAGAAGCTCGTCCGACATAAGGGCCCGGGTCTGCACATCGAGCGCGGAGAACGGCTCGTCCATGAGGAGGATCTCGGGATCGTTGACGAAGGTCGCGGCGAGCGCGACGCGCTTGCGCTGCCCGCCGGACAACTGGTGCGGGTAGCGGTCCTCGAAGGCGGCGAGCCCGACCCGCGCCAGCCAGGCACGCGCCCGCTCCTTGGCCTCCGGCTTGGGTACGCCGCGGAAACGGGGGCCGGCCATCACATTGGACAGCACCGTGCGCCACGGGAAGACGGCGTCCTGCTGGAAGACGAAGCCGACCTTGTCACCGATGCCGGTGACCGGCTGTCCGCCGACCATGACCTCGCCCTCGGTGGGCTCGTCCAGCCCGCTGACCAGGGTGAGGGTGGTGGACTTGCCGCAGCCGGTGGGCCCGACGACGGCGACGAACTCACCTCGTCCCACGGTCAGATCAAGATCCCGTACGGCGGTGTGGGCAGCACCCGACGGGGTGCGGAACGTCTTGCTCGCCCCCCTCAGCTCGATGGCGGGGCTCGTCGTGTCGGTGTTCATGGGGCGGGACGTTAGGTGCGCTGCGGGCGCCTCGGGGCCTTGTGGGCACAACCCGGCCTTCTGCCGACAGAACACTTTTTGCTCGTTCTGCTCACAGCGAGCCCGGGAATCCGCGCAGAGGGGTGGGCAGCGGCCCCCGCTGCCCTTACCGTGCGGATGCGCAGTCTGCCGCCGCCAGGGCGTTTCACCTGCGTACCGCCGCCCGTCACCCACCCCCTGAAGGAGTCACGATGATCAACGTTCTGGTCGTGGACGACGACTTCCGGGTTGCTGAGATCAACGCGGCGTATGTCGAGAAGGTTCCCGGCTTCCAGGTCGTGGCCCGCGCCCACACGGCGCTCCAGGCCCTCGGCACCCTCCAGCGCCAGCGGGTCGACCTGGTCCTCCTCGACCACTATCTGCCGGACGAGACGGGCCTGACGCTGGTACGCCGGATGCGGCACCACGGACACGGAGCCGACGTGATCATGGTGACGGCGGCGCGCGATGTGTCGACGGTGCGGGACGCCATCCGTTTCGGTGCCGTGCAGTATCTGGTCAAGCCGTTCAACTTCGCCGGGCTCCGCGCCAAGCTGGAGGCGTACGCGGCACTGCGCCGTACCGTCGACGGGGTGATGGGCGAGGCCGGCCAGGAGCAGGTGGACCGCATCTTCGGGGCCCTCAGACCCGCCGAACCAGGGACGGACCCGCTGCCCAAGGGCCAGTCGGCGCCCACCTCCGAACTGATCCGGCGGATCCTGGGCGAGGCGCCCTACCCGCTGTCCGCACACGAGGTCGCCGAACGCTCCGGCCTCAGCCGCTCCACCGCCCAGCGCTACCTCAAGCACCTGGAAAACACCGGCCGCATCAACCTCACCCTCAAGTACGGCGACACCGGCCGCCCAGAACACCGCTACGCCCCCGCGGGCCCAGCCGCCAACTGACCTGTGTCCGCACCCCAGATGAGGCACTTTCGCCCCATATAACCTGCTTCGCAAGCCGAGTTGGAGCTATTACGACGTAATAATCGGGCGGGAGACGGTAGTTGGGAGACGCTGAGAGGGGCTGAGCTATTACGACGTAATAGCTCAGCCCCTCTCTCCCAGCGCGCTCGCTTCGCTCAGTTGCCCTGTCCGCCGGGCGCCGTCCGCCGCTCCTGGTGCTCATTGAGTAGACGCAGCATCTTGGCGAACTCGGTCGGGCTCATCTTGCGGATGAGGTGATGCGCGAGAAACACCCCGTCGTCATACGGCAACGTCCGAGGCGTCCGCTCCCCCACCTCCGACTCCCCCACCGCGGCCTCCGACTTCGAGGCAGCCCGCATCTCCGCGGCGGCCTGCGGCTCGACGGGCTGGGGTTCAGGGGCCGGCCGCTTCACCCGGTCCTGGGGCTCGGCCGTGGCGACGGGCTCGGCAGCGGTCGGCGGCTCCACTGCCGTCTCCGCCTCGGTTGAGTCCGGGGCGGAGGCCGGGGCCGGGGCGGCGGGCACCGTACGGGGCTCCGGGATGCGCTCCCCCGGCGAGGAATCCGAGGACTCCCCCGCTCCCCCACCGGACACGGAACCCGCAGCGTTCGCCCGGTCCCTTCTACGAGCCGCGCGCTCCGCGTCCTTGAGGGCCCGCTCCTCCTTCAGCCGTTCAAGAGCCGCTTCCTGCTCCGCCGCGGGCCGATTGCCGACGGCACGCAGCAGATCGATCGGCTCCTGACCGATACGGGCCTGCAACTGCGGGATCAGCCCCAGCAGCGACAGCCGCTGCGAAACCCACCCCTGCGATCGGTGCAGCCGCCTGGCCAGCGCCGCCTGACTGCCATGGATCTTCAACAGGCGCTCCAGTGCGCGCGCCTCGTCCAGCTCGGCCAGATCCTGCCGGTGGATATTGGCGACGAGCGCCGACTCAAGGATCTCGTCCGAGGTCGCACCCTGGTCGTCACTGACCATCACCTTCACCGAGGACAGGCCGGCCTCCCGGGCGGCCGCCAGCCGACTGCTGCCGTCCACGACGACATAGGCGGTGTCCGGCTCCAGGTCCTCCTCACGCTCCGGGTTGGCCTTGAGATAGGCGTCCCGGTTCATGACGGTGATGGCCTGCTTCTGACCGTGGTCCCGGAGGCTGCCCGCGAGGTCCGACAGATCGCCGAGGCTGCTGCGGGGGTTGTCCGGGTTGGGGCTGATGCGGTGCGGCGGCAGATCGGTGGGGGCGGCCACCCCCTCGGTCGGTACCCCGGTGGCGGCGGCGACGGCCTGGCGGCGGGCGCTGACCCCGCGGACCTGGCTGCCGAAACGTCCGGCGCCCAACTGGTCGGCCTTGCTCATGAGATCTCCCGTGCCAGTGCCCGCATCCCCACGGCCTGCTGCGACCTGGGGGCGTAGGACAGCAGCGGCTGCTTTACGCGCACCGCTTCCTTCTGCTCCTTGAGATCGCCGATCAGGCCGACGACCCGAGGATCCTTTATGTCCACCCAGCCCTGCAAAGAGGACGTGGCGATATAGCCGCGACGTGAGTCATAGAGGTTGACCACGATGCCCAGATAGTCGATGTCGACCTGGAGGTCACTGCGCAGATCGTCAATCTGCCGCGTCAGCAGCTCATAGGCGTCCGCCGAACTGTCCTCCGCCTGCACCACGATCAGCGCCCCGGACTGCCCCGGCTTCTCCCCCTCCCGACGCCGCCCGTAGTACGCGGCCGCGTCCATGCTCAGCCCGAGACTGGGCGGGCAGTCCACAAGGATTACGTCGTAATAGCCCTCGACCGAAGCCAGCGCCCGCTCCAGCGCCGCCTCCCGGGCACGCACCGCGGAGAGCCGTACATCGAGCAGGAACGCGTCGTTGCAGGCCGGCAGCAGATGGAGCCGGCCACCGAAGGCCTCGTCGTCGATGGAGACGATGAGATCGCGGAGATCGCCCTTGGGGTCCCCCGCCATGTGGTTGGTGAGGCTGTCCCCGTTCATCGGCAGGGGCGCCGCGCCGAGTTGGTTGGTGAGGTGGCACTGCGGATCAAAGTCGACCAGCAGCACCCGCAGGCCCAGGCCGGGAAGGTTCTCCGTGTCCAGCGGGGTGTCCTGGGCGTCGGAGGCCGCGGCGAGCTGCTTGGCGATCCGCACCGGATGCAGCTTCCCCGGATCCTCGGCAAGGGCCTCCCCCGTGCCCGCGGTGATGGCGGTCTTCCCCACCCCGCCCTTCTGGTTGCACACGACGATCCGACGGGTCACGGAGGGACGCGCGATCTCCGGCGCCGGGTTGTTGTCCAGCCACAACTGCACTGACTGGGCGAGGCTTTGGATGAGGGAGAGTCGCCGGTCACTGGCGACTTGCCGGAAGTCGTCCCACTGCCCCTCGGGCAGGAAGGTCGAGAAGGAGTCGGCACCCGAGGTGTCGACGGGAGCGGTCGCGGAGGCGAGATCACACCAGTCGGTGATGCCCCGCTCCACCGCGGCTTGGATCTCCACGCCCAACTGGGCCGCTCTGATCTTGAGGTTCTGCCGGAGCCATCCCGGCAGTTTGGAAACGACCTTCTCGCGGTCGCTCGGGGTGGCATGAGTCGTCATGGGGACACCTTACTAACGTCCATGATCCTTTGAGAGACCGACACGTTAGGTAGACCAACTCTTTGGTGTGGTGGCGCTTCTGACGGCCCGGCTATTACGGCGTAATAACCGGGCTCTGCTTCGTGGGCGGTTGCTCTTGTCCGGAGGGGGCCGGCCTCAACTGGTTTGGGGTGAAAGGGAGGTGGCGGAGCGTCAGACGTGCGTGCCGGGAAGAACGGAGGCGTGGCGGGGACCGGTGGTGGTGCGGGTGGTTACTGCGGGAGGACGTTCGGCGGTCGCGGTGTGGGGGCTGACTTTCGGTGGTTGCGGTTGGGGAGGGGGAGTTGGTGGTGCCGGGTGTGAAGTGGGTGCGGGACGGCCTGGGTTGAGCAGGTGCTCTTAGTACAAGAGGCGCTGCTGAAAACGTGCCTCTGACCTGCGGTTTTCTGGAAGCGATGTGTCCTGGGGAGCACATTTCGGGGGTCGAAATGTTAATGGGGAGCGCACATTTCGCGGCAAAGTCAAGCTGTGGTGGAGTTTCTATTTGCGCAGGTCAGAGTGGTGCGGAGAGGCGGCAGGAGGGGTGTTTTCGATGGCCATGGCAGTGACGGTGAGTGCCGGTAAGTCAAATGGGAGTGTAGTTTGGGCGCCTGGAGGCTCGGTAAGTCAAGCTGTGATGGAGTTACGGCGCATTTTTCGAACGAGGCCGCAGAGGGGTCCGGCGCGGGGTGTCGGAAGGTAGGGCTCGATCGGCAGAAGACAAGCATCCCTTGACTTACCTCAACCAGTGCTTGATATTTTCTGTGCTCCGGGCGACACGGTGTCGGATCCTGTCTTCCCAAAAGACAAGGACCAGTTGAGTTTCAAGTAGTGTCTGGGACGCCTGAGTTACAAGGAGGTCCTGTGACATCTGATCCGCCTGCCCAGCGTCGGGCGGGCCCCCGCCCGGTCCCGGCACCATCCGGCGAGCACGGCTTCGACGACATCCTCGTCGCCCTCGGCCAACAGCTCGGCGAAACCGTCGAACCCGCCGACCGCAGAACTCGCCGCCGCCTCAAGGGCGTTGTCTTCGAGTACGAGCACGAACCGCGCACCGTCCACGACATGGCGGGCGATGCGGGCTACAGCATCGCCAGCAACTGGTTCACCCAGCTACTGGCCCAACTCGCCGTCGCCAACAGCGTCACCAAGAGCGAGATGTGCGTCTTCCTCTATGTCGCCGGCGGCCAGATCGCCGGCACCGGCCTCGCCCAGTACACACAGCAGGAAATCACCGACGGCCTCAACAAGGAGGCCGCCCGCACCGGCGCACGCTGCATCACCCGCTCCACCGTCAACCGCGCCATCCGAGCCCTCTGCGAATACGGCTGGCTGGAGAAGCACGGAAACGGACGGATCCGGCTCAACGTCCGCCTCTGGTTCCGCGGCAGCAGTACCGCGCAGCAGGCCGTACTCGCCGAACTGGACCGGGAACGCGGTGAGGACAAGGACGCGTTCCCCCACCATGTCGGCCCCGACCGGGCTGTCCAGGAGACGCTCGACGCCGGTCTTGACGCCCCTACCCTCGACCGGCAGGAGCGCACCGGGTGATAACACCGTGCCAGCCCTGAGAAGATATGGACCACGCCCCGCAGACCAGCATCCGCACAGGCTGCCGAACAGGAAGGTGCAGTAGTGGCCGAGGTCATGTCCCCGCTCGTGTCCGAGCGCATCTGGGCCCTGCCCGTCTCCGGCAGCGCCGTCAAATTCCTCCAATACCTGGTCTTCCGCTCGGAGTTCGGGGGTCACATCCCCGTCCGGCAGAAGGACATGGCACGCGAGTTCGGCGGTAAGTCACCTCAGGCCATCAGTGCGTTGATGGCCCCGCTGTGCGATCTGAAGGTGGTACTCCGGCCGCCCAGTGAAGGCCGCGACGGCAACAGCTACCGGCTGCACCCCCTGGCCGCCAAGTACGAGAGCCATGAGGTGATGGAGGCGTCCTTCCGTAAGGCGCTGCGGGACATCAAGGCCGGCGACCTGCCCAACCTCAAACTGCCGTCCTACGCGGCCACACCCCCGAGCGAGGGCACCCCCAAGCTCCGGATCGCCGTCGCGTAACGGCAGGCAGCAGTACCCACAGCGGCACACAAGCGAGGGGCCCACCGGATGGTGGGCCCCTCGTGCCTGAGTGGAGATCTGCCGACCAATATACCCGCCCTCAGCTCGGGCCACTCGCCATCGCCCACTTATTACGCCGTAATAGGCGGGCGCAGCGGCGCGCGGGGCCACTGCCTCGCCCCTCCCCCACTCCCCCGGCCGGCTGTCTCCGCGACCCCGGGCTATTACGGCGTAATAGCCCGGAGCCTCGCGCTGGGCCTCGCCCCGTCCGCGTCCTACTCCCCCGCTCCCCCGCCCCCTCCGCTGCGGCGGGCTATTACGGCGTAATGACTCTGGGCCGGGACGCCGACCCCGGCCGTCGTCTCTCTGGCGCCCGCCCGCCTCCCGTACTCCGGGATCTATTACGGCGTAATAAGCGCGGAGGCAGGGAGGGGCGGAGGCAAGGGAGGGGTGAGTGGAGGCCAGGGCTATTACGCCGTAATAGGTAGCCGGGGGTGGGGGAGGGGCGGTGAGTGGTTCCCCGGTGTAAGTCCCGTGCGCGGTTCTATCGTTGGGTGATGCGCGCAGACTCTGTTGAACAGCCGGCTGATCTGGACGTGGTTCGTGAGTCCTATGACCGGGTGGCGGACAACTACGCGGAGATGGTGGTGACGACCGGGGTCGGCGATATCCGGCGCCATCCTTGCTGAGCGGGGGCTTGATGTGTCCGGGGTGGATCTCTCCGCGCGCATGATCGAGAACGCACGCCGTCTTCATCCGCAGTGCCGTTTCGGTGTCGCCTCCGCCACTGAACTCGACCTTGCTGAGGCGTCCCTCGGTGGTGTGCTCGGGTGGTGGTCGCTGTTCAATCTGCCCCGTGAGGTCCTGCCGCAGGTCCTCGCCGTGTTCGCGCGGGCCTTGAAGCCGGGTGGGTACTTCATCACCGCGACCCACGTCGGTGACGAGGACGCCCTGCGCACCGAGGCCTATGGGGGAGTGCCCGTGCGTTGGACGACGCACAAATGGCGGCCGGAGGAGTTCGTGGCCCTGATCAAGCAGTCCGGGTTGCGCCCGGTCGCCGAACTCCGGCTCCCCGCCGATGAGTTCCAGGGGCCTGGGCTGGTCGTCATGGCCGTACGCCCCGGCTGACGGGACGAGCGGGCGTCACACAGGCGAAAGGCGCGCGCTGTGAACCTGCCCGTCCAGGGCCCTACTTGGTGGACCTGATCTGGTCGGCGGCCACTCTCAGGTCCCGCCGGTCCTCGACGGCCAGCCGGGCGTACTGGATCAGGCGCGCCAGGTCGCCTCGGGAGCACATGAGGATGTCGTCGATGACGTCCGGGCTGGGCGTGGTGTCGCCGTAGCAGTCGTGCCATGCGAACTCGACCAGTTCCAGCAGATCAAGCGCCGCCGGAGCCGCGTCCTTCCCGAGCACCGCCTCGACCTTCGCCGTACGTCCCGCCCGACGGGCCGCCCTTCCCACTGCCATGACCGATCCCCTTCCTCCGACATGTGAGCTGCCTGGCGCCACCCACTCGTACAGCAGTATCCGCGGTATCCGCCAGGGCCTCGGGGTAGTTATGACAGCGCTGTTATATTAGGGCTGTGACATCTTCGGATCCTACTGAACTGCCTGATCCCTGGCGGTCGTTGCATGAGTTGCTGGCGGATATGGACGCTGAGATCGAGCGGGTCTATGTCGAGCGGGGGATCGAGGGGGTGCGGCCCCGGTTCGCGTATCCGTTGATTCGGCTTGCGCACGCCGGGCCGTTGACCATTCGGGAGCTCGCGGAGTCCCTGGACCGTTCGCACTCCGCTGTCAGCCAGACCGTCGCCGCCATGAAGAAGGAGGGGCTGGTCACCTCCGAGCCGGGGCCCGATGCTCGGACTCGGCGGATCGATCTGACCGAGCGGGGGCGGTCGCTGGTGCCGTTTCTGGAGGCGGAGTGGCGGGCCACCCATGCGACGGTCGCCGAGCTGGACGGTGAGATTCCGTATGCGTTGACCGCTGTCGTCCAGGAGGTGCGGCGGGCGCTGGAACGGCGGTCGATGCGGCAGCGGGTGCTGAGCCATCTTGTCGAGCCGCCCCGATGAAGAAGTACGTGATGAGCGGCCGGGTGCGGATCCGGTTACTCGACACTCGTCCGCTGCACGGCAGTCCGGCGTTTCGGGATCTGTGGATCGGTACCTCGGTCTCCCAACTCGGCGGCCAGATAGCCAATGTGGCGGTGCTGGCCCAGGTGTGGGAGCTGACCGGCAGCCCGGTGGGCACCGGCGTGATCGGGCTTGCCACCGGTCTGCCGATGGTGCTGTTCGGGCTGCTCGGCGGCACGCTGGCCGATATCGCCGACCGCCGTACGGTGGTGTGGGCCACCACCGCGGGCCAACTGCTGGCCGCGGCGGGGCTGTGCGTCCAGGCCCTGGTGGACAACCGGAGTGTGCCGCTGCTGCTCGCTCTGGTCGCGATCCGGACGAGTTGTGGCGCGCTCGGCGCACCCGCGCGGCGGACCTTTCCGGTCCGGTTGCTGCCGGGGGACCAGGTCGCGGCCGGGCTCGCGCTGACCAGCGTCTCCTTCCAGACGGCGATGCTGACCGGGCCCGCGCTGGCCGGGGTGATCATCGCCCGCTGGGAGCTCCCCGCCGCGTACGCCACCCAGGCCGTGGCCACCGCGGTCGCGATGCTCGCGGTGATCCGGCTGCCCGCGATGCGGCCGGAAGGCGCGGACGCGGCAGGCGGTAGACGCCGGGCGGAGCGAGGTGGTTGGCGGGTCGTGCTGCGCCGCCCGACGCTGTGGGGTTCGATGGCCACCGACCTGTCCGCGACGCTCCTCGCCATGCCCATCGCGCTCTTCCCCCTGGTCAACGAGATCCGCTTCGGGGGAGACCCGCGGACCCTCGGCCTGTTCCTCTCGGCGGTCGCGGTCGGCGGGATCACGGCCGGTCTGCTCTCCGGCACGGTGACGCGCTGGCGTCGCAGCGGCCTGGTGCAGATCTCCGCGGCCGGTGTGTGGGGGCTGGGGCTGGCCGGGTTCGGGTTGGCGGGGCCGTTGTGGCTGGCGCTCGGCTGCCTGGCTGTGGCGGGCGCCGCCGACACCGTGTCCGTCGTCACCCGCAGCGCCCTCGTCCAACTGGAGACCCCGGACGCGTACCGGGGGAGGGTCTCCTCGGTGGAACACGTCATCGGAGTCGCGGGTCCCGAACTCGGCAACTTCCGTGGTGGCCTGCTGGCTTCGGCCACCTCCGCCCCCGTCTCCCTGGTCGTCGGCGGGCTGTCCGCGGTACTGGCGATCGCCGCCGTGTCAGCGGCCAACGCCCCGCTTCGCGCCTACCGCACCCCGCCGGCGGCGGGTGGGGGAGTGGGGGAGTAGGGCTCGCGTTCGCCGGCATTCCCAAGTGCCGTTTCTGCGGCGGGAGTTGGCGGCCACACACGGCAACGGAGGGTAGGGGGCGGGAAAACGCCAACTGCGGCGTGCGGTCAGCTTGTTGTGACCGTACGCCGCAGTTGTTAGGTGCGGGTGCTAAGACCGGTGGAGGTCGTCGGCGTCAGGGGCCGGGACCGGGTGCCGGGGTGCTGCTAGATGCCGCACTGGGAGGCGGACCAGAAGCGACCGCTCTGGCTGCCGAGGTGGGCGTGGGTGCTGTGGTTGGGGTAGCCCGGGCCGAGGATCTCGTTGAAGCCGTGGTACCGGGCCTGCTTGACGATGGTGCAGTACGACGGCGAGCCGATCAGGTCGATCCCGCGGCCGTAGAGGTGGTTGCTGTTGGAAGCGCCACCGACCGCGCTGTTGCAGGAGTAGGAGCGGAAGCCGCTGCTGGTGGACAGGGGCGCGTCGCCGAGGGCGTGCCGCAGGGCTTCCAGCTTCCACATCTGCTGCAGGGCGTTGGCCTTGGCCGCCGCCGCGGAGACGGCGCCGCCGGACCAGTCGGAGTTGCAGCGGTTCATCTCGGCGTACGTGAAGTGCGCCGGTGTGCAGTCCGCCTTCTGGAGTCCGTAGATCTTGCTGAAGGTGTTGGGACCGGCGATCCCGTCCGCCGACAGGCCGTAGGCCGACTGGAAGCGTGTGACGGCGGCCTTGGTGGCCGGGCCGTACTGGCCGTCGATGGAGATGACGCCGCCGTAGCCCGGGTATCCGGCGACCCGGATCTGCAACTGCCGCACGTCCTCGCCGCTGGTGCCCTCCCTGAGAGTGCGGTTCCAGGTGTAGCAGGAGGCGGCCTGCGCGGAGCCGGCGGTCATCGCGGTACCGACCGATATAAATGACGCGAGCATGACAAGGCTGAGCAAAGTACGTATATGACGTCTGAGCACTGTGCCTCCTGGGGAGTGAGTGTGAGGCAAGACAGTGGCGGACCCGCGCTACGCGCGTCAATAGCACGACCGGGCGCCTTTTCCTGCCTCCGACACGCCGAACCTGACATCTGTCGGACCGGCGGCGCATCATCTTACTGAGCTTCCAACTCGCTTGCGGCCACGGGTACTTGGGTGGGGGCGGGGGCGTTGTCAGTGGTGTGCCGTAGCGTCTCGGGTATGAGTTCCTCGCTGACCGTGCACCTGCTCGATGTGGCCGCCACCCGCGCCCTGGTCGGGTCGGGTGACGACGCCCTGCTGGAGGCGGTGCGCGCCGCCTCCGCCGACGATCTGGCCTTCTTCGACGAGCACTTCGACTACGAGATCGAGCGCGGCGCCCCCACCGCCTACGAGGCGCTGCGCGCGGTGGTGCACGGCGGCCCCTTCACCGAGCGGAAGGAGTACGCCTTCCAGTACGGCTACGCCTATGAGCGCCTCTGCTCCTTCACCGGGACCTTCCTGAACAACAACTGCTTCACCCCGCACCGCGGCGCGTGGCTCTCCGCGGTGGACGAGGGGATACGCGCCCTGGGCATCACCGCGGTCTCCGTCGAGTCCTTCTGCTACGGCGGCCTGCCCGACGCGCTGCCCGCCACCCACACCCCGGACTGCGGCGAGTGGTCCGCGGAGCGGATAGCCGAGGCGCTGGAGCAGTACGAGACCGCCCGGCGGGCTGCCGAAGAGACCGGTCACGCACCGGAGTTGGGGCCGGAGGTGGAGGCGGCGGCGATGCAGTGCGTCGACTGGATGCGGCAGGCTGTGGCCCGCCCGGGACATGGACTGATCGGCTTCCGCTACTGAGGCCGGGGGAGCCGGCCGTCGGGCGCTCTCGCTACCGCTTCCGGTGGGGCGGGGGAGGGGTGGCCGGGCCGGATTCGGCGGCGAAGGCGGCGCCGCTGTGCGCCATGGAGCCCTGGAAGGCGTCGAGGAAGCTCTGTTCGACGGCGGTGGCACGGGCGTAGGCGGCGGAGAGGATGTACTCCTGGAGGCTGACGCCCTCCTCCCGGGCGGCGGCCTCGATGGCGGCACGCTGCTCGGGGTCACGGAAGCGCAGGTTCATGGCCTTGGGCGCGGCTTTGGTTTTGGCCTCGGGAATGCCCTTGGGCTTCGACATAGGGGAGACGGTACCAGTGGTACCAGCCCCGGAGTCCGGAGTGCCGGGTAAAGGAACGCGGCGGGGGTGGTGGGTGTCGTGGTCCCGTATCGCCGTTCGGTGGGTGCGAGGGGCGGGGCGCGTATTGCCGCGGCCCCGCGCTGCTTCCGGCTCCTCCGCCGTGCTTGGTTCCCTGGTCCTGGTAACTTTGCAATAAGTTACGGAGTATCGAGGGTGTCGACCAGGGCAGGGGCGTTGTGTTGCAGATCCGCTTGGGGGTTGAGCGGCCGGCCGGTGCGGATGACGGTCTCGGGCGTACGACGGTGGGGTGGCGGCCGGGGATGTCGCAGGACGAGGCCTGGTTGGCGGGGCGCGGGATCTGGAAGTTCAACGCGGATCGGGCCCTGGCCCAGGACGAGGCGCAGATCATCGCCCTCGACGGCACGGTGCTCGCCGTCGCCCGGATCACCGGCATCACCAAGCACCGGGACCGTTACGCTCTCGAAGGCCATGTGCTGCGCGGCGACCCCCGGGTGGGCCGCGCCACCCCCAGCCCGCATCTGTCCCGCAACCCCGTCACCTACATCTGAGAGCCCGGACCGATGAGTGACTTCGACGCGATCGACTCACTGCTCGACTCCGTCACGCCCGAGGCCGAGCTGCCCGAGGCGCAGGTGCGCCGCGAACTGCGGGAGCGGGCAGGCCTGTCCAAGGCGCAGGTCGCCAGAGCAGTGGGCGTGAGCCCGGCCACCGTCGGCGCCTGGGAGTCGGGCCGCGCCCCGGCGAGCGAGGCGCGTTCCAAGTACGCCTACCTGCTGGAGGGCCTGGCCGCGAAGCTCGCCCCTGCGGCTCCGGCGGCTCCGGCGGCTCCGACCGCTCCGGCGGCTCCGACCGCTCCGGCGGAAGCGGTGACCCCGGTGACCCCGGCGGTTCCGGACTCCGAGGTCGGCAGCGGCGGCGTCGGCGGCTCGGCCGGTGAGGACGCGGGGGCCGTGACGGACGCGGAGGACGCGGAGGACGCGGAGGACGTCGAGACGTTGCCCGTACCGGAGCCCTGCGTACTGTGCGGGGCGGCGGCCCGGCATCGTGTGGCGGGCTTCGCACAGCACCTGGACCCGGCCGACTGCGAAAGCGCCCCCGCCCCGCCGCCCGCCGCACCCCGCCGCACGTCGCCCACCCCAGCCACAAGGCCCAGCACGCCCCGAAAATCCGCACCGCTCGGGGAGTCCGCGCCGTCCCAAAAGCCCACGTCACCAAGGAAGTTCACGCCCCCCAGGAAGTCCGCATCGGATGACGACTGGATCGGGCGGGCCGTTCGGGAGGCGCTTGCCGCCAACGAAGGCGATGTCGAGGCCGCCACCGCCCAACTCGTGCGCAGGGCGATCCCGGACGCGATGGCCCTGCTGGACGACACCCGCAAGGGCGCCCGGTACGACGTGATCGCGCACCCGTGGGTGCCGGACGTCCTCCGCAAGCAGACCTCGCGCGGCGCCGACCAGATCTGGGAGGGCCGCCCCCGGTGGTCCCGCCACGAACTGCCCCCCGGCGAACACAAGATCACCGCTCTCGACGTCAACGGTGCCTACCTCAGCGCGCTCAAGACCCATTTGCCGATCGGGCAGTTGGAGCACTCCACCGGCTTCGACCACGACCGCCGCCGAGCCGGCGTCCACCTGGTCACCCCGCCGCACTGGGACCACGAGGACGTCCTGCCCAACCCGATCGGCCAGCGCGACGAACCCGGCCCCCTCTGGATCACCGAACCCACCCTCCGCCTGCTGCAACGCCTCTCCGGCCCCGGATACGGCCTCTGCGAGCCACCCGAGATCCATGAGTCGTACACCTCCGGAGCCACGGAGAACCTGCTGGAGAAGTTCCGCACCACGCTCAAGGACGCACGGGACCGGGCCATCGAGCAGGACGACGAGGTGACACTGGAGTATGTGAAGGCGATGTACTCCAAGTTCGTGTCCACGATGGGGGAGTCCAACTACAACCGGGAGTTGAACCGCCCCGACTGGATGCACCTCATCCGCTCGCAGGCCTTCGCCAACCTCTGGATGAAGGCGCTCAAAGCCCACGAGGAGGGGCTGATCGTGGTGCGCGCGATGGGCACCGACGAACTCCACGTCACCGGCGGCGACTGGCGCCGCGTCTTCGCCGAGGGCCGTGCGGTCACCGAGGTGAAGGTCAAGGACGTGTACACCGCCGGTTCCGAGGCCGAGGCCGGACCGGTGCCGGGGGAGGAGGACTAAGAACTCCTAACGAAATAGACCGGATAGTTGACCGGAGCGAGTAAAGCTCCAGCGGGCTAAAGCAGTTCCCCCGAGGCAGGCACCACGACGAGCGGGCCCGATGTCAGTGCCGTGTGGCACCGTCGGCGCCGTGATCACCGTCATCAGTCGAATCAATCGGGGGGTGCCCAATGGCGGCCAGTGATGAGGCGGCCGAGGAGACTGTGGAGGCCAGTGGCGTCCCGGTCCCCGAGGCGTGCGACGAGAGACAGGGCCAGGATCGGCTTCCTCGGGCATACAAGCTGTGGCTTGTTGGCATCCTGGTGTCGCTCGTGGGCAATGCTGTCTTCTACTTCGCCCTCGGCTGGGCGGCCAGCGAGTACGGCGGGAGCATCGCGGGGCTGGCCCTGAGCGCGATCACGCTGCCCCGCGTCCTGCTCCTCCTCGTCGGAGGAGCGGTCAGCGACCGCGTCAGCGCACGCCGCGTGTTGATCACCGGTGACGCGGCGATGCTGATCTTCTCGCTCACTCTCGCAGTTGTCGCCTGCTCCCTGGGGGCCCCGCCCTTGTTGCTCATCGCAACAGGCATTGCGGTCGGTGTCGTCGACGCGTTCTATCTGCCGGCCTCGGGCTCCATGCCCCGCCGGCTGGTAACCCAGGCCCAGTTGCCTCGCGCGCTGTCCCTCAGACAGGTCGGCGGCCAGGTGATCAACATGGGAGGCGGTCCGCTGGCCGGCGTGCTGGTCGGCCTGGCCGGGTTCGCGGGTGCCGCTTTCGTCAACGCAGTCACCTTCGCCTTCACCCTGGTTGTCCTGACCGTCGTTCGCCCCCAGCACGACGTGCCTCCGACCCCGAAGACGGACGGTCTTCTCAAGGAAGCCTTGAGCGGGGTGAAAGTGGCCTTCTCCCATCCTGTGCTGCGTCCGGGACTCTGGCTCACCGGGGCAGCGGCCGGGTTCCTGCTACCCGTGCTGTCCCTGCTGATCCCCCTGCTCGCGCGCGAGGAGGAGTGGGGCGCGGGAACTGCCGGGCTGGTGCTCGGAGCTCAGGGCTTGGGCATGGTGGCGGTCACCCTGGTGGTGGTGAAGCGCGGGCCACTGGGGCGGCCTGGTCTGATGGCGGCGAGCGCGCTGGTCCTGGCGGGTGGGGGCGTCCTCGCGCTCGGTCTCTGCCCCAGCGCGACCATCGCCGTCGCCGCCGGCCTGGTCATCGGCGTCGGTAACGGGACCTTCTCCGCGCACATCGCGCCGCTGGTTCTCGCGTCATCACCCGACTCCCACTTGTCGCGGATCCAGGCAGTGCTGGTACTCGTGCAGAGCGTGGCCCTGTTGCTGATGAACAACGTGCTTGGTGTGCTTGTCGACCTTCAGGGCGCCACCGTCATCGTCGTCGCCTGTGCCGTCATGCTTATCGGCGTGGGGCTCACAGGTCTGGCCTCGGACCCGCTCCGAAACGACCGATCGGGACTGAGTCGCCGCTGACTTCAACCGCCGGTGGAAAGTGCTACCGCAGCGACTTCAGGCGCCGCCAACAGATCAGAGCGCAGCCGAGGATGAGGAACGCCTCGTGGATGTCATCGCGTATCTCCCAACGGATCCGAAGTCGGCGGAACCAGTGCAGGTGGGCGAACGCGCGCTCGACCACCCACCGTTGAGCCCCCAGGCCGGAACCATGTGCGGTGCCGCGGCGGGCGATCAGCGGCTTCACGCCGAGATCCCAGACGAGTCGACGGTACTTGTCGTGGTCGTAACCGCGATCGCCGAGCACGACGTTCGGGCGGCGCCGGGGTCGGCCGCGCTTGCCGCGCACGGGAGGCACGGCCTGGAGCAGTGGAATGAGCTGGGTGACGTCGTTGCGATTGCCGCCGGTCAGGGTGGCGGCGAGGGGGATGCCGGTGGCATCGGTGATCAAATGGTGCTTGCTGCCCGTCCTACCCCGGTCGACAGGGCTTCGTCCCGTCTTGGTCCCCCCTTTAACGCTCGGATGTGGGAGCCGTCGACGGCCGCCCGGGAGAAGTCCAGGACGTTCGCGCCGCGGAGTTCAGCGAGCAGAGCCTCGTGCAGTTGGGGCCATACGCCGGCCTCGGTCCACTCGGCCAGGCGGCGCCAGCACGTCATGCCCGAGCCGAAGCCAAGTTCCTGCGGCAGGTGTTCCCAGGCGATCCCGGTGTGCAGCACAAACAAGATGCCCTGGAACACCAGTCGGTCCGGATGCCGCTTGCGTCCCGGGTGTCGAGTCCGGCGCTCGACCTTGGGCAACAGCAGCTCGACCATCGCCCACAACTCGTCATCAACTTCCCACGGCTTCGGCCGAGCCACTCCGCACCCCCAGATCAACAGTCCCAGGGTGATCCAACCAACTCGAAGATAGTTTCGTTAGGAGTTCTAAGTGCCCGACAGGAACCAGGAGTTCGGGAGGTTCGGCGCCCGAGGCATCAAGGGCCATGAAGCCGTGGGCCGCCGCCTCGACTCCCTCGCCGGCTTCATCGCCACCCCCGTCACCCAGCGACGCGGACTGATGGCCCGGCTCCACTACCTCACCCGCACCCCCCACGCCAGAGCCGCCGCCCGCCGGGCCGGACTCACCGTCACCGACCGCACCCTCAACGCCTGGCTCACCGAGCGACGGCGACCCACCCCGCAGAACCTCCAGCGCATCGAGGACGCCTACCGCACCGTCCGCCGCCACAACGTCGCCCGCCACCTCCTCCAGCGACTCAACCGGCAGGGCCGGGGCACCCGCGTCGAGTTCCACCCCCTCAACCAGTCCCAGGTCACCCGCCCCCACCAGCGCGTCGTCGGCTTCCGCACCCTCAACGTCCGCCGCTGGGACGCCGTCGTCGAAGCCTGGGCCGCCGCCGACGACACGGCCCTGGACACCGCCTGGTTCGACGGCATCACCATCGATCTCGGCTCCGACTACGGCGCCTACGAATACGTCACCACGATCGGTTTTGCTGCCTGAACGTCCGTCCGCTGACGCGGTCCGTGACGGCTCCGCTGGGAACTCATCGGCCTGGCCGGCGCCGGTAGCCTTCGTAGCCACGCACTGGATGGGCTCGCTCCACCGCGCCGCCGCTCTGAACTACCTGCACGTGCTGGGACGTTGAGCGATTGGCCGTACCCCGGATGCGGTGAGAGGGGTGCTTGTACCCCGCGCTGCCGATACCACACGCGTTCGCCTCACTGCTCCCAACTCCCGTCCCACAGCGGGGCGTTCAACGTCCAGTGCAGCCCCCCTCCACCGGCCTCCGTACTCACACCCGCCCGTCCCGGACCCCGGGCACTTGTAAGCTCAAGCCATGGCATTCACCAGCACCCCGCACCACTGCTTCCTGTGACCAGGTGGCGCTGAGGGCGATGCCGGACGGCGTCGCCCTCCTCGGTGTGCCTGCGGCATGAACCGCCCTTCAGACGCTGCCAGTTCCTGTTCCTGCCTCGGGCAGTGCAGGGCAGCGACCTTCCGCGTGTGCGTGCAGGCACAGGGCCTCCCCTCTCACCTCACCGCCGCCAAGGAGTGCTGCCACGTGCCCGTTTCGCTTCCCCCTGCCCTCGAACTCTGCCTTGACCTGCTGCGCTGCCCGACCTGCCGTACGAGCCCGCGTCCGCTGAACCCGGACCGCAGCACACTGCGCTGTCCGGCCGGGCACACCTTCGACATCGCCCGCCACGGCTACGCCAGCCTGCTGACGGGCGTCCGCGCCACCAGCGGCGACGACACGGCCATGGCCCAGGCCCGGGACCGCTTCCTGGCCACCGGCCGATACGAGCCGATCCGCCGTGCCGTCGCCCATCTCGCCGCCGACGCCCTGCCCGAACGGGGCACGGTCGTCGACGTGGGGTGCGGTACGGGCTACTACCTGTCCGGCGTACTCGACCAGCGCCCCGGCACCCGTGGCCTGGGCCTGGACACCTCGGTACGCGCACTGCGCTCGGCGGCCCGAACCCACGCCCGAGCCGCCGCGGCCACCTGGGACGTCTTCCGTCCCTTCCCGCTCGGCGACGGGGTGGCCGACGTGGTGCTGGATGTGTTCGCCCCGCGCAACCCGGCCGAGTTCCACCGCGTACTCCGCCCCCACGGCCGGCTGATCGTCGTCCGCCCCACCGGCCGGCACCTGTTCGAACTACGCGGCCGAGTACCGGCCTTGGTCACCATCGACCCCGCCAAGGAACAACGCCTGCACCGCGCGCTGAACCCCTACTTCAAGTCCGCGCTCACCCAACTGATCGAGTACCCCATGGACTTGACCGGCCCCGAGGCCTCGGACCTGCTCGGAATGACACCGAGCGCCCGCCACGTAAACCGCGCCGCCCTGAGCAAGGCCGACCTACTACCCACCCGAGCCACCACCTCCGTACTGGCCACCGCCTACCGGCTCCGGTAACCACGACCTACCGCCGGGCACCCGCCCTGGGGCCTGTAGCCGTGGCTTGTCGCAGAAGACGGTGCCCACCTCGGCGCTCAACTCGCTTGCATGTTACGCGGGATGACGTGGTGCGGGGTGTTAGTTGAGCTGGATCGCCCTTGCTGTGCTATCGCTCATCCAGCAGCCCGACGTTGGCGTGACCCACTACGAGCGGTGCCCTTCTGAGGGTCCCTGGGCGAGGCAAGGAGTGTTCTCCTCGCTCGTGGTCGGTCTGGGTTTGCGGGTTCCAGTGGTGAGGTGTGGTGCCTTATGAGTGGCTGCGGGACGGTTCCGGCTCGTGCTGCGTCGTCTCGTCGTGGTGGGGGAGCAGGAGTGGTGTGGTCAGGATGAGGAGTCCTGTGACGGTGAGAGCGGGGCGTGGGCCGGTGAGGTCGGCGAGTAGCCCGGTGAGTGCGGTGAGGACGGCGATGGACGCCTGCTGACCGATCGACCAGGCCGACAGGGTGCGGGCGACGAGATGCTGGGGGGTGTGTTCGAGGCGGTAGGTGGCGAGCACCGGGCCGTACAGGCTCATGTTGGTGATGATCGCCAGCTCGACGGCCATCACGGTGACCAGGCCGACGACGCCGGGGCGGACAAAGGCCAGGCCGATCAGCCAGATGGCGCGCAGGGTGCCGACGGTCCGGAAGACCCGGTGCCGGCCGAAGCGGGCCACGACAGGGTGGGCCAGTCGGGAGCCGATGAGTCCGCCGAGGCAGGGGGCGGCGAAGGCGAGGGCGTACTGCCAGGGTGGGAACCCGAGTTGGCGCAGCAGGAGCACGGCCAGCAGTGGCTCGGTGGCCATGATCAGACCGGCGACGAGTATGTGGTTGAGGTAGAGCGGGCGCAGGCCGGGGTGGCCCATGATGTGTCGCCAGCCGTCGAGCAGTGTGCTTGCCCGGACCGGGGTCTTGCCGGTCGTTCGCGGTGCTTCTTCCTGGCCGCGGATCGCGGTGATGCCCAACGCGGAGAGCAGGTAGCTGAGCGCGTCGGCCACCACGGTGGTGACCGGCCCGAACAGGCCGATCGCCGCTCCGCCCAGTGGTGGCCCGACCGCGATGGAGCTCCAGTTCGTGGACTCGAACCGGGCGTTGGCGACGAGCAGGTCGTCCGGTCGGACGAGGGCCTTGAGGTAGGCGCCGCCGGCCGCGTTGAAGGCGATCTTGGCTGCGGCCACCAGGGCCGAGACCACGAGCAGTTGGACGAAACCGAGCCATCCGAAGGCGTACGCGACGGGGATCGTCGCCATGGCCGCGAACCGGGCCAGATCCATCATGATCATGACGGGGCGCTTGGGCCGGAACTCCACCCACGGCGCCAGCGGCACCGCGATCAGCGCACCCACCGCGGGCCCCACCGCCGACAGCGCGGACACCTCGCCGGGTCCGGCGTGTAACACCAGCACGGCGATCAGCGGCAACGCCCCGAATCCCAGCCCGGACCCATAGGCGCTCACCGCATAGGACGCCCACAGCCAGCCGAACTGCCGCCCCAGCCGTCTCCTGCCCACCATGCTCAGTGCACCCCCCTGAAGTCCCAGCAGAACAACCGACGTTGACCGATGAGAGATAAGCGGGCAGGACAACAGCAGGTCAAACAACTGACCCGCCAGCAATCCACAACCATCGGTTGTTCACTACGGTGGGGCGCCTGTTCACCAAGGTGGGCCGCCTGTTCACCACGGTGGGTCGCTGTTCACTACGGTGGGTCGGCGTGGATCTCGAAGCAGTACGTACCTTCGTCGCCGTCGCGGAAGCGGGCCAGTTCCAGAAGGCCGCCGTCGACCTGTCGATCAGCCAGCAGGCCGTCTCCAAACGCATCGCCGCGCTGGAACGCGCCCTCGGCGTGCGGCTGTTCACCCGTGCCCCACGCGGCGCCGAGCTCACCATCGACGGGCAGGCATTCCTGCCCCACGCACGGGAGTTGCTGCGCGTCGCCGAGCGCGCAGGCGCGTCCGTGCGCCCCGGCCGCCGTCCGCTGCGCGTCGATGTGATCGCCTCGCGTAGCGCGCAGTCGAGCCTGATGCGTGGCTTCCACCGCGCACACCCCGACGTCGACCTCGACGTGCTGATGCTGCTCGACATCGAGACCGCCATCACCGCCATCCGATCCGGCGCGATCGACGCCTCCTTCCGCGCTGTCGCCGCGCCCGGCCGACCCCTTCCCGACGACATCGCCTCCGTCCGGGTGCTCGACGAGCCGCTCCAACTCCTCACCGGCCCCGCCCACGCACTGGCAGGCGCCCGCTCGGTGACCGTCGCCCAGCTCACCGGGCACCGGATCTGGATGCCCGGCATCGCCCCCGGTACCGAGTGGGGCGCCTACTACGAGGACCTCGTCGCCGAGTTCGGCCTCACCATCGAGGTGACCGGCCCCAACTTCGGCTCCGACGCGCTCCTCGACACCATCTCCGACACCCCGGCCCTGGCCACCTTCATGGGCGAGCACAGCCGCCTCATCTGGCCCGCCGGCCACGGCCTGCGCCGTATCCCGGTAACCGACCCGACGCCCGTCTACCCGCACTCGCTCCTCTGGCACCGCGACAACCCCCACCCGGCCCTGGCCACCCTCCGCACCCACCTCGCCACCACGACGGCCCGCCACGACGCGGCCGGGACCTGGACGCCGGGCTGGGTGATACCGCCAAGTCGACGCCGGGCGGGGGGCGTTCAGCGCGGTCAGCGCGGATCACGCGGATGAGATACGGCCGGAGGACCTGCCGATGATTGCGGCCGAGACACTCGCGGCCGGGCTGGACACCCCGACGCCGTGCGAACGCGCCGGGTGGCCTCGCAACGCGGTGCTCATCCTTGGCGAGGGGGGGGGGCCGCCACCTTCACCAGAAGGGGTAAGTCACCGCAGTGGAAGGGAACTTGAGCCCCCCGGGAGGGGCGCCGCCTCACCTCTACCGCCCAGGTTTGCCCGTAGCGGAGGAGTCGTGGGAGGGTTTCGCGTTGTCTCTCTGGAAGGGCTGGTCATGACGCTCGGCATGGTTCTCGGTGACTTCTTCTCTCGCGCTTCGACGCGGGAGCGGTAGTAGCCCCCTGGCCCCGGCTGTAGCTCTGCCCGGCTGACACGCGCCAGGTGGCGGTGTCAGGCCCTTGCTCCTCTCCTGCTCCTCGTCGAAGTGCTCTTCGTGCCCCGCACGTTCGATCACGAGGAGTACCCGGTGTCCACGATCCACTGGACCGAGAGCAACACCAACAGCAACACCCAGCGCCATGCCGCCCGTTGGCATTTCGAAAGCTCAACTCCCCCTCCCCGCACGGTGGTCAGCGCGGACGATCGGATAAAGGCCGACACCGCGTACCGTCTGGCCTGCGAGGGCACCGGTCTGCTCTGGCGGGGTGACTACCACAACGCCCGCCAGCTTCTAGGGTCGTTGAGCCGCCGCATCGAGCGGCGAACCACCCGGAGACCCACTCAGAAGCCCACCCTGCAAGACGGCACCCCGGCAGCCCTCTTCCACCTGCACCGTCGGTCCCGTAGTCACCGTGCCCGCGTGCTGGGCAGGCTTCTTGTCCTGCTGGAGGACGGCTACCGTCTGGAGCTGCGCCGGGCCCCGGAGGTGCGGCGGGCGTGTGCCGAGGCGTACGGTCCGTGGTCCGGGCCCATGGTTGTCCCGCTCACCGAACTGCTCGGTGTGATCGGGGCGCATCAGTGGCGTACGAAGGGTGTGCGGGTACCAGCTCTCGGTGCTCGGATTCACCCGCACTACGGGGTGTTCTCCCCGGTCAGAGGTGAGTACGTCGACCTTGTCGCGCAGGCGCCGCTGCCCCCGCCGTGTGCTACCGCGTTCGATCTCGGTACGGGTACCGGAGTGCTCGCGGCCGTCCTGGCGCGCCGGGGAGTCGGCCGCGTCGTGGCCACCGACAGCAGTGTGCGGGCGCTGGCCTGTGCGCGCGACAACGTGCGCCGGCTGCACCTCACCGGGTGCGTCGACATCGGGGGCTCTGGGCTCTTTCCCGCGGGCCGTGCGAACCTCGTCGTCTGCAATCCGCCCTGGCTCCCGGCCCGGCCCACCTCCGCCGTGGAACAGGGCGTCTACGACCCGGGCGGCAGTATGGTCCACGGCTTCCTGACCGGGCTCACCGCGCATCTCGAACCGGGAGGCGAAGGCTGGCTCATCCTCTCCGACCTGGCCGAACTCCTCGGTCTGAGGGCGCGCGGCGAACTCCTGGCCGGTATCGAGGCGGCCGGCCTGCGCGTGGTGGACAGGATCGACACACGGCCGCGACACCGCCGAGCGGCCGACACCACCGATCCCCTACACGCCGCCCGAGCCGCGGAAGTCACCTCACTCTGGCGCCTCACCCATACGTGACGCGCGCGGCGCACGGCCACCGCGTACTGGACCCCTACTTCAGGTCCGCGCTCACCCAACTGATCGAGTACCCAATCCATGGCGGGGGTAGAACTGCTGGTCAGCAAGACTGCTCCCCGCGCCCGCTGGGGCTGCTTGCGGAGAGGGTGGCGCCGTGGAGGGGGGCCGGGGGAGAGTTCGCGTCGGAGTTCCTCGTCGAAGAGGTACAGGCCGCTCGCGGGTGCGCACCATGGGTCGGGGAGTTGGGACGGGTCGTTCAGGGCGTCGGGCATTCCGCCAGCCTCGCAGTCGTCCCGCAGTCCCGCTCCCGCTCCCGACTTCCGCCCCGTTCAGGGGTGTTGGGGGTCGAGGTCGTCGGTGTGGCCGGCTTCGAGGCGGGGCCACTGGGGGATGGGGCGGCCGTCGCGGCGTAGGCGGATGTGGTCGGCGGGGGTGCCCTGGACGACCGGCCAACCGGGCGGGGAGTCCTCCCAGAGTTCCTGGCGGCCGTATGCGGTGAGGTCCATCAGGGCGTAGCTGTAGTCCATCTCCTCCACACCGCGCAGGGTCGTCCAGTACGTCTCGAAGACGCGGTCGCCGTCCCGGAGGTAGCAGACGAGGTGCATCATGCCGACCTGGCGGCCTTCCAGGAGGGTGTCCAGGGAGGGGAGTGCCGAGTACCACGGGATGTGCCAGCCCATGAAGTCGCGGTAGCGGCGGCCGGCCTCGTAGGGGCCCTGGCAGAAGACGGCGTAGGTGATGTCGCGGGAGTGGAGGTAGGACAGTTCCTGGACCTGGGAGGTGACCCAGGTGCAGCCCTCGCACTGCTCGGCGGCGGGGTGTCCGTCGTGCCACATGAAGTAGTAGGCGATGAGTTGCCGGCGGCCTTCGAAGGCGTCGAGGAGGGTGAACGGGCCGTTGGCGCCGGTGAGTTGGAGGTCGGCGGGCACCTCGACCATGGGCAGGCGGCGGCGGGCCGCGGCGATCGCGTCGCCTTCGCGGGTGTGTGCCTTCTCGCGGATCCGCAGTCGGTCCAGTCGGGACTGGAAGGTGGCCCGGTCGGTGATGGGTGGGAGTGCGGGTGGCCGGTCGGCGGTGTTGTCGGCGGTGTCGTGGTCCTGGTCAGTCATGGGGTGGTTCCTCGGCGGGATTCGGGGTGGTGGGTGGTGGTTGCTCCGCGAGTTGCTTGATGGTGCGGAGGCGGGTCTCCCAGGAGTGGCCTATGCGGTCGAGTTCGCGGGCGAGTTGGCCGAGGCGGGTGCCGAGGGCGAGGTGGACGATCTCGCGTCCGCGCTGCTCGGACTCGATCAGGCCGACCTCGCGCAGCACCTCCAGATGCTTGACGATCGCCTGGCGGCTGACCGGCAGCTCACGGGCGAGTGCGGACGCCGATTTGGGGCCTTCGCCGAGCCGGGTGAGTATCTCCCAACGGGTCGCGTCGCCGAGTGCGGCACACACGGTGGGGAGGGGGGCGGCGGGCGGGGTCATCGGCGCTCCGTCCGGTCCGCGGTGCCGTCTGCGTCCGCCGTACCTGTACCGGCGTCGGTGCCCGCGTCGGTGCCCGAACCGGTGCCGGAGCCCGCGCCCCGTTCCGCGTATGTCTTCGCGGCCGAGAGTTCGATACGCCAGCCCTTGACGTTGCCCTCGCGCTGCTTGAGCCAGGTGGCCGGGTCCTCGGAGAGGCTGGAGAAGCCGCTCTCCACCACGCGCAGGGTCACCCCGCCGCCGTCCCGCTCGTCGATCCAGAACTCCAGCAGGGTCGACGGTGCCGACTCGTTCCGGAACGGGGTCCCGATCCAGCGGAAGGCCGCGTACCGGGGCTTGTCCAGGGTCACCGTGCGGAAGCGGAACTCGCCGAGGGTGGGGTGGCGCAGTACCGCCACGTCGTCTTCGTAGTGCAGGTCGGGGTCCGGGTCGACGGCGCCGTCGTTGACGTACCAGCCGGGGCGGGCGATCAGGTCCCAGACTCGTTCCGCGGGGGCGTCGATGTCGATCTGCCGTGCGATCCGGTCGAGTTCGGCCAGTTCCTCGGCGGTGTGCGGGTGGGGGTGGGCCTCGTCGGTGCCGGTGGGCGTGTTGTCGGTCATGGGGCAGCCCTCTTCTCCTGTTGCGTGTGGTTCGTTCCGCGTCTCTGTCGTGCGACTTGCAACTCCAGGGTTGCATGTGCGCGTCGGTACTGCAACCGGTGGGTGGCAGGTCGGCCCGGGGTGGCGGTGGACGGGCACCGGTGGCCCGGACCCCCGACCGCCGTACCGTGCAGAATGCGGTCATGGCAGACATGCGCATCCGGGCCGTACGCCTGGACGAACTGGGCGTGCTCCAGGACATCGAGAGGGCCGCCGGGCGGTGCTTCCGCGATATCGGGATGCCGGAGATCGCGGACGACGAGCCGCCTCCGCTCGACGAACTCGCCCGCTACCACCACACGGGACTGGCCTGGGTGATGGACGACGGCACCGGTACCCCGGTCGCCTATCTGATCGCCGACCGTGTCGACGGCAATCTCCATGTCGAGCAGGTCTCGGTGCACCCGGACGGTGCACGGCGCGGTGTCGGGCGGGCGCTGCTGGATCACCTGGCCGGCCACGCCGTAACGAACGAGGCGGCGTCCGCCCTGACGCTCACCACCTTCACCCAGGTCCCGTGGAACGCCCCCTACTACGCGCGCAGTTGTGGCTTCCGGCTGCTGGACGAGGACGGGCTCACCCCGGGCCTGCGCGAGATCCGCGAACGCGAGGCCGCCCACGGTCTGGACCGCTGGCCCCGGGCCTGTATGCGCCGAGCACTGTGACACCACAGCCACCCGCCACCCCAACTACCGTGCGCCGCCAGGCCGTTCAGTCACCGCCGGGCCGCCGGTGCCCTCCGTGGCCTCGGTGACCGGCTGGCGCAGGATGGTCCTCAGCCGTGCACACACACCATCAGCAACGGCCTCCACCGCGAAGACGCTCTCGTACTAGGTGTGCCTGATGTTGTGCGTCATGCGTCGGCAGTTGGGCGACTCGGTGTGCGATGCGGCCTGCCACTGTGGTTGGGGGATGGGACGCGGTTGCGCTTAGGGGGTATGGGCGCTTTGCCGGAATCGGCGAAAGTTGCTGACAACGGGGCCACGGGGCGGTAGAACTGCTGGTCAGCAAGACTGCTCCCCGCGCCAACGGGGATGGACCCCGGGCGTCGGGCGGCACGCAGTCGACACGAACGGAATGGCGCCGTGCGGAACGTTCCGCGAGTGGGTCGCCTCAGAAATCGACTTCCTGGCCTTCTAGCACCCGACTCGACGAACGCCCGACACGGGGACGGTGAGGAGCTGAATTCGGTGCGAGGTACGACCGACGACTGGCGGAAAGACCGGATCGGCAGTGCCCTGCGGGGAGAAAACCCCACGGTACTGCGGAAGTTGGCGGCCGGGTTCGCGGTGATCGGGGACGTCCAGTTCCTGCCCGGATACTCGGTGCTCCTGGTGGACGATCCCGCGGTGGGGCGGTTGTCGGATCTCCCGAAGGAAAGGCGGATGGCGTTCCTCTCCGACATGGACAAGCTGGGAGAGGCCGTCGAACGTGCTTGCCGGCGGCTCGACTCGGCGTTCCGGCGGGTCAACCTGGAGATCCTCGGTAACACCGACCCTTTTCTCCATGCGCATATCTGGCCGCGGTTCGACTGGGAGTCGGCCGACCTGGTCGGAAGGCCGGTATGGCTCTATCCACGTGAACGCTGGCACGACGAGCAGTACGCACTCGGACCGCAGCACGCCACAATCCGCAGGGCGATCACCCGCGAACTTGACCTCCTCACCTCCTGACTCCCGGGAACAGGAAATCAGCCGCACCGTTTCTTCTGTGGCCTTGTTCTTCTGTGGCCTTGCGGATCAAGGCCCTTGATTATTGAGATTGACCTTCAGGTGCTCGGTCCACCGAGAGCTGGGAGTGTGCAGCCGGTGAGTTGTTCGGCACGCTCGGCTAGCAGCGGCGCCAGTTCCGGGTGTCCGCCCCGTTCGGCGACCTGCAACAGCTCGGCGAGGGCGACGAGTTCGCCGATGCGGCCAGCACGGCTGGTCAGGACGTCGGCGAACTCGGAGCGGATCCGGGCGGATGTGGCGGACTGGGCGAGCGCATAGGTGTGCAGGAGGCCGATGTCGTATCCGTACGGCGCGCGCCCCCAGGTTTCCCAGTCCAGGACGGCCAGCGGCTCCCCGGTGAGGTTGCCCCAATGGAGGTCGCCGTGTGCGGTGACCCACTCGATCACCGTCGGCGCCGGGATGCCGAGGAACCGGGGGAACGAGCGCACGATCCATTCCTGCCGGACGGCCTCCCGGTCGGTGGGCACCGCGGCCACCTGGTGCAGAGTGCGGCGCAGGTCGGACCACCAGGTGCGGGACAGCTCGGGTTCGCGGTCGAGGACCGGGCCGCCTGTCTGGAGGACGGGCTGGGTGACGTAGGCGGTCAGTTCGGCGCGGTAGGTGTGGCCGTCGCTCGCCCAGTCGCGCATAGCGGCCAGACGAGGCCGGGGGATCCCGGCCGGGATGAGGCGTTCTGCTGCGGCGGTGCCTTCCCACAGCTTGCCGCCTTCCTTGCCCGTGTCGACGGACAGCAGCCGCAGCCAGGTGCCACCGGCCCGGCGCCCGAGGGTGCGGCCCTCCCATCCCCAGGTCTCCGGCCCGGTGCACGTGACTCCGAGCAGCGCGGCGGCGTGTTCGTGCTCGGTGCACATGCGGTCACGGGTGGCGGTGTCGGGCGGGGGCGAGGACATCGGTCACCTTTCTCAACTGGCAGGCGTCCAAGGGTAGGGCGAGCGCGGCAGCCGATTCCCTCCAGTGCACTTCGGAGCTGGCCGAGGTGAGTACGACGTCCAGGCTGGGGCAGGAGGCTGCTGCCAGCAGGCACACGGCGGCCCGGGACAGGCCGGGCTGGATGAAGTCGACCAGTTCCGGTGTCACCATTTCCGGGAGCTGTCCGCCGTGCAGCGGCGCCGACCCGAATGTGGTGAGCCCGGCTGCGCGGGCCTGGACGAGCGGGCCCCGCCCGCCCAGGGCGAGGGCGATCGGCTGGATCACCACCAGGGACACCGGCATCTGGACGGCCAGCAGGTGGTGGGTGTCGCCGCCGGACGCCTGCTGAGCCAGGCCGATCAGTTCGGGCACGGTGAAAAGGCCCTGCCTGAAGCCGGACCAGGTGGCCACCCCGTACCCGCCGATACGGCCTGCGTGGGCGAACTCCTCCAGCTCGGTGAATGCGCCGAGGAGCGCGGAGTGGAGCTCCGCACGGTCCTCTGACGCCCTTTCCGGATTGTGGACGAACACGAGGTCGGCGCGGCCGAGGCAGGCTGCGGCCCGGGCCGTCTGCCAGCGCACGAACCGCGGGTTCAGGCTGTGGCCGAACGCAGCCTCCTCACGGCTCAGAACGCCGGTACCCACCGCGGCTGCGATCTGGGCGCCGATCATGAATCCGGTCTTTGTCGCCACCCGCACCCAGGGGTGCTCGGCGAGTACCGGGCCCAGCTCTTGGTGGGCCCCTCCGCCCGCATAGTTCGGGGCGGTGTCGATCCACGGGACCCCGGCCGAGCACGCGGTGCGCGCCGCCTCCGCGACGGCACGCACCCGGTACGTTCCCAGCCCCAGGGCGGCGCTCACGCGACCACTCCGAGGACCGATGCGGCCTGTCCTTGCACCAGTGCGGTCACTACGGCGGCGACATCTTCCAACGACTGCGAAGCGCTCGCGGCGAGTACGCCGAGAGTCACCGGCTCTCCGCAGAGCAGGGCGTCGAGCATCGGCCGGGCCGGGGCGGCGAAGTCCCACGACATCCCGGCCGCCCCTCCTGCGTCCCCCCAGGACATGAACGGAATCGCGCCGTGCGGAACGTTCCGGGAGTGGGTCGCGACAGAAATCGACTTCCTGAGCTTTCAGCGTCGGTTGCGGCCGTTGTCGGTCGGTTCGGGGAGTCGGTACGGCTTCCTCATGATTACGAATGTGGCTTCGGCAGTTCTCTACGTGAGTGACCAGGACGCGGCACTGGCCTTCTACCGGGATGTCCTCGCCTTCGAGGTCGTGACGGACGTGGACATGGGGCAGGGTGCCCGGTGGCTGGAAGTGAGGCCGAGCGGAGCGCAGACCTCGATCGTTCTCTCGGATGCCGCCGCTTTCGGGAGAGCTCCGGGAGACGGCGCCCATCTCACCTTCGCGTCCCCTGACGTCGCGGCCACGGTGCGGCAACTCCGTGAGCGCGGCGCCGTCGTCTCCGATCCGACGATCCGGCCGTGGGGGGACCTACGCCACCGTCAACGCACCCGATGGCCACAAACTTCAGTTCAACGAACGCCCGGCCCGGGTGTGTTGAGGCGCTGATCTAGCGCAGAGCGCGCACCGAGGAATCCGCCCTCGGTACGCGCTCACCCGCACATCGGTCGGGGTCAGGCGTTGAACTCTTCCGCCTGAGTCCCGTCGATGAACGCCCGCCATTCACGTGCGGTGAAGGAGAGATTGGGGCCGCTCGGGTCCTTGGAGTCACGAACCGCCCGACCGCCGCCGGGAAGAATCGCAACCTCGACGCAGTTGCCGTTGTTGCCTGAGTAGGAGGACTTGACCCAGGCGAGGTTCTTCGTGGGGTTCGGGTGCTTGTTCGTCACTTGGTTACCGTTTCTTCTATGGCCTTGCGGATCAAGGTTCTTGACTTAGACACGTCGCAAGCCGCGACATTCAAACGCCGGAACAGCGTTCGATACACGTCGGTGTCGGATTTTTCCTCGTAGTACACGGTGCCGGTGGTCGACTCCGCGTAGGCGACGTCCGACTCTGATGTCGACGGAAAGCTCATGATGACGAACGGGCCGAAGAGTGCCGCGTTCAACGGGCTTTCGACCGGGAGGACTTGCAGCTCGACGTTGGTCTCTTTGCTGGAGGCGAGGAGCGATTCGAGCTGTTCACGCATGACGTCCGGGGTGCCGACGCGGTGACGCAGTATGGCCTCGGAGAGGATGACCCACAGATGGACCGGGTCCTCGTCGCGAGTGAGGATCTTCCTGCGTTCCTCGCGGACCTTGATCTGGGTGTCGACTTGCTCCTGCGAGGAGTCCGGGGCCTGAATCCTGATGACTGCCTCGGTGTAGGCGGGCGTCTGCAACAGGCCGGGGATCAGGCTGGTCTCGACGTCGTAGATCTCGGCCGCGTCGGACTCGATGGCGATGTATGCCGTGTAGGTCGGATCGATGGAGTTGCCGTACTCGGCCCACCAGCCCTTTTGTTTGGCGGCTCGGGCCAGCTTTTCGAGTTCCGCTCGCTGGGCCTTGTCCGTGATGCCGTAGGCGTCGAAGAGGGCTCTCAGGTCGAGGAGGCGGATTCCTGACTGGGCGTTCTCGATGCGGGTCATCTTGGACTCCGCGCAACCGAGAACTTCCGCGGCATCCGAATGCTTCAACCCCGCCGCGATGCGCAGCTCCTTCAATGTGCGCGCCAACCGGCGTTGCCGAATCGTCGGGTTGTGGGTGATCGGCACTCCGCTACCTCCGCTCTGTACCTGGTAAGTCTGCCCGCTACCCACCGTCACGGCAACTCCTGGTAGTGACACTCGAAGTGGGGACTTGACACTTCGGTGGTCCCAAGGTGCATGGTGGTCAGGCGTCGGTTGGGCGGGTCGACTCGTCGGCGGCGTATGGAAGGTGACGAACCGTCACATCACGTATCACCCGTGACAGGGGGTCGTATGACCAACGCCCATCGGTTAAGCGCTCGGTATCCGCGGAGCAAGGCGAGTGTCGGCAGGGCGCGGGAGTTCGCGCGCAGGTTCGCCGAGGGGGCGGCGCTCGACGGGACCTCGGACGATCTCGTTCAGATCGTCTCGGAGCTGGTGGCCAACGCCATCGTCCACGGCAGGACGGCACGCGATCGCCAGGTCGCGCTCATGCTCGACATGGACTCCGACCGCGTACGGGTGGAAGTGCGGGACGTGGGTGACGGGATGCCCCGAAAGCGTTGTGGTGAGCGGGACTTGGCCGTATCCGGGCGCGGGCTTGAGATGGTGGAGATTCTGTCCTCGGCGTGGGGAGTCACGGAACAGGTGATCGGCAAGACCGTATGGGCTGAAATCCGAATCGCTGGCGAAGGGGGATCCGGAACATGCGATCAGTAATGCGGTTCGTGGACCAGACGCTGAGAACAGATCCCGACGCCGAACAGGGTTTGGCGCACGCGTGGTGCATGTCCTGCGGTGAACGTTCACCGGAGACGGAGGACAAGGACAGGGTCCAGATGTGGTGCCTGAAACACAGCGGCCTTACGCGTCACGCCAGTTACCGGGCGGTCGTCACCAACTACTTCGTCGTACGGCCGGCCGGTGCGGCGACGGACCGCAGGGACCGTAGGGACTGAGGGGCGGGATGAAGGGACGGGAAGGGAAGAGGAAGGCCGAGGAGAGGAGGGGAGGAGAGGGAGGTGTCAGTGGAGGACCTCGAAGATGTTCTTCTGGAGGCCGTTGGCGTAGGCCTTGTGGTCGAGGAGGCGGAGCTTCTGGGTGTCCTTGTCGGTGGTGCTGAAGAGGCGCTTGCCGGCGCCGAGGAGTAGGGGGAAGACCAACAGGTGGTAGCGGTCGATGAGGCCGGCGTCGGAGAGGGCGCGGTTCAGGGTGGCGCTGCCGTGCGTGATGATGGGGCCGCCGTCGGTCTCCTTGAGCGCGGCCACCTCGGCCAGGGAGCGCAGGATCGTCGTCTCGCCCCAGTTGGTGACGAGGTCGCTCTCGGTGAGGGAGCGGGACACCACGTATTTGGGGAGGTCGCGGTATCGGGTGAAGTCCTCCATGTCCGGCCAGACGGGGCTGAACGCCTGGTAGCTGACGCGGCCGAACAGCATCGCGGTGGCCTCTTCCTGCTCCTGGCCCTTCAGCTCGAAGGCCTCGGGGAGGAACTCGATGTCCTTGAACGTCCAGCCCGCGTTGCGGTAGCCGGACTCGCCGCCGGGGGCTTCGACCACACCGTCGAGTGAGATGAAGGCGGTGCTGATGAGAGTGCGCATCGGGGTCCTCGTTCCTGGGTGGGCCGTGTCGGGCGCGGGGGGTCCGCGCACGGGTGGTGAATGCTGATTCCACCACTACGACCGCGGAGGACGGCGAAACTCATCGGTCCCGGCCCCGCCAGGAAGGACGTGCCCCATGCCCACCCCAGAACCCGCTGTCGGCACCCCCGCGACCACCGAGCTGGACGCCCGCTACAGCTCCGCGCTCAATCCCCGGCCCGGTGCCGAGAACGCCACCGCCACCGAATGGGCCGTGGCGGAGGGGGAGTTGGCGCGGGCGGAGATCTTCTGGCTGTCGACGGTGCGTTCCGATGGGCGGTTGCATGTCACGCCTGTGATCGCGGCCTGGCACGACGGGCACCTGTTCTTCTCCACCGGCCCCGGCGAGCAGAAGGCGAGGAACCTCGCCGGTGACGCCCACTGCGCCCTCACCACCGGGCGGAACTCCCTCGCCGAGGGGCTCGACCTGGTGATCGAGGGTACGGCGGCGCGGGTCGAGGACCCGGCGCTGAGGGAGGCGGCGATCGCGGCGTACGAGGCGAAGTACGGGGCGCACATCACCTCGTCCGAGGGCACCTTTCACGGTATCGGGGACGGGATGCGCGCGGGGCAGGTGGCGCTGTTCGCCGTCACCCCGGCCACCGCTTACGGCTTCGGGCGGGACAACGGCCGCTATACGCACACCCGTTGGACGTTCTGAGGCGGGGGTGCGGTGGCGCACCGCGGCCCCCGGCGGTGTCCCGTCCGGGTGCCCTGGGGAAAGGGGCGGTGGGCGGGACGTGCCGGGGGCCACGGTGTGACGGCCGTTGTACGGACGGCCGCCGGAACGGTGCCGGTCAGCCGAGGCGGCTCCGGTCAGGCGGAGTACCCCTTCGGGGGGATGAGGGTGGCGAGGAGGTTGAAGGAGATCCAGTAGATCTGGTTGCCGCCGAAGGAGGCGGGGTCGGCGATGAGGACGTTCTGGTTGGCGTCGTCGTAGCCGATGACCGTGAAGTAGTGGAAGATCGTCTGGTCGTTGGGGTAGCCCGGCGGGTGGTTGTTGGGCGGGGCGACGATGTTGGCGACGATCGGGTAGTTGTTGTTGATGTCGAGGACGATGTCCCGCCAGAGCAGGTCGCGTTGGGCCTGGCTGGGCGGGTCGTTCGGCATCTGCTTGGTCTCGTACCAGCCGGTGCCGAGGTTGTTGTTGAGGACGTTGGTGACCAGGCCGATGTGGTCGGTGCCGTTCTCGGTGGTGCCGAGCTGCCCGGCGAGGTTGCCCTGGCTGGGCGCCCCGATGCGGGCGGAGAGGGCGATACGGGTGGCGGCGGGGCCGCACCAGTAGCCGGTCTCCTGGACCTGGTAGTCGACGTTGAGGGTGTGCGCGGACCGGGTGTGCGCGCCCTCGACGTGGAACCGGGTGCCCGGCTTGTTGTGCCCGCTGACGACGGCGGTACCGGCGCCGGTACCGTTTGCCAGCACGTCGACGTGGGAGAGCGCGGAGGCGGGCGTGGCCGGCCGGGCGTCGGCCTGGGCCAGCGCGGGGGCCATCAGCACTCCGGCGGCGGCCATCGCGACCGCCGTGGAGACAAGTCTCTTACGCATGTGAACTCCTGTGGGGGGAAACGGAGTTGAGGCGGGTTGAGGCGGGTTGAGGTGGGTGGCGAACGGGTGGGTTACGGGATCGGCGGGACCGTCGGGCTCTCCTGGGCGAGCAGGTCGCGGGCGAAGCCCTCCCACTGGGCGTAGGCGTCGGGGAACGCCGAGACCTGGACCGCCTGGCAGACGTCACCGGGCGGCATGGTCTCCCAGCCGGCGATCTGGATCAGGCCGGGGTTGCTGCCGAAGTCGGCCACCCCGTAGAAGGACTTCGAGGAGGTCGGCACGTCGGTGATCTGCTCCGGGGTGCCCCAGCCGGTGCTGGGGCGCTGCTGGAAGATGCCGAGCGAGTCGTGGTCGACGGGCGACAGGTAGTTGACGAACTTCGACTCCTGCATGGCCGTCATCAGCGCGATGACCTGGCCCTGTTCCGGGATGCCCGCGCCCTTGCCGACACCGATGACGGTGCGCGCGTTCGCCAGCTCCTCGGGGCCGAGGTCGGCGGCGGTGCGGAAGGTCTGGTGCAGTTCGGCGTCGGAGGCCTTGCCGAGGGCCTTCGCGGTGGCGCCGTCGACGACGCCGGTGGCGGCCAGGCCGTGCCGCTGCTGGAAGTTCTTCAGACCGTGGCCGCTCGCCGTCGCGGTGGACGAGGGGGCGTCGGACGCGGGGACGGCCGCGGTGGCCGTGCCGGGCACCGCGAGCAGTGCGCCCGCGGCGACGAGTGAGGCGGCCAGTATGGCGGGGCGGGTGAGGTGGGTACGCAACGCCGGCTCCTTCAGGGATCGTTGCCACGTCCCCGCCCGTCCGCCGGCGTACACACCTGGCCGGTGTGCGGGGGCCGCGAGGGGCGTGCTGCCGGGACGCGACGTGGTGGGGGGATGTCTGACTACGGCAACCCGAACAGGGTCCGCGCATGAGCATGACAGCCGCAATGCCTGAAAGCCCAGGCTTACATCCTCCGCTCACCGGACGCCCCAACGGGGCGGCGCTGCAAGGCCGTTGGGGTCTCGTCAGGTCAGAGTCCGAACAGTTCCGCCGCGTTGTCGTGGCACACCGCCCGCAGCCACTCCGGTCCGAGGTCCAGCCGTTCCAGGGCGCGGAGTTGGTGCAGGTAGGGGTAGGGGATGTTGGGGAAGTCGGTGCCGAGGAGGACGCGGTCGCCGAGGTCGGCGAGTCTGGGCAGGGCCGCGCGCGGGAACGGCATGAAGCCCTCGGTGAAGTCGGTGAACGCCATCGTGGTGTCCAGCCGCACCCCCTCGTACCGTTCGGCGAGGCCGAGGAAGTCCTCGTACTCCGGCATCCCCATATGGGCGACGACGAGGCGCAGCCGGGGGTGGCGGGCGAGCAGTCGGGCGACGGGCTCGGGGCCGGTGTGCTGGCCGGGGGCGGGTCCGGAGCCGCAGTGCATCACGACCGGGGCACCGGCCTCCGCCAACAGCCCCCAGGCGGGCCGGAGTTGCTCATCGGTCGGGTCGTACGCGCCGACCTGCACATGGGCCTTGAAGACGCGGGCACCGGCTTCCAGGGCCTCGCGGACATAGGCGCCGGTGTCGGGCTCGGGGTAGAGGGTGGCGGTGTGCAGGCAGTCGGGGGTGCGGTGGGCGAAGCCGGCGGACCAGCCGTTCAGCCACCTTGCCATACCCGGTTTGTGCGGATAGAGCATGGAGGTGAAGGCCCGCACCCCGAACTCCCTGAGCAGCGCGGTGCGTTCGGCTTCTTCCCGGCGGTAGGTGATCGGCCACTCCAGCCCGTTGAGCAGGGGACCGGAGGTGTCGAAGTAGTTCCACACCTTGTGCAGCACACGCTCCGGCATGAAGTGGGTGTGCACATCGACCAGCCCCGGCAGCCCGAGCCCACCCCAGAAACGACGGACCTCACCGGCCTCACCGGCCTCACCGGCCTCCTCGGCCATCTCCGGCATGTCCGCCGTGTCCCCGTGGTGGGAACTCATCCCCGTCTCCCCTCTCCCCGGCCTCGGCGCCGCGGCCCTGCGGACGACCGGCACTCGGTGGACGGTAACCGATGGCCCGGTGGCCCGGCGCCGCCCAGCAGTCGACGGTGACCTGCTGGGCCGGGCTCCAGTGCTGGGTGACGGTGGCCAGGTGGTGCCAGCCGAGGCGTGCGTAGAGGTGGGCGGCGGCGGTGTCGGAGGTCAGGACGTCGAGTACCGGGTGCAGGGCGCGGTCCCGGGCCGCCGCGGTGGCCCGGGTGAGGAGCAGTGCGCCGAGGCCGTGGCCGCGGGCCCAGGGGGCGACGAACAGGCGGCTGAGGACGGCGGTCGCGGTGGTGGGGCTTCCGGTGTGGGCGCTCCATGCCGTGGGCGCCGCGTCGTCCGGGGTGGCGTGGCAGAGGGCGGCGTGACCGGCGACGCGGCCGTCCAGCTCTGCCACCCAGGAGGCGGTATGGGCGGGCGGCGTCAGCCAAGTACCGGGCGCGGCGGGCCAGTTCAGGGGATATCCGTCGGCGGTGTGCACCTCGGCCAGTATCCGTACACACCCGTCGAGATCGCCGCCCGTCCGTGCCCGCACACCGCGGGGCGGGCGGGCTGTGGTGATTGATGTGCGGGTGCCCACCGGGGTATGGAAGCACAGGTGGGGGCGCGGGGCATTGGCTTCGGGTGGGGGCATCTGGCACGATCACGTCCGCCCGCCTTCGATGGTGTCTGCCGAGCATCGATGCCGACCGTGAACGGGGAAACGACCGCTGATGGAGACGTTCGAACTCGCCGCCCGACAGGCGGGGTTCACCCTCGACAGTTCCCAACTCGCGGCGTCCCGGCGGCTGATGGAACTGGGCGCGGCCCTCACCCGCAGGCGCCGCCTCCTCGGGGGCCGCGGTGAACCGCCGCGGGGTGTGTACCTCTGGGGTCCCGTAGGCCGAGGCAAGAGCTGGCTGGCGAACGTCTTCTACGAGTCCGTGGACGTGCGGCACAAGCACCGGGTGCACTTCCACGAGTTCTTCCGGGAGTTCCACACCGCGTACGCCCGCCACCGCGGCGACCGGGCCGCCTGTGACCACGCGGTGGCCGAACTCCTGGGCGACTGCCGCTTCTTGTACTTCGACGAGTTCCATGTGCATGATCCGGGCGACGCGATGCTGATCGCCCGGGTGCTCCGGTCGCTCTTCGAGCGGAGGATCACCCTGCTCGTCACCTCCAACTACGCGCCCGCCGGGCTGCTGCCGAACCCGATCCACCACCCCATGTTCGAGCCGGCCATCGCCCTCCTCGAAGACGCCCTCGACGTGATCGAGGTGTCCGGCCCGCAGGACTACCGGGCGGCGAACCGCCCCGCCGAACCGCGCACCGAGTTCGAACGCGGCGGCTATCTGTGGCCCGGCACCCCCGAGCAGTACGCGACGGCCGGCCTGCGGCCACCCGAGCCCGCGGAACGCGGCCCGCTCACCGTCCGGGACCGCGAGCTGAGCCCGCTCGCCGTCCGGGACGACCTGGTCTGGTGGGACTTCCACGAGCTGTGCGACACCACCACCTCCACGCTCGACTACCTCGCTCTCACCGACCGGTTCCACCACCTGGTCCTCTCCGGACTGCCCGCACTGGGCGCCAAGTACCGTGACGCCGCACAGCGTTTCGCCAACCTCGTGGATGTGCTGTACGACCGCGACATCCGCTTCCACCTGATCGGTACCGCACCCCTCGCGGACTGCCTGCGCGGTGAGGCGCTGCCCCTGGACATCAACCGGACCGCGAGCCGCCTCACCCTGCTCCCGGACCTCACCGCGCCGGACACCGCCACCGCCCCGACCGGGGCCTGAGCGCCGAACCCGCGCCCCACTTCCCCCCACCCGCCCCCGCGTGGGCACCGAGTCGCTTCGAAGGAGACGAGCCGATGGCGGCTGAGGAGAAACTCCGTGACTACCTGAAGCGCGCGACCGCCGAACTCCAACACGTCCGGCAACGGCTCAAGGACGTGGAGGACCAGGCCCGCGAACCCATCGCGATCACCGGTATGAGCTGCCGCTACCCCGGCGGGGTGACCTCGCCGGAGGACCTGTGGCGGTTGGTCGCGGACGGCACCGACGCCATCGCGCCGTTCCCCACCGACCGCGGCTGGGACACCGAGGGCCTCTACGACCCCGACCCCGCGCACCCCGGCACCTCCTACGTCCGCGACGGCGGCTTCCTCGACGGGGTCACCGCGTTCGACGCGGCCTTCTTCGGCATCAACCGGCATGAGGCGCTGGCCATGGACCCCCAGCAGCGGCTGCTGATGGAGACCGCCTGGGAGGCCGTCGAACGGGCCGGGATCGACGCGACCACCCTGCGCGGCAGCCGTACCGGGGTCTTCGCCTCGGTGATGTACCACGACTACGCGGAACTGCTGGCGGGGCGGGAGGAACTCGCCGGGTATGTCATCAACGGCAGTGCCGGAAGCATCGCCTCCGGGCGGATCGCCTACACCTTCGGCTTTGAGGGCCCGGCGCTGACCGTGGACACGGCCTGCTCGTCGTCCCTGGTCACCCTGCATCTGGCGATGGAGGCGCTCCGCGGCGGCGAGTGCTCCCTGGCGCTCGCGGGCGGCGCCACGGTGATGTCCACGCCCGCCTCGTTCGTGGAGTTCAGCCGCCAGCGGTCACTGGCGCCCGACGGCCGCTGCAAGGCGTTCTCGGCGGCGGCGGACGGCACCGGCTGGGGCGAGGGCGTCGGCATGTTGCTGCTGGAACGCCTCTCCGACGCCCGCCGCAACGGCCACCCCGTGCTCGCCGTGGTCCGCGGCAGCGCCGTCAACCAGGACGGGGCGAGCAACGGGCTCACCGCACCCAACGGGCCCTCGCAGCAGCGTGTCATCCGGCAGGCCCTGGAACGCGCCCGGCTGCGGCCGGAGGAGATCGACGCGGTGGAGGCGCACGGCACCGGCACCGCGCTCGGCGACCCCATCGAGGCGCATTCGCTGCTGGAGACCTACGGGCGGGAGCGGGCCGCGGACCACCAACTGTGGCTCGGTTCGCTGAAGTCCAACATCGGGCACAGCCAGGCCGCCGCGGGCGTCGGCGGGGTGATCAAGATGGTGATGGCCCTGCGGCACGGCATCCTGCCCAGGTCCCTCCACAGCGAGGAACCCACCTCGCACGTCGACTGGTCCTCGGGACCGGTGCGGCTGCTGTCCCGGGCCAGGCCCTGGCCCGAGACCGGCCGCCCCCGCCGCGCCGCCGTCTCCTCCTTCGGCATCAGCGGCACCAACGCCCACGCCCTGCTGGAAGAGGCACCCGCACCGGACGACACCCTGGCGGAGCAGGGCGCCCAACTCGCCTCGCCAGAAAGGCTGTTCACCGAAACCGGGGCCGAATCCGGGGTCGGGTCCGGGGGCGAGTCCAGGCACGCGCCGCCGCTGCCCTTCGTGGTGTCCGCGCGTTCCCCCGAGGCGCTGCGGGACCTCGCCCGCCGGCTGGGTGAACGCCTGACCGCCGCCCCCGACGCGGTCCTCACGAACCTCGCGGCCTCGCTGCTCGCCTCCCGCGCCCTGTTCGAGCACCGCGCCGTCGTCCTCGCCGCCGACCGGGACACCCTGCTCGCCGAACTCGCCCGCCTCGCCGCCGGAGACCCCGGCCCGGCCACCGTCGCCGGTACGGCACTGCCCGACGCGCCCCGGCCCGTCCTCGTCTTCCCCGGCCAGGGCTCCCAGTGGACCGGGATGGCCCGTGAACTCCTCGACGCCTCACCGGTGTTCGCCCGCCGCGTCGAGGAGTGCGCCCAGGCCCTCGCCCCGTACACCGACTGGTCGCTCACCGAGGTCCTGCGGGAGGCTGAGGGGACACCGCCGCTGTCCCGGGTGGACGTCCTCCAGCCGGTGCTGTTCGCGGTGATGCTGGGGCTGGCCGAGTTGTGGCGTGCCGCGGGGATCGAGCCGGCCGCCGTCGTCGGGCACAGCCAGGGCGAGGTGGCGGCCGCCGTCGTCGCGGGCGCCCTCACCCTGCCCGACGCGGCCCGGATCGTGGCCCTCCGCAGCCAGGCCCTGCTGGACATCTCCGGCACCAGCGGGATGGCCTCGGTCGCGCTCTCCGCCGAGGACGCCGCAGGACACCTCGCGCCCTGGGCGGACCGGCTGTCGGTGGCCGCGGTCAACGGCCCGCGCTCCGCCACCGTCTCCGGGGACCGCGACGCACTCGGCGAACTCCTCACCGCACTGGAGGCCGAAGGCATCTGGGCCCGCCGCATCCCCGGCGTGGACACCCCCGGGCACTCGGTGCGCGTCGACGCGGTGCGGGAGCGGATGCGTACCGCGTTCGCGGAGATACGGCCGCTGCCGTCCGCGGTGCCCTTCTACTCCACGGTCACCGGCGGCCTGCTGGACACCACCCTGCTCGACGGCGACTACTGGTACCGCAACATGCGGCAGACGGTGCTCTTCGAGCCGGCGGCCCGCGCCCTCGCCGACGCCGGGTATGCGCACTTCCTGGAGGTCAGCCCGCAGCCCGTACTGCATGTCTCCCTCGGCCAGACCCTGGACACCGGCGGCCGGCACAGCTTCCTCGGCGCCACCCTGCGGCGGGACGAGGGCGGGCGGCAGCGGATGCTCACCTCCTTCGCCGAGGCCTGCGTACACGGGCTCGCGCCGCGCTGGGCCGCCGTACTGCCCTCCGGCCCCACCGCCCCGTTCGCCCTGCCCACCTACCCCTTCCAGCGGGAGCACTGCTGGCCCGGGCCGCGGCCGAGCGGCGGCGGCGCGGACACGCTGGGCCTCGACCCCGCCGGGCACCCGCTGCTGGGCGCCGTGGTGGAACTCCCCGGCGCGGACGGCCACCTCTTCACCACCCGGCTGGCCCGCGGCACCCACCCCTGGCTCACCGAGCACCGGCTGGGTGACGACGTACTGCTGCCGGGCACCGCCTTCCTCGAACTCGCCCTGCACGCGGGACGGCACCTGGGCTGCCCGCGGGTGAGTGAACTCCTCCTGGCAGCACCGCTGTTGCTGCCCGAGCGGGGCGGAGTGCGGATCCGGGTCACCGTCGGCGCCCCGGACGAGGAGGGCCACCGCGACCTGCGGGTGCACGCCCGCACCGAGGACGCCGACTCCTGGACCCGGCACGCCACCGGCACCCTGACACCCGAGACAGCACCGGCCCCGCCGCCCTCGGGAACCTGGCCGCCCACCGGCGCCGAACCACTCCAACTCGACGGCCACTACGAGGACTTCGCCGCGGCCGGCTTCGGTTACGGCCCGTCCTTCCGTGGTCTGCGGGCCGCCTGGCGGCACGGCGAGGAGATCCTCGCCGAGATCGCGCCGCCCGGCCAACTCCGGTCCGAGGCAGCCCGGTTCGCCCTGCACCCCGCCCTTCTCGACGCCGCCCTGCACGCCATCCCGCTGGGCGCGCTCGGCCCCGGGGGCGCCGGAATCGACGCGGGCCGACTGCCGTTCGCCTGGCACGGCGTCCAACTGCACAGCAGCGGTGCCCAGTTGCTCAGGGTGCGGCTGGCCCCGGCGGGCGAGGACACCGTCTCGCTCGAAGTCGCGGACCAGTCCGGGCTGCCCGTCGCCTCCGTCGACTCCCTCACCCTGCGCCCCCTGCCCAAGGGCGCACTCGCCGCGCCCCGTACCGACTCGCTGTTCCGGCCGCGCTGGGAACGCATCCCGGACGCCGGGGCCGGCGGTACCCTGCGCTGGGCTGCCCTCGGCGGCACGGAACCGGCCCCCGAAGGCACCCACCGCTTCCCCTCGTTCGGGAAACTCGCCGCCGCCCTCGACCAGGAACCCGCCCCGGACGTGCTGGTGACCTGGGTGGAACCCGGCCCCGAACCGCGCCCCCGACTCGCCCAGGTACTCGACCTGATCCAGCGCTTCCTCGCCGAGGAACGTCTCACCGGGACCCGGATGCTGCTGGCCTTCCCGGGCACGGCCGAACCCGCCGCAGACCCCGCACTCGCCGCCGTACGCGGACTGCTCCGCTCGGCCGAGTCGGAGAACCCGGGCCGCTTCGTCCTGGTGGACCTGGACACTCCTGATCAGGGCGAGGCGCTGGCCGCGGCACTCGCCACCGGCGAACCCGAAATCGCCGTCCGCGCAGGGGAGTTGTACGTCCCCCGGCTCGTGCGGGCGGTGCCCGCCACGCCCCCGGCCCTCGACCCGGACGGCACCGTCCTCATCACCGGCGGCACCGGCACCCTCGGCAGCGCGGTCGCCCGCCGGCTGGTGACAGAGCACGGGACACGCCGGCTGCTCCTCGTCAGCCGCACCGGCCAAGCCACCCAACTCGCGGCCGAGCTGCAAGAGTTGGGCGCGGAGGTCACCGTCGCCGCCTGCGACACCGGTGACCGCCAGGCCCTCGCCGCACTGCTCGGCACCGTGCCGCGGGAGCATCCGCTGACCGCGGTGGTGCACGCCGCCGGGGTCCTCGACGACGGGGTGGTGCAGTCACTCACCCCGCGGCACTTCGACACCGTGCTCCGGGCCAAGGCCGACGCCGCCCGGCACCTCCATGAACTCACCCGGGACTCCGGCCTCACCGCCTTCGTCCTGTTCTCCTCCGCCGCGTCCCTCTTCGGCGCGCCCGGCCAGGGCAACTACTCCGCCGCCAACGCCGTCCTCGACGCACTCGCCCGGGAGCGCAGAGCGGCGGGACTGCCCGCCGTGTCCCTGGCCTGGGGCCTGTGGGCGGAGGCCAGCGGAATGACCGGCCACCTCGACAGCGCGGGCCTCGCCCGCGTCGAACGCAACGGTGTACGGGCCCTGTCCACCGAGGAGGGCCTGGCCCTCTTCGACGCCGCACTCGGCCACCAGGAAGCCGTACTGGTGCCGTTCCGGCTGGACACCGGTGAACTGCGGCGGCTGCCGTCGGGGGTGCCGCCGCTCCTCCGCTCACTGCTGCCCGCGGCCCCGCGCGAGACCGCCGCCACGCCGGGCGGCGCCCCGCTCACCCAGCGGCTGGCCGGAGTCGCCGCGGAGGAACGCCGCCGCATCATCCTGGACCTGGTACGCGGTCACACGGCCGGTGTCCTCGGCCTGTCCGGCGCCGCCGCCGTCGAGGAGCACCAGGGCTTCTCCGCCCTCGGCATGGACTCGCTGACCGCGGTCCGGCTGCGCAACGAACTCGGTACGGCCACCGGGCTCACCCTGCCCACGACCCTCGTCTTCGACCAGCCCACCCCCGCCGCCCTCGCCGCCCACCTCGACACCGTCCTCGGCACGGAGCCCACCGAGGCACCGCTCCCGCTCGCCGGTGAACTCGACGGTATGGAACGGGCGTTGCGCTCCCTCGTCGAACGGGGCTCCCGCACGGAAGGGGCGGAGGGGCCGATGACCGGGGACGGTGTGCGGGCCAGGCTGCACCAGCGGCTGACCGCGCTCGCGGAGCTGGTCGCGCCGGACGGTGCCGGGGCGGACAGTACCGGGGCGCGGGCCGAGGGCGACGGTGGGTCCGAGGGTGGGGGCACGGCGGCCGAGCAGCTCGGCTCCGCCTCCGCCGACGAGATATTCGCCTTCATCCAGCAGGAGTTCGGCAAGTCCTGACCGGCACCGGACCGCCGGGGACTCCCTTGTACAAGGCCCCGGCGGTCGCGCCGTGCGCGGGTCAGGCCGTGTGCGGGTCAGGGCTTGTGCAGCCGGACCGGGAGCCGTACGAGGCCCTGCATCATGAAGCTTTTGCGCCAGGTCAGCTCGGAGTCCGGCACGGCGAGCGCGAGATCCGGGAAGCGCGTCAGCAACTGGCGCAGCGCGATCTCCATCTCCAGCCGAGCCAGCGGCGCCCCCACGCAGTAGTGCACCCCGTGCCCGAAACCCAGATGGCCGGTGGTGGACCGCCGCACATCGAGCTGGTACGGGCAGGCGAACTGCCCGCCGTCCCGGTTGGCCGCGCCGAGCAGCACCGACACATACTCGCCGGCGCCGATCGTCACCCCGCCCAGCTCGAAGGGCTCCGTCGCGAACCGCAGGGTGGCCCGGTTGCCGGGGCCCTCGTAGCGCAGGAACTCCTCGTTGGCGCCCGGGATCAGACTCGGATCGGCGCGCAGGGCGGCCAACTGCTCCGGGTGGTTCAGCAGGGCGCGCACCCCGTGCCCGATCATGTTGACCGTGGTCTCATAGCCCGCGACGACCATCAGGAAGACGGTGGAGATCAGCTCCACATCGGACAGTTTCGCGTCCTCGTCCCGCGCCTGGATGAGCGCACTGACCAGGTCGTCGCCCGGAGCGGCCCGCTTGACCTGGATCATCCCGGCGAGGTGCTTGCCGAAGGCGGCCATATTGGCCCCGGCGTTCTCGTCGTCGTCCGACATGATCGCGGTGGTCAGCGACACCAGCACCGGGAAGTGCTCATCGGTGATCCCGAGCAGCTTCCCCAGCACCTGGACGGGGAACTTCGACGTGTACTCGGCCACCAGGTCGACGCTGCCGTCGGGGGACTCGGCCGCCCGCTGCTCCATCGCGTCGAGCAGGGTGCCGCTGATCTCCTCGATCGCCGGCTCCAACCTCCGTACCCCGCGGGCCGTCAGCGCCTTGGTGACCAGTTTCCGCAGCCGGGTGTGGTCCGGCGGATCCATATTGAGCATGTGCTGGCCGACCGAGCTGTCCTCCAGGCGCGGTGTGCCGCCCTCGGACATCTCGCGGTCGAAGTAGCCGAGTTGCACGGAGGTTTCGATGTCCTTGGACAACAGGGGATGGGCGAGGGCTTCTCGTGACTCCTCATAACTGACAACCGCCCACACCTTCAGGCCACTCGGCAGCACCATCCGGTGCACCGGCCCCTGTTCCTGCAGCGGCTCGTAGGCAGGGTAGGGATTCGTCAAGAACTCCTCGTCCATGAGGGGCAGGCTCACAGGAACTCCTTGCTGGGAAAGGCGAAGACTTCGGTCGGTGCCGGAGCGGGGGCGAGAACCCGGGGTGTATCCGAGTGCCGTACGTATTCCGGGAGTCGGCCGGATCCCGGTGAGATCCCGGTGAAATCCCGATGAAGTCCCGGTGAAACGCCCGGAGTTGGCCGGGCGCGCCCGGTGTGCAAGTTCCGGCCCCGCTGCGCGTGAGGGTACATCCGGGCCGGTCCGGCTGTCAGTGCAAGGCGGCGCCGGGTCGCCGGAGAGTGACCGTGCAGAACCGTTCTGTATCTCCGGACGGCAACCCGTTTTCCGTCTTCTACCGGAATGGCACCGAGCGGGCCGTTCTGCGCTGAATCCCGTCAACTCCCAGGTAAGGAAGGGTATTTCAGCCCCGTTGCCAGACCGGTGCGGTACTCATTGATCTCTGACCGCCCGCCCTTTAGTGTGAGCCCGCGGCAGACCCGCCGCCTCCGGAACACGGCACTTGAGAAGCACTCAAAACGGCCATCCGGTGCGGTATCCGATACAAATCCCTCCCCGGCACAGGGGCAGCTCTGCCACGCCTGGGACTGACTTGAGCGGAAGGGGCGCGGGTGGGTACTGATCCCGTCCGTACGGTCACGGAGTTGCTGCGGAAGCACGCCCAGGAGCGTCCCGCGGCGATCGCCTATTCCGACATCGCACGCACCATCACCTACGGTGAGCTGGAGAACACGACCGGCCGACTCGCCGGCCATTTCGCGGACTGGGGAATCAAGCCCGGCAGCAAGGCGATCGTCTGCCTCGGAAACCGGGTGGAAATGGTGGAGAGCGCCCTCGCCCTCACCCGCGCCGAACTCATCGGAATCCCCCTCAACCCGCATTCCTCGCGGCCCGAGATCGCGCACGCCCTCACCGACTCCGAAGCCGTGCTCGCCATCACCGACGAGGAACACGCCCCGCTGTTCCGCGCCCTGGACGAGGCCGCGGACCGCCTGCACCTGGTGGTGGTGTCCGACGCCGGCAACCCCACCGGGCAGCACCCCCGCACACACGACCACCGGCACCTGCGCGACACCGAGCCCGCCACACCCGCCCGGGACGGTATGCGCCCCGACGACCTCGCCTGGATGCTGTACACCTCCGGCACCACCGGCACACCCAAGGGCGTGCTCTCCACCCAGCACGCCGGACTCTGGTCCGCCGCCCACGGCTACACCGCACTCCTCGACATCCGGCCCGGCGACCGACTGCTCTGGCCACTGCCGCTGCACCACAGCTTCGCCTTCAACCTGTGCGTCCTCGGTGTCGTCACCGCCGGAGCGAGCGCCCGTATCCTCGCCGACTTCGCCGCCGACGAGGTCCTCGCCGAACTGCGCGCCGGCCAGTACACCCTGATGGCCGCCGTCCCCGCGATCTGTCACCGCCTGGTCGACGCCGCCGACGACAGCGCCACCGCACTGGCCGGCCTGCGGGCCTTCCTGGTGGCGGGCGCCCTCACCAGCGCCGCACTCGCCGAACGCTTCCAGTCCGCCTTCGGCATCCCCCTCATCGACAGCTACGGCAGCTCCGAGACGACCGGCGTCATCACCTGCAACACCCTCAACGAGGCCCGCAGACACGGCTCTTGCGGCAAACCGGTCCCCGGGATCACCGTCCGCGTCGTCGACCCCGACACCCGGCGGGAACGCGCGACCGGCGCCGAGGGGGAGATCTGGGTCGCCGGTCCCAGCCTGATGACCGGCTACCACCGCGACCCCGAGCAGACCGCCCGCGCCTTCCACGACGGCTGGTACCGCACCGGCGACACCGGCGCCCTCGACCAGGACGGCTATCTGCGCATCACCGGCCGCCTCAAGGAACTCATCATCCGCGGCGGCGAGAACATGCACCCCGCCGAGATCGAGGACGTCCTCCGCACCGCCCCCGAAGTCGCGGACGCCGCCGTCGTCGCCCGCCCGCACACCCGCCTCGGCGAAGTCCCCGTCGCCTACCTCGTCCCGGCACCGGGACAACAGTTGCCCGTCGCCCACCTGGTGACCCAACTGCGGGAACGCCTCGCCTACTTCAAGGTGCCCACCGAACTCCGCCTGACCGCCGGCATCCCGCGCACCGCCTCCGGCAAGACCATCCGGCGCCTGGTCGCCGAACAACCCTCCCGCCTGCTCGCCTGCACCGCGACCCACCACCCCCGCCTCCTCGGCACCGGCCCGGCCCACCCCGCCCTGCCCGCCACCCTCCCCGCCGACGACACCAGCACCCTCACCGGACAACCCGTACTCCTGCTGTCCCACCCGCAGTCCGACGCAGACGCCCAAGCCTCCGACCCCGTAGGGGAGTTGGCCGACCACCTCACCACCTGGCACAACAGCCCCGAGGTACTCCGCGAGGACACCGGCCCCGAGGCCTGGCGCACCGCCGCAGCCCACCACCCCCACCATGTACCGGTACTCATCGCCCCGCCCGGCGCCACCACCCGCGCCTTCACCCGCGAACTGGCCGCCGCTGGACGGGCGTTGTACACCCTGAGCCCGGAACCGGACGTCACCCCGGCCGGACTCCGCGACGCCCTCGACGCCGCCCTCATCGAAGGCGCAGCCGAACTACGGGTCCTCGCAGCCGACCGCCCCGCCTCCGCCCTCACCACCACCGTCACCCCCGACCCCGCCCGCGCCGAACGGCTCACCGCCGAACTCCGCACCCTGACCGGCCCCGCACAACGCACCCGACTCCGCGCACTGGTCGCCCGCGCCCTCTCCGCCGTCCTCGGCACCCCGCTACCGGCCGGCGCCGACCCGCGAACACCCTTCCGTGCGTTGGGTTTTGATTCGCTGGCCGCGGTGGAGTTGCGTAATCGTCTGGTGGCGGAGACGGGTTTGGTGTTGCCGTCTTCGTTGGCTTTCGATAGGCCGAGTCCCAAGGTGTTGGCGGATTTTCTGGGTGCGGAGTTGTTGGGTGATGTGGGGGTTGGTGTTCCGGAATCGGGTTCGGTTTCGGGTGTGGATTGTGATCCGGTGGTGGTTGTGGGGGTGGCTTGTCGTTTTCCTGGTGGGGTGGGGTGTGCTGAGGATTTGTGGGAGTTGGTGGTTTCGGGTGGGGATGTGGTGGGGGCGTTTCCGGGGGATCGTGGGTGGGATGTGGAGGGGTTGTTCGGTGTGGATGCGGGGGTGCGGGGGACGACGTATGCGGTGGGGGGTGGGTTTTTGGAGGGGGTGGGGGATTTTGATGCGGAGTTTTTTGGTATTTCGCCGCGTGAGGCGTTGTCGATGGATCCGCAGCAGCGTCTTCTGTTGCGGACTTCGTGGGAGTTGTTCGAGAACGCGGGTATCGATCCGGAGTCACTACGCGGCAGCCGTACCGGCGTCTTCGCCGGTCAGATGTACCACGACTATGCGCAGCGCCTCACCCAAGAGCCCGACCTTGAGGGGTACTTGAGCACCGGCACCGCAGGAAGCGTCCTGTCCGGCCGGCTGTCGTATTTCTATGGTTTTGAGGGTCCGGCGTTGACGGTGGATACGGCGTGTTCGTCGTCGTTGGTGGCGTTGCATTTGGCGGTTGAGTCGTTGCGGCGTGGTGAGTGTGGTGTGGCGGTGGTGGGTGGGGTGACGGTGATGTCTACGCCTGGTTCGTTTGTGGATTTTGCTCGTCAGGGTGGGCTTTCGGTGGATGGTCGGTGTCGTGCTTTTGGTGCGGGGGCGGATGGTACGGGGTGGTCGGAGGGGGTGGGGTTGTTGTTGGTGGAGCGGTTGTCGGTTGCGCGGGGTTGTGGGCATGAGGTGTTGGGTGTGGTGCGGGGTTCGGCGGTGAATCAGGATGGTGCGTCGAATGGTTTGTCGGCGCCGAATGGTCCTGCGCAGCAGCGGGTGATTCGTGAGGCGTTGGCGAGTTCTGGTGTGGTGGGTGGTGAGGTGGATGTGGTGGAGGGGCATGGGACGGGGACGGTGTTGGGTGACCCGATTGAGGCGCAGGCATTGTTGGCGACATATGGGGTGGAACGTGGGGCTGGGGAGCCTTTGTGGTTGGGGTCGGTGAAGTCGAATCTGGGGCATACGCAGGCTGCGGCGGGTATGGCCGGTGTGATCAAGATGCTGATGGCGATGCGGCGGGGGGTGCTGCCGCGAACGCTGCATGTGGAGGAGCCGACGCCGCATGTCGACTGGTCGGCGGGCGGGGTGCGGCTACTGACCGAGGAGCGCCCCTGGCCGGACACCGGCCGGCCGCGCCGCGCCGCCGTCTCCTCCTTCGGCATCAGCGGCACCAACGCCCACGTCATCCTGGAGCAGGCCCCGGCCCCCGACTCTGCGCTGAGGCCCGATGGGCAGGGCGCTCCTGACCGTTGCGGCACCCCGCCGCTGGTCCTCTCGGCCCGGAGCGAGCCGGCCTTGCGCGCCCAGGCGGCCTCGATACATGCCCACCTCACCGCGCGTCCCGAACTGCCCCTGCCGGACGCCGGGTTCGCACTCGCCACCACCCGCGCCGTACTGGAACACCGCGCCGCGCTCCCCGCCGACGACCGGGCAACCCTGCTGAACGCCCTCGCCGCCCTGGCCGACGGCACCTCGACTCCGGGCGTGAGCCGGGGCAGCGGCACGGCCGCCCAGGGCGAACCCACCGCTTTCCTCTTCTCCGGCCAGGGTGGGGAACGGGCGGGGATGGGGCGGGAGTTGTATGGGGCGTTTCCGGTGTTTGCGGGGGTGGTTGATGAGGTGTGGGGGGTGTTGGGTGATGAGGGTGTGCCGGGGTCTACGGGGTGGGCGCAGGCGGGGTTGTTTGCGTTGGAGGTGGGGTTGGCTGGGTTGGTGGGGTCGTGGGGGGTTCGGCCGGATGTGGTGTTGGGGCATTCGGTGGGTGAGGTTGCGGCGGCGTATGTGGCGGGGGTTCTCGACCTGGGTGATGCGGCTCGGTTGGTGGGTGAACGGGGCCGGTTGATGGGGGAGTTGGCCTCCGGGGGCGGGATGGCTGCGGTGGCTTTGCCGTTGCCGGAGACCCAGGAGTTGTGTGCTCGGTTCGGTGGTCGTCTTGAGGTGGGGGCGGTGAATGGTCCCCGGTCGTGTGTGGTGTCGGGGGCCGCGGATGCGGTGGACGAGGCGGTGGAGTTGGTCCGGGGCAGCGGTGGTCGTGCGCGTCGTCTCCCGGTCGGTTACGGGTTCCACTCCCGGTTGATGGAGCCGATGTTGGAGCGTTTCGGCGAGGTGGTGGCCGGGCTGGAGTTGCGTGAGCCCCAGATCCCCTTGGTGTCGAATGTGACGGGTGGGGTGGTCGGCCGGGAGGTGACCACTCCCGACTACTGGATGCGTCACGCCCGCCAGAGCGTCCTGTTCCACGACGGCATACGGACCTTGCAGGCCCAAGGAGTCACCCGTTACCTGGAGTTGGGTCCGGATGCCGTCCTCACCGCCCTGGCGCAAGAGTGCCTGGAGGACTCCGGTTCCCGTTCCTTCGTCGCCCTGCAACGTCCCGGCCGTGGTGTGGTCGAGTCGGCGTACGGAGCGCTGGGGGAGCTGTTCTGCTCGGGGCTGGTGCCCGACTGGCAGGCGGTGTACGGGAGTTCGGGTGGTGGTGGGAGGCGGGAGCGGGTCGCGCTGCCCACCTACCCCTTCCAGGAGCGGCGGTACTGGCCGTCCGCTGCCATGCGGGCGATTTCCGAGCGTGCGGGGTCGGAGGAGGGGGCGCTGTACGAAGTCGCCTGGGAGCCTCTTCGGCTGCCGGCGGTCTCCGGCGCGGGGGCACAGGACGATGGTCCCGGTAGGTGGCTCGCGGTGACGGACACCGAGGACGGGCTCACCGAGGGATGTCTTGCGGCGCTGGCGGAGGCGGGCACCGAGGTGGTGCGGGTCGCGCTTCCCGCCGCCCCCGACCGTGCGGATGTCGTCCGTCTGCTCGGTGATGCCCTCATCCCATCGCAGGCCACCGGGATCGTATCCCTGCTGCATGGTGAACACGCCCCGCTGCACAGCCTGTTACTCATTCAGGCGCTGGCCGACCTCGGTACGCAGGCGCCGCTTCACCTCGTCACCCGGGGCGCCGTATGTGTGGGCGCGCGGGACGTCACCCCCGTCCGTGTCGACGGGGCGCAGATCTGGGGCCTGGGCCGGGTCGCCGCACTGGAGGCGCCCTGCACCTGGGGCGGGCTCATGGACCTCCCCGAACCGTCCGCCGCCGACGCGGGCAGCGCCCCACCCGAGGCTGTGACCAGGGCCTTCGTCGCACTGCTCATGGGCGGGTCGGCGGAGGACGAGACCGCGGTACGCGCAGACGAGGTCCTCGCCCGCCGCCTCCGCCCCGCGACCGCCGTGCCACGGGATACGGCGACCGTCGAACGGAGGGCCTCCGCGGGCACCGTACTGGTCACCGGGGGTACCGGCGCACTCGGAGCGCAGGTCGCCCGGCACCTCGCGGCAGCCGGCACCGCCCACCTCCTGCTCACCGGCCGACGTGGCCCCGCCGCCCCTGGCGCCGCCCAACTCCAGGCCGAACTGGAGGAGTTGGGCGCGCGGGTGACGATCGCCGCCTGCGATGTGGCGGACGAGAACGCGCTCGCCCAACTGCTGGACGGCATCCCCGCCGGCCTTCCCCTCACCAGTGTGGTGCACACGGCGGGCGTACTGGACGACGGGGTTCTGACCGCCCTGACACCGGAGCGCCTTGAACATGTGCTTGCCGCGAAGACGCGCGGCGCACTGCACCTGGACCGGCTGACCCGCGCACACCCGCTCGACACGTTCGTACTGTTCTCCTCCGCGGCGGGTGTCGTCGGCGCGGCCGGACAGGCCAACTACGCGATGGCCAATGCCGCGTTGGACGCGCTGGCCGTGCGCCGCCGCCAGGAAGGACTCCCCGCGACGGCCGTGGCCTGGGGTGCCTGGGAGGGCGAGGGCATGGCGGCGGAGGCGGCGACGGTACGCGAGCGGATGCGCCGTACCGGCTTCCGTCCCATGCGGGTGCCTGCTGCCCTGGACATGCTGGACACCGTGCTGCGGGAGGACCGAACTGCCGTACTGGCCGCGGACGTTGACTGGGAGACGTACGGGAAGGCGCACGGTGCGGCGGCTTGCCGGGGAGCGCTGCGGGAGCTCGTCGGGCGGCCGGAGTCGGTGGTCAGCCCCGGCGAACCGGAGGCGGCTGCGGGTGGATTCGCGGCCTCCCTGGTCGGGCGGTCGGCGGATGAACAGCGGGCGCTGCTGGTGGAGTTGGTCCGACGGCACGTCGCCGAACTGCTGATGCACGACTCCCCGGAAAGGATCGACCCGGGCAAGTCGTTCCGTGCGTTGGGTTTTGATTCGCTGGCCGCGGTGGAGTTGCGTAATCGTCTGGTGGCGGAGACGGGTTTGGTGTTGCCGTCTTCGTTGGCTTTTGATCGGCCGAGTCCCAAGGTGTTGGCGGATTTTCTGGGTGCGGAGTTGTTGGGTGATGTGGGGGTTGGTGTTCCGGAATTGGGTTCGGTTTCGGGTGTGGATTGTGATCCGGTGGTGGTTGTGGGGGTGGCTTGTCGTTTTCCTGGTGGGGTGGGGTGTGCTGAGGATTTGTGGG
>NZ_JBHVRR010000026.1:37732-90971 GCF_042885635.1 Streptomyces sp. NPDC058045 | reverse complement strand
TCGCCGGCCGGATCAGGACGCGTCGATGAAGCGGTCCAGGACCCGCACGCCGAACTGGAGGCCGTCGACCGGCACCCGCTCGTCCACTCCGTGGAACATCCCGGCGAAGTCCAGCTCGGGCGGCAGCCGGAGCGGGGCGAAACCGAAGCAGCGGATGCCGAGATCGTCGAAGGACTTGGCGTCGGTGCCGCCGGAGAGCATGTACGGCACGGCGCGGGCGATGGGGTCCTCGGCGCGCAGCGCGGTCTGCATCGCGTCGACCAGGTCGCCGTCGAAGCTGGTCTCCAGCGCCTTGTCGCCGTGCACGTCCTCGCGTTGCACCCGCGGGCCGAGGATCCGGTCCAGGTCCGCGAGGAACTCCTCCTCGTAGCCGGGCAGAAAGCGGCCGTCGACATGGGCGGTGGCGGAGCCGGGGATGACGTTCACCTTGTAGCCGGCGCCGAGCATGGTGGGGGCGGCCGAGTTGCGCAGGGTGGCGCCGATCATCTTGGCGATACCGCCGAGCTTGGCGAGGGTGGCCTCCATGTCCTCCGGGTCCAGGGGGGTGCCGAGCGCGTCGGACAGCTCGTCCAGGAAGGAGCGGACGGTCTTGGTGACGCGGACCGGCCACTGGTGGCGGCCGAGGCGGCCGACGGCCTCGCACAGTTCGGTGATCGCGTTGTCCGTGTTGGTCATGGAGCCGTGGCCCGCGGTGCCCTCCACGGTGAGCCGCATCCAGTGCATCCCCTTCTGGGCGGTCTCCACCAGGTACAGCCGCAGGTTCTCGTTGACGGTGAAGGAGAAGCCGCCGACCTCGCCGATCGCCTCGGTGACGCCGTCGAAGAGCCCCGGGTGCCGGTCCACCAGGTGGCGTGCGCCGTAGATGCCGCCGGCCTCCTCGTCGGCGAGGAAGGCCAGCACGATGTCGCGCGGGGGTTTGCGGCCGGTGCGCATCCGCTCGCGTACGACGGCGAGGGTCATGGCGTCCATGTCCTTCATGTCCACGGCGCCGCGGCCCCAGACGCAGCCGTCGGCGATCTCGCCGGCGAACGGATCGTGCGTCCAGTCCGCGGCGTTGGCGGGCACCACGTCGGTGTGCCCGTGGATGAGCAGCGCGGGCCGGGACGGGTCCTCGCCCTCGATGCGCGCCACGGTGGAGGCGCGGCCCGGGTGGGACTCGAAGATCTGCGGTTCGAGTCCGACCTCGGCGAGCTGCTCCGCCACGTACTCGGCGGCCTGGCGCTCTCCGGGACCTGAGTGGTCCCCGTAGTTGCTGGTATCGATCCTGATCAGGTCCCGGCAGAGGTCGACGACCTCGTCCTCGCCGGTCACTCGGGCGCCCGCCGCACTCGACTCGCTCACGCTGGTTTCCTCCCGCGCTGTCGCTGGTGGTCCCCCTCATCCTCGCCCGCCCACCCCCTGCCGCCCAAGGGCACGGTGGGGGACGGAGCACCCCCCGATGTTTGCTATGGTTTTCCACGTCGCCGCGGGAGACCGCGCCGATCACCGGTCCGGGTGGCGGAATGGCAGACGCGCTAGCTTGAGGTGCTAGTGCCCTTTATCGGGCGTGGGGGTTCAAGTCCCCCCTCGGACACCATGGAATACGCGAGGGCGCCGATCAGAGTCGGCGCCCTTCTCGCGTTCCCGTGCGTATGTTCGTCAACGACCGGGACGGTTTGCCCGGATGCGGCCTAGACTGCGCGGTGTGACGGATGACTCGGAGCGGCGGCGGGCGCCGGGGGACGCGGGCCGTGCGAGTGCCGCCCGGCTGTACTCGACGTACCAGCACGGCAGTAGTGGCAATGAGCGGGATCGGGATGTGGCGCGGCAGGTGGCCGATCTGCTCGGGGACACCGAGTTGATCGCCTCGTCGAACCGCGGGTTCGTGCGGCGGGCGGTACGGACCGCGGCGGCGGAGTTCGGGATCGGGCAGTTCCTGGACGTGGGCGCCGGGGTGCCGCAGGAGCCGAACACCCACCAGGTCGCCCAGGCGGTACGGCCGTCGGCGCGGGTGGTGTACGTCGACAACGATCTGAGTCTGCTGCGGGACGCGGAGGCCTTGCTGGACGGGACGCCGCAGGGCACCACCGCGTATCTGCACGCCGATGTGCGTGATCCGGCGGCGGTGCTGTCCGCGGCCCGGCGCACCCTGGACCTGTCGCGTCCGGTGGCGGTGGTGCTGGCCGCGGTGCTGCACTTCGTACCGGACGAGGATGATCCGCGGGGTGTGGTGGAGGCGATCACCGCGCCGCTGGCGCCGGGGAGTTGTGTGATCCTCAGCCACGGTACGGACGAGTTCGCACCGGCCGCGTGGCGGGCGGTGGAGGAGTTGTACCGGGAGCAGGGGATCCCCACCCAGATCCGCAGCAAGGCGGAGATCGCGGCGCTGGTGGACGGGTTCGACCTGGTGGAGCCGGGTCTGGTGGAGGTGCACCAGTGGCGTCCGGACACCGGGCGGCCCGCCGCGGACGATCACCGGCACTGCTATGGCGCCCTGGGACTGAGCCGCGGCTGATCCGGCTGCGGCTACCATGGGCGCCGGACCCCACGGGCGGCCTGTCCCCGCCCGTGGGGTTTCGCTGTGCCCGGCCCCTGGCGGGGGCCGGGCGTGGCGGGGTCAGCCGGTGATGCGGCCGGCCGCGTCGGCGAGGAAGGTGTCCAGCACTCCGTCCCCGATCTTGGGTTGGACGCTGCCCCACTTGTTGCGGGCGGGTTCGGTGCGTACCGCGCGGGCCTGGGTCTGGAGGTCCTCGGACGTGCCGAGGAGGGTGCGGGCCTGCTCGGTCTTGCCCGCGTGGTGGGCGGCGAGGGCGTCGAGGGTGGTGACGGTGGCGCGGCCCCAGAGTGCGGTGGCGTCGAGCCAGGGGGCGGCGTCGGTGACGAAGCCCGGTTGGACGGCTCCGGCACGGATGGTGGCGGGGGCCGCCGCGATGCGCTGGGCGTAGGCCCGGAGGTCGCGCAGGGCGCCGTTCTGCTCTCCGGCGTCCCACTTGTCCCAGAACTCGCTTACGCGGCGGGTGAGTTCGGGTGCCTGCGGCTGCCAGGGGGTCTCGCCGAAGGTGGGCGCCAGGTGCTCCAGGTCGGCGAAGACACCGAGGGCGTCGGTGGCGTCGCGGTCGCCGCCGGCGAGGTAGGCGAGTGCGCGGGGCCAGTCGGTGCCAGCGTCGTAGGCGGTGTCGTTCCAGGTGAAGTCGGCGGCGCCGAAGACCGCGATCTTGCTGGCGTAGGGCTGGTTCATCGGGTTGGCGACGATGCCGGAGAGATGCGCGGCGAGGCCCGCTTCGCGGTGGTCGTACGGGGCGAGCAGCAGGCGGCCCGAGGTGTTGCCGTAGTCGTTGACGGGATAGTTGTCCCAGACGAAGACCTTGCGGCCGAAGAGGCGGGAGGCGGCGTCGGCCTGCTCGACGGTGATGGACGGGGGCACCACGGCGGTCCCGGTCCACATCACGACCACCGCCGGGTCGAGCGAGTCCCGCAGGATCTTCTTGTACTCGGTGTCGGTGAGGTTGCCGTACTCGGTGGGCACCATCTGGAGGGGCCGGGTGCCTTCGTGGGTGGCGACGAAGTCGCGCTGGAGGGTGTTGAGCAGGTCGACCTGGGCCTTGGCGGCGGAGGCGCGGCCGGGGGCGCCGTAGGCCTGCTCGTCGCCGGCGCAGTTCCACTTGGTGTAGCTGATGTCGTCCAGCGGGATGGAGAAGGCGCGGGTGCCCAGGTCGTAGAGGGACTGGAGCTTGGCGATGAGGGCCTTGCGGTCGTCCGGGTCGGAGTAGCAGATGGAGGTGCCCGGGGACACGGCGAAGGTGAAGCGGACGTGGTTGGCGGTGGCGCGCCGCACCAGGGTGCCCAACTCGTCCAGCTTGTCGGCGGGGTAGGGGTCGCGCCACTTGTCGCGGTGGTACGGGTCGTCCTTGGGCGCGTAGACGTAGGTGTTGGCCTTGATGTCGCCGTGGAAGTCCATCTGGTCGAGGCGTTCGGCCTGGGTCCAGGGCTCGCCGTAGAAGCCCTCGATGGTGCCGCGCAGGGGCATCGACGGGTGGTCGCTGACCTGGGCTCCGGCCACCTGCCAGTGGGCGCCCTGGCGTTGGAGGAGCTGGCGCAGGGTCTGTACGGCGTAGAACTGGCCGGCGCCGTCGGTGCCGCCGAGGGCGATCTGGCCGTTCCCGACCCGCAGTGCGTAGCCCTCGGCCTGGTCGGGGACGGTGGTGTCGCCCAACGCCCGTGCGATGTCCGGGCGTTGGGCGGGACCGAGGCGGACGGTGAGGGTGCCGGGGCCGCGGTCGGGCGACTGGTCCGGGGTCTCCTGGGCGATGTGCCGGGCGCCGTGCGCCTTGAGTTCGCGGATCAGCCGGTCCCGGGCGGGCCGGTCGGTGGCGTCGTCGGCGACCACGGTGACCCGCGGGGTGACGGGGGTGCCGGCGCCGGTGCGGCCGAGGGACCGCGGGGTCGGGGACACCGGGGGCAGGGCCGCCTGCGCGGTGCCGGCGGCCCGCGCCGAGCCGGGTGTGGCGGCCCCGGCGGAGGCGGGCAGCGCCGCCAGGGTCAGCACGCCGGCGAGGGCGCTGATGCCGGTGGTCATCCTGCGTCTTCCCATGAAGCACCTCATGGTGGTCTAGACCTCACGGACGCCCAAAGGCTACTCGGCGCACGGCGTCCACTGTCAAGACGCCCGGCACGCTCCCGGGCGGGGCTCAACGGCCTTGCGGGGAGCGGGCGTTGCCGCCGAAGGCCCGACCCCGGGAGCCGTCTGCGGTCGAGCGCCCAGGTCATCAGACCCTTGAGGGTGGCGCCTGCGCGGGGTGGGGAACGCAGGGCGGTGGACCGGGACCGCTCCCCCGTCACGCACCGTTGTCAGTGGCGACCGGCACAATGTCCGCATGGCTCGACGCACACACCGCTCCCCCCGTTCCTCCGGCCCGGCCCGCCCTTCCGGCGCGGCCGGTTCCGCGGCGCGCGCCGCCGGGATGCGGATACCGGACGGGGCGGCCTGCCCGTGCGGTGCGGGGCCGGGGTACGCGGAGTGCTGCGGGCGGTACCACCGGGGCGGGGCCGCGGCGCCCACGGCGGAGGCGCTGATGCGGTCCAGGTACAGCGCCTTCGCGGTGGGCGACGAGGCGTATCTGCTGCGGACCTGGCATCCGCGGACCCGGCCCGCGCGGCTCGGCCTCGATCCGAGGCTGCGGTGGACGGGCCTGGAGATCGTGGCGGTGGCGGGCGGCAGCGCCTTCCACCCCACCGGCACGGTCGCCTTCCGCGCCCACCACACCGACGGGGGCACGGCGGAGGTACTGGCGGAGCACAGCCGCTTCGAGCGGGTGGACGGCGCCTGGGTGTATGTGGACGGCGATCTGACGGGGTGACGGGCGAGGCCCATGGGTCGTACCTGATGGGGTCCGGTGTGGTGGCAGCGAGTCGACGAGGACGAGCCGAGGGCGGTGAGGCAGTGGTGAACACCCGGTACACCCCCCGGGTCGTCGTGGTCATGGGCGTGGCGGGGACCGGGAAGACGACCGTCGGCCCGCTGCTCGCCGAACGCCTCGGTGTCCCGTACGCCGAGGGGGACGACTTCCATCCCGCGGTGAACATCGCCAAGATGACCGCCGGCGTCCCGCTCACCGACGCCGACCGCGGGCCCTGGCTCGACGCGATCGGCACCTGGGCGCGCGGCCGGGCCGGGCTCGGCGGAGTGGTGAGCGGCTCGGCCCTGAAGCGCGCCTACCGGGACCGGCTGCGGGCCGGGGCGCCGGGCGTCGTCTTCGTCCACCTCACCGGTGACCGCGCGCTCATCGAGGACCGGATGACGCACCGCAGGGGGCACTTCATGCCGGCGGCGCTGCTCGATTCGCAGTTCGCCACGCTCCAGCCGCTCCAGCCGGACGAGGCCGGTGTCGAGGTCGAGGTCACCGGCACCCCCGAGGAGATCGCCGCACGCGCCGCGCAGGCACTTCAGGCGTACACCGGCCCCACCCCGCACACCTGACCGCCGCCGTACCCGTGGTGGGAGTGGTGGGATCAGCTCACGGCGGCGGCCGCGGCACGGCCCGCGGCGCGGCCGGAGAAGAGGCAGCCGCCGAGGAAGGTGCCCTCCAGGGAGCGGTAGCCGTGCACCCCGCCGCCGCCGAAACCGGCCGCCTCGCCCGCGGCGTACAGGCCGGGCAGCGGGGTGCCGTCCTCGGTGAGGACCCGGGAGGAGAGGTCGGTCTCCAGTCCGCCGAGGGTCTTGCGGGTCAGGATGTTCAGCCGTACCGCGACCAGCGGGCCCGCCTTCGGGTCGAGGATGCGGTGCGGGGGCGCGGTGCGGATGAGCCGGTCGCCGAGGAATCGGCGGGTGCCGCGGATCGCCGTCACCTGGAGATCCTTGGTGAACGGGTTGGCGATCTCCCGGTCGCGTTGGACCAGGGTGCGGCGCAGGGCCTCCTCCTCGATGAGGGGTTCCCCGGTGAGCGCGTTCATCCCGCGGACGAGGGCGCCGAGGTCGCGTTCCACCACGAAGTCGGCGCCCTGCTCCATGAACGCCTTGATCGGGCCCGGCGCGTCCGTCCTGGCGAGGCGGGCCCGCTCCAGTACGGCGGGCACCGAGCGCCCGGTCAGCTCCGGGTTCTGCTCGGAGCCGCTGAGGGTGAACTCCTTGCCGATGATGCGCCGGTTCAGCACGAACCAGGTGTGGTCGTGGCCGCTGTGCATGATGTGGTCGAGGGTGCCCAGGGTGTCGAACCCGGGGAACAGCGGCACCGGCAGCCGCCGCCCGCGGGCGTCCAGCCAGAGGGACGAGGGGCCGGGCAGGATGCGGATGCCGTGCCCGGCCCAGATCGGGTTCCAGTTGCGGATGCCCTCGGTGTAGTGCCACATGCGGTCCCGGTTGATGAGCCGCGCCCCCGCCTCCTCGGTGACGCCGAGCAGCAGCCCGTCCACATGGGCGGGCACCCCGGAGAGCATCGTGCTGGGCGGGGTGCCGAGGCGCTCGGGCCAGTTGGCGCGTACCAGGTCGTGGTTGCCGCCGATGCCGCCGGAGGTGACGATCACCGCCTGGGCCCGGAGTTCGAAGGTGCCGGTGGCGGTGCGGTTGCTGGCCTCGCCGCGGGGCGCGTCGGACGGTTCAAGCACCTCGCCGGTGACGGTGTCCAGGGTGCCGGCGCTGCGGGCGAGACCGGTCACCCGGTGCCGGAAGCGCAACTCGACCAGGCCCCGCGCCGCCCCCTCCCGCACCCGCCGTTCGAAGGGTTCGACCAGGCCGGGTCCCGTCCCCCAGGTGACGTGGAAGCGGGGGACGGAGTTGCCGTGGCCGCCCGCGTCGTAGCCGCCGCGCTCGGCCCAGCCGACGACGGGGAAGAAGCGGACGCCCCGCCGGCGCAGCCAGGACCGCTTCTCACCGGCGGCGAAGTCCACATAGGCCTCGGCCCAGCGGCGCGGCCAGCGGTCCTCGGGCCGGTCGAAGCCGGCGGTGCCCAGCCAGTCCTGGAGGGCGAGGGCGTGGCTGTCGCGGATCCGCATCCGGCGCTGCTCGGGCGAGTCGACGAGGAAGAGGCCGCCGAACGACCAGTGCGCCTGGCCGCCGAGGGACTGCTCCGGCTCCTGGTCGAGGAGGATCACCTTCCGCCCGGCGTCGACCAGTTCGGCGGTGGCGGCGAGCCCGCTCAGCCCCGCGCCGATCACGATGACGTCCGCGTCCTGCGCCATGGCTGCGCACCCCTCGCCGTGACCGCCCGGCGGTCGGTCGGTTACTCGTCCGGTTACCCGTCGGTCAGATCTTGTTGATTCCGGTGGCCCGAGTCAACCGCGGGGTGACGGCTTCCGGCGGTGCGCGCGGCCTGGTCCGGTAAGCCCTGCCGGAAGGGGCACTCGGTGTCCCGGGGCGCTATCGTCGCGGGAAAGCCCCTCCCCCGTGAGGAGCCCTGAGCCCCCGCAGCCTGCTGTCGTGAGGTGCGCAGCGTGTCCCTTCTCGTCCTGGTCCTCGCCGTGTGTGCCGCCTGCTGCCTGGGCTTCGGCTATGTGCTCCAGCAGAACGCGGCCCAGCGCGCCCCGCTGCGTGACTTCCTGTCCTGGCGGCTGCTGCTCGACCTGATGCGGATGCCGGTGTGGCTCGGCGGGATCGGGTTGATGGTGTGCGGGATGGCGCTGGGGGCGGTGGCCCTGGGCCGCGGCGAGGTGTCCCTGGTGGAACCGCTGCTGGCGACCAACCTGCTGTTCGCGCTGGCCCTGTCCCGCCGCCAGACCCGGCAACCACTGGGCCGGCAGGGCTGGTTGGGGCTGGCGCTGCTGGCCGGCGGGGTCACCGCGTTCATCGTCGCGGGGCAGCCGCAGGCCGGGCACGCGACGAGCGACCCCTGGCGGCACTGGGTGATCATGGGCGCGATGGTGGGCTGCGCCCTCTCGCTGGCCGCCTTCGCCAAACGCTCCCCGTTCGCCGCCGGGCCCGCACTGCTGGCGGTGGCCGGCGGACTGCTCTACGGGGTGCAGGACGCGCTGACCCGGATCAGCGGGGAGCGGGTCACGGAGGGCGGCTGGGGCCTGCTCTTCTCCGGCTACCAGCCGTACGCGATGGTCACGCTCGGCATCATCTCGCTGATCCTGGTGCAGAGCGCCTTCGAGACGGCCTCGCTGCGGATGTCGCTGCCCGCGCTGACCGCGGCCCAGCCGCTCGCCGGTATCGCCTGCGGGGTGGGCTTCCTCGGCGACCGGCTCCGCACCGACGCGGGCGCTCTCGCGTGGGAGGCGTCGGGGCTGGCGGCGATCGTGGTGGGCATCGTGCTGCTGGGGATGCATCCGGCGATGCCACGGGGGTCCGCACCGGCCGAGGAGGTACCGGACCTCCAGCCGCGGTAGGGCCGCGGGCCGGGCCGACCCGGAAGCCGTGGGCCAGGCCGTGATGGGATGAGGAGCATGACAGTCGCCGAAGACCCCAGGCCACGGCCAGAGAGCGGCGCGCCCGAGGCCGCTGCCGGCGCCCTCACCGGGCGGGACGCCGACGAGATCCTCGATGTGGTGGACGAGCGGGACCGCGTCGTCGGGCAGGCCACCCGCGGTGAGGTGTACGCGCGCAAGCTCCGCCACCGCAGCGTCTTCGTCCTGGTCCGGGACGCCGAGGGCCGGGTCTTCGTCCACCGCAGGACCCCCACCAAGATGATCTTCCCCTCGCGGTACGACATGTTCGTCGGCGGTGTGGTCGGCACCGGCGAGAGCTATCCGCAGGCGGCACTCCGGGAGGCCGAGGAGGAACTCGGCGTCACCGGCCTCCCCCGCCCCACCGAACTCTTCACCTACCTCTACGACGACCCCGGGCTGGGTTCCTGGTGGTCGGCGGTCTACGAGGTCCGCTGCACCCTGCCCGTCCACCCGCAGGTGGAGGAGGTCGCCTGGCACGCCTTCCTGGACGAGGAGGAGTTGGAGCGGCGCCTGACCACCTGGGAGTGGACACCGGACGGCCTCGCCACCTACCGGCGGCTGTGTGCGCTGCGGGCGTCGGACCGCGAGAAGACCGGCGGGACCGGCGGGACCGGGGCCGGCGGGGACGCGCGGTGAGGGAGTCGCTGCGGCACTGGTTCGCGCCGGAGCGGCTCGCGGAGGAGGGCGAGACGCCCGACTACCGCTTCTCCCTCGCCAACGAGCGCACCTTCCTGGCCTGGCTGCGCACCGCGCTGGCGCTGATCGGCGGCGGCTTCGCGGTGGACCAGTTCCTGCCCGGGCTGCGCTGGGGCTGGCGGGTCGGGCTCTCCGTCGCCCTGCTCGGCTGCGGGGTGCTGTGCGCGCTGCGTGCCGTCCACCACTGGATGCGGTGCGAGCGGGCCATGCGGCGCGGGGAGGACCTGCCGGTGTCCCGCTTCCCGGCCACGCTGAGCCTGGCGGTCGCGGTGGTCGCGGTCGCCATGGTGGTGATGGTGCTGGGACGGTGGGCCGGTTGACGCCACCGGCGGCCCGCCCCGACCGCGATCCGGGCCTCCAGCCGGAGCGGACCCGGCTGGCCTGGCGGCGTACCACCCTCGCCTGCACGGTGGCGGGCGTCCTCGCGGCCAAGGCGTGTCTGCGGGGCGGGCTGGAGCCGGTTCCGACGCTGGCGGGCGGGGTGTGTCTGCTGCTGATCGTGGGGTTCCTGGCGGTCGCCGACCGCCGCATCCGCCGCCTCGCCGCCCCCGGCACCCCGCGCCCGTTCACCCCTCGTACGGCACTCCTCGCCACCGCCTGCACCATCGCGATGGCCTGCTGCGCGGCGGCGCTGGTGCTCTGAGGACGGGGCTCGGCGGACGGCCAACGGGCGTTCCGCGCAGGCGAGTTGATGCGCCGCGACCCACCCCCGCCTGTGCCGTTCCCGGACTGCCACGAGTACCGTCGTCACGGCGGCGACGAGGACGGTCCACAGGCCGCACAGCATCGGTGACGTGGAGGATGGCGGGACCGGGCGCGATTCCGGAGAGCGCGAAGCTGTTGGACATCACCGCGAGTCGGCGGCTCGCGGACCACCCGCGGACGAGGACACACGGTGCGCCATCGGATCGGCCGGCTGCGGCAACCGCAGCGCCTCGCTCTCCTGCTCGCCGCCGTGACCGTGGCGGGCTCGGCCACAGCCTGCTCCGAGCCGGCCTCCCGGCAAGGTTCCCGGAGCTATCCGCCGCACACCGACATCGTCGCCACCACCTTCTGGGTGGGCGAGGTCTTCGATCCGGCGGTACCCGACGGAAGCCAGGTGTGTTCGAGCTACGACAGCCAGTGGGCCTTCCACTGGTCGGGGGTGGCGAGAGGAGCGGTGCCCGACTCGGCCGAGGGCTGCGCGGGTGCGCGCACCGGCGGCTGCGACGGCGTCGCGCATCCCGGGAGCGCTTCCTGCGACACCGAGAAGCGGGTGGCCGAGAACGACTTCTTCCCCAGCAGCGGGATCACACCGCGCGAGAACCCGTTCTACCTCGATCTGCCCTACGACGACCTCAACGATCCGATCGGCTTCGCGAAGCGGTGCGAGACGATCCCGTGGGCGAACGACCCGGGCTACACCGGCCGTTGCGACGACCGCGGCTTCTCGTACATGAAGAACCGATGGGTCGCGATCACGGGCCCGAACGGGCGCACCTGCTACGGGCAGATCGAGGACGCCGGCCCCTCGCACGACGGGCTCTACCACGACGCCGGGTACGTACTCGGGGACGAGGACGCGCGGCCGGCGCAGAAAGCGTTCAACAACGCGGGCATGGACGTCTCACCGGCGCTGAACGGCTGCCTGGGGTTCTCGGAGCGGAACGGGCAGGAGGACCGGGTGACTTGGCGCTTCGTCGACGACGCGAACGTGCCTGACGGCCCGTGGCTGCGGGTCGTGACACGGTCCGGTGTCACCCTCTGACGTCCGGACGCGGCGGCGGGCAGGAGGCCGATCCGTTCCAGGTGGTCGCGGGCGCCCTGGTTCGCCTCAGGTGTGGTGGCGTACTCGCGGTCCTGGTGGCGAAGCAGGTCGAGGGCGCCGGTGGCGTCCATGGTCGACAGCTGCGACATCCCCAGGATCACCACCCGGACTTCGGCGGCCACGGCCAGACCGGTGATCACCGCGTACACCAGGTCCAGGGCCAGCGTCGCCACCGCGGTGAGGACCAGGATCGATATCCGCTCTGGTGGGGTTTGTGAATGTATGTCAGTCGCCGTTCGGCGGTGGCGGTCCGGGGGCGGGTGAGGGTCGTGTGATCCAGGGGTGCCGATCTCGTTCCCTCGCGCCCCTTGTGCGCGCTAGCGTGCGCCGGGGCCCGCACGATCCGCGGGCCCGGGTCAGTCTCCCGGGAGGTCACGTTCATGCACCTGTCCAGACGAGGTCTGCTCGCCGCCGGTACCGCCTCTGTGGCCGCGGGGGCCGTCACGGCCGTGCCCGCAGCGGCCGCGGCACCGCACGGCCGCCCGCTCAGCACCGGTTTCGAGCGGCTCGCCGCGGACGGCTACGCCCTGCTCGACGGCGACAAGGTGGGCGTCGTCACCAACCCCACCGGCGTCACCCGCGAGGTGCAGCACATCGTCGATGTGATGCACGCCGACAAGCGGGTGCGGCTGACCGCAGTCTTCGGGCCCGAGCACGGCTTCCGCGGCACCGCGCAGGCCGGCGGCTCCGAGGGCCGCTACGACGACCCGGCGACCGGACTGCCGGTGTTCGACACGTACTTGAAGAGCGGTCAGGCGCTGGCCGACATCTTCACCGCCTCCGGCGTCGACACCGTGGTGTTCGACATCCAGGACGTGGGGGCGCGCTTCTACACGTACATCTGGACGCTCTACGACTGCATGGAGGCGGCGGCGCTCGCCGGGAAGCGGTTCGTGGTGCTAGACCGGCCGAACCCGGTGAGCGGGCGGGCGGCGCTCGGGCCGGTGCTGCACAAGGAGTTCGCCACCTTCGTGGGCCGTAAGCCGATCTCGCAGGCGCACGGGATGACCGTCGCCGAGCTGGCGCTGCTCTACAACGGCGAGTTCATCGAGAAGCCGGTGAAGCTGGAGACGGTCCTGATGAAGGGCTGGCGGCGGGGCGACTTCTACGACGCGTCCGGGCTGCCGTGGGTGCCGCCGAGCCCCAACATGCCCACCGTGGACTCGGCGTTGGTCTACTCCGGCACCTGCCTCTTCGAGGGCACCAACCTCTCCGAGGGCCGCGGCACCACCCGCCCCTTCGAACTCCTCGGCGCGGAGGGCGTGGACCGGCGCTGGGCGGAGGCGGCGAACGGGTTGGAGCTGCCCGGAGTGGCCTTCCGGGAGGCGTACTTCGCGCCCACCTTCTCGAAGTTCCAGGGCAAGACGGTGGGCGGGGTGCAGGTGCACGTCCAGGACCGGGAGGCCTTCGACCCGGTGCTCACCGGTATCGGACTGCTGGTCACCGCGAAGAAGACCTGGTCGGGCTTCGCCTGGCGGGAGGACAACTGGATCGACAAGCTCACCGGTTCCACCCAGGTCCGCACCATGATCGACGCGGGGGCGGACACCCGGGAGGTGGCGGCCGGCTGGCACGACGAGCTGACCGCGTTCCGCAAGGTCCGCGGCGGCTACCTCCGCTACCGCTGACCCCGCCGCCCGGCCGGTGCCGCTGACCCGCCCCGGCCGGGCGGCCCCGGGGGTGCCGTGCGGTGGCTCGGTACCCTCGGGAGGTCATCGTTTCCCCGCCGGCGGTGCCGTCCGCCGGCCGTCAGCGCCGGAGGCCGCCGTGCAGTCACCGTTCGCGGGACGCCGTCCCGCCGCCGAGCACGACGCCTTCTGCGACTCGGGCCTGTGCTGCCGCTGCCAGCAGCGGCCGTGGAGCACCCACCAGGGCGGGGAGCGGCTGTGCGGTCCGTGCGCGGCCTGCTGCCGGGAGTGCGGCCGGGCGCCGGCCCCGCATCTGGAGGGGCTGGCGGGCGGGGTGTGCGCGGAGTGCCGAGGGCTGTGCGCCCGCTGCCGGCGGCCGCTGCTGGCCCGGGGCGGCTGCCCCTGCCGCCGCTGGCGGGCGCGTGCGGGCACCGACCCGGTGGGGTACGTGCTTCAGGCCTTTCCGCAGCCGCTGCTCCAGGCGCTGGGGCACCGGGTGCCACAGGCGCTGCCGGAGCTGGTGCGGCGGGAGTTGGAGCGGCGTACCCCGGACCAGTTGCTGGACCGCCTGGAGCGCCGCTGGGGCGTCCGCTGGTCGCACGCGCTGTACGAGACGGACGAGGACGGGCGCCGCCGCCACTCCCCCGAGGACATCGCCACCGCCCTGCTGGCCCCGTCCGCCTGCCGTGAACCGCGGTGCGAGGACGGGCAGTTGACCGGTTCCGGGGCGGCCTGCCCGGAGTGCCGGGCACCGGAGCACCGCTTCGCACCGGGGGCCGGGCCCACCGCGGATCCGGCGCATGTGCGGGCGAAGGCGGCCGAGATGCGGCGGGCGCTGGCGGGCAGCCCGCACCGCACCGGGCAGGGTCACGACACCCGCCGCTCGGACCCGGCCGAGCGCACCCGGCGCCGCCGCCTGACCGGCGAGGACGAGCCGGGCGGCCACTGATCCCCAACTGCCGGTGGCCCAGGCCCTGTTGAGGCCCGAGCCACCGGCGTCACAGCAGCCCGCCTACCGGTGTGCGGGGAACTCGACGACCTGCTGGTACGTCGGCCGGTTCTGCCACTGGACGGGGCGGTGGGTGATGCCGCCTACCGCGCGCTGCACGATCGCGTCGGAGCACCACTGGTCGCCCGCCTCGCAGGTGTCGTCGCCCGGGTAGACCTCGGTGGCCGGTACCGCGGCCGCCGCGGTGAAGGTGGCGAGCAGGGTGTCCCGGCAGGCCCCGAGGTCGCCGCCGCCGCAGTAGGTGCGGGCCAGCGGCCCCTTCACCGGCTCACCCAGCACCGAACGCAGATCCTTGTCGACATATCCCCACCAGCCGTACTGGAAGGCGGAGCCGGCGTGGGAGCCGGTGGGACCGTGGCCCGCGGAAGGTGACTCGTCCACGGCGAGTTGGGCGGTGAGCGCCTGCCAGAGCCCGTCTCCGAGGCCGGTCCTGAACTCCGCCTCGACCAGCTTCGGCCACCAGGCGTCCAGTACGCGGATCGCGTCGGAGTGGGCGTAGGTCTTCGAACCGGCCGTGGTCTCCAGGCGTTTGGCGCCCGCGTCCCGCCAGGACTCCAGTTGCCGCACGGCCTTCGCCGCCGCCGGGTCGGTGACCGGCTTGCTGCGGAGCACCTTCAGCAGTTCGGGCAGGACCTGTTCGCCGCGCAGATCGGTGACGGCGGCGTCGGCCATGGCCCGGGTCAGCGAGGCGCGGGTGACGCCGCCCTTCTCGACCAGCTTCTTCACCCGCCCGTCGAGCAGGTCGGCCCGGTGCACGGCGCCCATGCTGAGGTTGGCCGCCGAGAAGTCCTGGGCCTGCTTGTTGTTCCAGGAGATGTAGTAGTCCTGGTCGACGGACCGGGGGTGCTGTTCGGGCGGGGTGTAGGCGGCGGTGTTGTCCTTCGGGTCGAAGTCCCGCCATTCGTAGGCCGGTTGGGCCCTGACGGGGAAGGAGGCGTCGACGTTCCGGGCGCGCTGGGGGTTGGCGCCGGAGTTGAAGTAGGCGATGTTCTCCGCGTCGGCGTAGAACCAGTTGAAGGTGTAGTTGACGTGCTCGGCGGCCTGCTGGAAGGTCCTGGCGTCCTTGACGAAGCCCGGGTCGTTGAACATCTGGAAGCCGATGATCGAGTCGGCCTCATGGCGGTAGGTCGAGCGCAGCGAGGTGTAGGCGACGGGCTCGCCGTCCACGGTGGCCCGGTGCGTCACGATGCCGTACCGGGTACGGAAGACCTGCATCCGGTACGAGCCGGCGGCGGTGGAGTCGGCGAGCGTCGGCTTCCAGGCGTTGGTGTGCTCCAGCTTCTCCATCGGGGTGCAGGTGCCGTGGTAGAGGTAACTCCCGGACCGCCGGGTCGGTTTGGAGCCGTCGGGCTCGCAGAGCTGGACCGCGTAGGTGTCGGTGATGTCCTGCCCGGCGGAGGTCGCCGACCAGGCGTAGTCCTGGCCGCGGCCGAGCTGGACATACATGCCGACGCCCGCGAAGGAGACGCCGTGGGCGCTGATGCCGGGGCCCTGGATCTCCTGCATCATCAGCAGTTGCGGCGCGAAGTAGCCGGTCTGCGGGCCGAAGACGGCGACCGGGTTGCCGCTCGCGGTGTGCTTGCCGGAGACCAGCAGCGCGTTGGACATGCCCTTGCGGGCGGCGGCGTCACCGCGCGGGGAGAACAGGTCGGCGGGCAGCACCCCGTGGTCGTTGATGCCCTGGAGCGGCTTGAGCCGCTTCGGCGCCTTGACCGGGTCCTTCTTCGTCTGCTGCCCCTGCCGCGCGGAGCCTGTGCGGTCGTAGACAAGCTGCTCCGCCTCGACCGAGCCGTCGTCGGGCAGCGCCATCCCCTCGGCGCGGGCGGGCTTCTCCGCGTACGGGAAGGACTGGCCGTCGTGCAGGGTGAGGACGGCCTCCGGGTCGTCGCGCTGGCGGAACGACTCCCAGACCTCGGTGCCCCGCCGCACGCCGTACTTCTGCTGGGCCTTGAGCAGGGAGACGGCCGAGGAGACCTCTCCGCCGCCGCCGTTGCCGAAGAGGCCGCCGACCACGGAGGCCAGCGCGATCAGGTCGGTCACCTTGAACGGCTCGATCTCGCCGACGTTGGTGATCGGGTCGATCTTGCCGGTGAGGTCGTACTCGCCGGGGAAGTAGCGGCCGTCCTTCGACTTCTTCGCATAGGAGTTGAGGCCGTCGACATAGGCCTGGGCGTCCTTCATGGCCTGCGCCCCGCGCTCCCCGGTCCTGCTCTTCAGGTAGTCGACCTGCCGCTGGAGGTCCTGCTCGGTGTACGGGGCCTGCGGCCAGAACTCCTGCTCCAGGCCCTGGTTGGCGTAGGCGCCGCCGGCGAAGGACGTCAGCTCGCCGCGGCCGATGTGCCGGAAGAGGTCGATCAGCCAGAGCCGGTCCTGCCCCGCCGCGTAACCGGCGCCGAACTCCGCGCCGTAGCGGGTGGAGCCCTTGATGTGCGGCACGCCGAACCGCTTGTCGCGGGTGATGGTGACGTCCTCGCGGGGCTTGCTGACGGAGGCGATCTGGCCGGCGGGGACGCCGAACGAGGAGTCGTTGAAGAACTCGGTCAGCTTGTCGTCGGTGAGCGAGGCGGAGCCGGCGGAGAGCGCGTCGTAGGGGCCGAGCATGTCGTCCGCGTGGCCCGGTTGGCTGCCGAAGAGGCGGTGGGCCAGGATCTCGGCCAGGGTGGCGTTGCCGTTGGTGCCCGGCGGCAGGATGTCCGAACACTGCCCGGCACACAGGTCCCCGTCCGCCGCCGCCCGAGCCTGCCCACCGGTCGCCGTCGCACCGGCGGTGGGCGCCAACAGGCCCGCGGTGAGGGCGAGTACGGCGGTGGCGGCGAGTCTGGCGGCGGCTCTGCGGGCCCTGCCGAGACGGCGGGGGCCGGTCTCGGTAGGTGGGGTGCGGCGTCGCATTCCTGCTCCTCCCGACGATGGTGTGCCGGAGGTTACCGCCGGTATGCTCCGCCGTGAAGATGAACAAGCGTCACGTTTTTTTGACCCGGGTTTTCCACGCCGAAGCACCCCACCCGGGATCCGATCGGCCTTCCCGTACGTCTGACGAGTGACGTCCGTACGACGAGGCCGGCGTACGGCAGCACGTGTGACGGAGGTGCAGAGCGATGGCCGGATTCCGGAGTCTCGCAAGACAGGTGCGCGATCCGAGATGCGATCTGGCGCTGCGGCGCTACTCGCTGCGCAAGTGCCTGGAGCGGTTCGCCCCCTACGGGCACCGCGCCACCTGGGACCATCTGTGCGGCCGGGCGGGCTTCGACCCGGAGGACCGCGCCCCCGACCCGGCCCGGCTGATCGCCGCCCTGGAGGAGTTGGAGGAGGCACGGGCCGTCTGGCTCGCCTACGAGGCCGAGTTCGCCGAGCGCCGCCGGCGGGAGAAGTACCACGGGCTGCGGCGGCCCGGCAGTGTGGACGACTGGCACCGGCTGACCTGGGGCGGCTTCGGCGTCGCCTGGTGCGACGACCCCCGACTCCACCCGGACCAGCCACTGGCCGAGGTACTGCGGCGGCTGATCGCCGCGCTGGAGCGGGCGCCCGGCGAGGACTGCCCCGTCTGCCGGGACACCCGGCTGGTCTGGGAGCAGGGCCTGGCCCGCCGCCCCTCCTCGGGTCCGGTCTGCCGGGCCTGCGGCATCGTGGTCCCGCGTCCGGTGCTCACCGACGCCGCCGTGAGCCGGGCCCACCGCGCCCGCCTCCCGGTCTCCGCCTGACGACCTCCGCGACCGACCCCCACCCCTCGAACTCCCCCTCACCGACCACCACCAGCCACCTGCCGTGAGACCATAACCAAAGGTCGTTGACAGGTTTCGGCACCTCACTCCATGCTCAGCAGGCGCTCGGACGGGCGCGCGGTGCGGTACCCGCACGGACTGGACATGGAACGAGAGGGCAAGCGTCAGATGGCTGAGCCGAGGATCTTCACTTCCGCAGACGAGCTGCGCGCCGCGATCGGCGATCGACTGGGCCCGAGCGACTGGCTGGAGATCGACCAGCGGCGTATCGACCTGTTCGCGGAAGCCACCGGCGACCACCAGTGGATCCATGTCGACCCCGAACGCGCCAAGGACGGCCCGTACGGCACCACCATCGCGCACGGCTATCTCACCCTGTCCCTGCTGCCCGCCCTCACCCCGCAACTGCTGCGGATCGAAGGCTCCACAATGGGCGTCAACTACGGCAGCAACAAGGTGCGTTACCCCTCTCCCGTGCCCGTCGGCTCCCGACTGCGGGCCACCGGGGTGATCACCGCGGTGACCGATGTGACGGACGCGGTGCAGTTCACGCTCAGGGTCTTCCTGGAGCGGGAGGGCGGCGACCTGCCGGTCTGCGTCGCGGACGCGGTCTCCCGGCTCTACTTCTGAACCGGCACCCGATAGGCGGCGGGCAGCGGCAGGCCGAGGACGCGGTCCGGGCGGCCGTACAGGCGCTGCCCGCGCTCTCGGCAATGGCCACCGGGCCCGGCGGTGCCCGCTTCCCGCAGTCCCGTCCGCCCCACCCGGTCACCACCCACACCCCCGGCCGCACACCACCTGCACCGCACTCGACGGGCTCCGCTCCGCCCACCCCCTCGTCCAACCGCTGCCCGGCGGCCGGACGCTGGTGGTGGGCGCCCGGTGCCCATGCGGGAGAACGGCCCGGAGCGGAACGCGGTCGTCTACGACGCGGAGGGCCGCCCGACCGCCGAGCCACCCTCGGCGACGGCATCGGCCGCCTGCGGACCACCACTTCGGCCAGGTGTGGGCCGGCTACTTCGACGAAGGGGTCTACGGGAACCTCGGCTGGGGCGGCCGCGAAGGTCCGGAACCGTCGGAGTGCGGCCCGCTCACCCTCACCGGCGACACCCTCTGGACCACCCACCCCGCCCCGCGACGGCTCCCGCTGATCCGCGTCCACCAGGGCACGGTGACCGCCTAGGCCAACACCACCGAGGCGATGGCCCTGGCCGTGGTCGGCACCCGGACCGCGCTGCTGGGCGGCGGCCCCGAACACGGCCTGCTCACCCTCGGCACCCTGGACGACGGCCGCTGCCGGACGCTCGCCCGCTACCGCCTGGTCCTGCCCGACGGGGCCAACTGCCCGCAGGGACACAGGCGTTCGGCCAGGGCGACGGTTTCCATCTGCTGGCGGGGAACACCTGGTACCGGCTGGACGTCCCGGACGCCGGCTAGGCCTCGCGGGCGCCCACCATGCGGAGGACCAGGTCGGCATAGAGGGCGCCGACCTCGTCGGGGGTGCGGGGGCCGGCCCCGTTGAACCAGCGGGCCACGTCGACGCAGAGGGAGAGCACCGCCAGGGTGGTGCCGGGTACGTCCGGCACATCGAAGTCCCCGGCGCGCACCCCGTCCTCGATGATCTCCCGGACCACACCCTCCGACCTGCGGCGCAGCGCCACGATCTCGGCGCGTGCCTGCTCACCCAGGGCGTCCAGCTCGTACTGGACCACACGGGCGGTGGTGTGCTGGTCGGCGTGCCAGCGGACGAAGCAGCGCACCGCGGTGGCCAGCCGCTCGGCCGGGGCGCCCGTACCGCCGGCCGATTCCAGCAGGACGTGCAGCGCCTTCTCATGGCCGATCCGGCTGATGCGGTGGAGCAGCTCTTCCTTGGTCTTGAAGTGGATATAGAGGGCGGCGGGGCTCATCCCGGCGCGGCCGGCGATGTCCCGGGTGGTGGTGGCGTGGTAGCCGCGTTCGGCGAAGGCCTCGACGGCGGCGAGCAGCAGCCGCCTCGCCGCGTCCGGGGTGACCTCGCTCCAGGACAGGTCTCCGGCGCCGGCCTCTTCCTCCGCCACACCCATGGCTGCGCCCCTTCCTACGGCAGGTCCTTCACCCTACCCGAAACCTGAGCGGCCGCTTAGCCTCCGTTCGGGCGGGGGCGGGACGGTGTTCAGGACGGCTCGAACGGGTCGTGCGCTGCGAGGAGTCGGTCCACCCGGGCCTGGTCGACGCGGCTGACGAGCCGCCCCGCCTCCTGCCGGTCCCGGACCACCTTGGCCAGGGTGAAGGCGGAGGTGACCAGGTAGAGGACGGCGATCCCGAGGAAGGCGCGCACCCAGGCGTCGGTCTGGAGCTTGAGGATGCCGATGGTGGTGGCGGCGAGTGCCACCGCGAAGGAGGCGACGGCCTGCCCGTGGTAGGCCATGGTGGTCTGCTGCTTGACGGGTGTCTCACTCATACCGCCAGCCTGGCCGCACCCCGCGCCCCCTCCCATCCGTACCGGTACTCACCTCGCGCCGCGCGCGGACCTGAGTACTACCGGCCCCCTCGCCCCCTTTGCCGGCAGCGTTCCGCGGGCAGGGATTCTTGACAACTCCACTAGTCTGAGATTCAGAATAGTCGCCAACGCCCGAACAGTCGGGCAGCGGGACCCGGGCGAAGGGACGGTCGGAGGATGGCGACGGACAGCAAGGGGGTGTGGGCGCGGGCCGTGCTCCCGCTCTGCCTGCTCGGCGCACTGCGGCACGAGGAGAGCTACGGCTACGCGCTGCTTCAGCGGCTGACCGCGGCGGGGCTGGAGTCCGTCAAGCCGGCGACGCTGTACCCGGCGCTGAACCGGCTCGCCGAGGAGGGCGCGGTGGAGGTCAACTGGCGTGCGGGCGAAGGCGGTCCGGGACGCAAGTGCTACCGCATCACACCGGCCGGCCGGAAGCGCCTGGACGCGGAGTGGTCGGCCTGGGAGAGCTTCGGGGAATCCGTCGCCCGCCTGCTGTCCGACGCACCGCAGTCCGATCCGGGCCGCCCATGACCCCGCCCCCGGCCCCGGCCGCACCGCTCGGCAGGGCATTCGTACCGATGGACGACACCGATGAACGACACCGATGGACGACGTGACGAGGACAGGACCGAAGATGACATCACGGCAGCAGCGGCGCGGGCAGGACGGTTTCGGACGGTCGAAGGGCGGGGTGGCGACCGGGCGGACCTGGCACCGGGAGGAGGACAAGCTGTGGGCGGGCAGGTTCCGACTCCGCCTGGTCATGCGGCACGACCCTCCCGAGGGCCTGGCCGACCAGGTGCTCGACGAGGTGTACGAGGCCGTCACCGACTCCGGCGCCCCGGCGCACGAACTCTTCGGTGACGCCGACGACTTCGCCGCCCAGGTGGCCGCCGAACGGATCGACGAGGCGCACCGGAGCTGCCGCGGCATCGACGGCACCACGCCCGGCGAGGGTTTCATCGGGGGGCTGCTCGTCCTCGGCGCGATCGGGGTGATGCTGTCGGTGACCGGCTGGGTCCGCGGCGGTTCGGAGTTCGCGGTCGACTGGCGGGCGCTCGCCGCGACCGTTCTGATCGGCATGGTGGCGCTGCTGACCACGGTCGCGCTGGCGCTGCGGACCGCGGGGCGCACCCGCGGCTGGTGGACGGTGTGTGCCGCTGGTGTCGTGACGGTGGCGGTCATCGGCCTGACCATCGGCTCGCTCCCGGAGGGGCCGCTGTTCTCCGTGCCGGCGCCCGTCGTGGTGGTCCTCTCCGCACTGCCCGCCGTGATCGCTCTGCTGCTGCCGGAGGAACGGGTGAGCCGCTGGTTCATCGGCCCGCAGGCGGCACCGGAGGACGGTCCGGAGGCACAACGGGGCGGCAACGAGGCGTGGTTGGGCCGGCTCGACGGCGTACTGCGGGGCGCGTACGGGATGCCCCCGGCGACGGCGCGGGGTCATGTCGAGGAGGCCCGGGAACATCTGGCGGCCTCCGGTGGCGCGGCCGGTGAAGAGTTCGGGCGCCCGCGGGAGTACGCGCAGCGGCTGGCCGGCGGGCCCGCCGCACCGCGCCGGGCCGCGCGCCGGAAGCTGCTGTCCGGGCTGCTCTTCGCGCTCTTGGTGGTCGCCCTCCTGTGGGACGTCGCCGGCGATCCCGATCCGGGCTCCTTCACCACCTGGTTGCTGCCGCCCGCGGCCCTGGTGTGGGCCTGGTCCCTGTGGGGCCACTACCGCGAGACCCGCGCGTCCTGACCACGCCGACGCGGTCGCACGGGGTGGGCGCGGGTCAGTCGTCGAGGCTGCGGGCCAGGTAGGCGTGGAGCAGGATCCGGGTCTCGCGGATGATCGCCGGGTCGCCCGCCGGGTCGGCGCGGAAGGCGAGGTGGAGTACCGCGTCGGCGGACTCCACGGCGACCAGGCAGGTGCGGCGCAGGGCTTCGTCCGGTTCCCGGCCGAGGTGCCCGGCGAGCAGGGCGGCGACCCGGTCCGCGACCCGGCGGTTGGGCTCGGGCGCCGGGTCTCCGACCGGGGTCTGGTTGCCGAAGTCGATCAGGGTGAAGCCGGGGGCGGTGCGCTTCATCTCCAGGTACTCGTCCAGTACGGCGTCCATCGCGGCCCGCCAGTCGCCCCGGTCGAGGGCGGTGAGGCGGCCGCCGACGTGCTCGGCGAAGCGGTCCAGGTTGCGGGCGGCGAGCGCGTCGGTCATGGCGCGCTTGTTGCCGAAGAAGCGGTAGACGGAGCCGATCGGGACCCCGGCCCGGCCGGCGACGGCGCGGGTGCTGAGGCCCTCGTAGCCGACCTCGTCCAGCAGAGCGGCGCAGGCGTCGAGGATGCGGCTGAGGCGTTCCGCGCTGCGGCGCTGCACGGGGGCGCGGCGCAGGGCGGGCGACGGGGCGGCGGTGCCGGGGGCACCGGGCTGCGGGGTGGGTCGGTGCACGGACGCCTGGCCTCCTTCCGACGGGTCTGCGCGGGACACGGCGCAGGACACACTGCACGCGGCAAGGGGGCCGCGCGGCTGGTCCGGAGCCTAGGCCACCACCCCCGTCCGGTCCCCTTGCACACCTCACCACTGATTCCTATGCTCGACCATAGGAATCAGTTGCGAGGGAGCGACGATGCACGGGGACGCCACGGACACGACCGCGAGGACCGCCGGGAGCCTGACCTATCTCTCCGGCTTCGGGAACGAACACAGCTCGGAGGCCGTTCCCGGCGCCCTGCCGCACGGGCGGAACTCCCCGCAGCGCGCCCCCCTGGGGCTCTACGCCGAGCAGTTGAGCGGCAGCGCCTTCACCGAGCCGCGCGCCCACAACCGCCGCTCCTGGCTCTACCGCATCCGCCCCTCGGCCGCGCACCCCCCGTTCGTCCGCGTCGGCAACGGCGGTCTGCGCTCGGCCCCCTTCACCGAATCCGTCCCCGACCCCAACCGGCTGCGCTGGGACCCGCTGCCCGAACCGGCCCCCGGCACCGACTTCCTGGCCGGCCTGTGGACCCTGGGCGGCAACGGCGACGCCACCCAGCGCACCGGGATGGCCGTGCACCTCTACCACGCCGACTCCCCCATGCGGGAACGGGTGTTCAGCGATGCGGACGGCGAGCTGCTGATCGTCCCGGAGCGTGGCGGGCTGCTGGTGCACACCGAGTTCGGGCGGCTGGCGGCGCACCCCGGCGAGGTGCTGCTGATCCCGCGCGGGGTGCGCTTCCGGGTGGACCCGACCGGCACCCCGGGCGAGGACGGCCCGGCCGGCGCCCGCGGCTATGTCTGCGAGAACTACGGCCGCCCCTTCCAGCTCCCCGACCTCGGCCCGATCGGCGCCAACGGCCTTGCCAGCGCACGGGACTTCCGCGCCCCCGTCGCCGCCTACGAGGACGTGGAGCGCCCCGTCGAGGTGGTCAGCAAGTTCTGCGGCAACCTCTGGTCGGCGCGCTACGACCACTCCCCGCTGGACGTCGTCGCCTGGCACGGCAACCATCTGCCGTACGTCTACGACCTGCGCAGTTTCAATGTGCTGGGCAGCATCAGCTACGACCACCCGGACCCGTCGATCTTCACGGTGCTCACCTCGCCCTCGGACACCCCGGGGCTCGCCGGGGTGGACTTCGTGGTGTTCGCGCCGCGCTGGCTGGTCGGCGAGGACACCTTCCGCCCGCCGTACTTCCACCGCAATGTGATGAGCGAGTACATGGGCCTGATCGAGGGCGCCTACGACGCGAAGTCCGCCGGGAAGGGCGGCTTCGTGCCCGGTGGCGGCTCGCTGCACAACATGATGTCGGCGCACGGCCCGGACCGGGACACCTTCGAGCGGGCCTCCGCGGCCGAGCTGCGGCCGCAGAAGGTGGACGACGGGCTGGCGTTCATGTTCGAGACACGGTGGCCGGTGACGGCCACGGCCCAGGCCGCGGGCGCCGGCCATCTCCAGCCCCGCTACGACGACGTATGGCAGGGTCTGCAACGCCACTTCCCGCACGCCTGAACACAACTCCCGTGCCCGCAGAGGGAGTCGATCGGAGACGACGTGACCGCCTTCGCCCCGGACTCCATCGTGCTGAACCGGAAGCTGCCGCTCTGGTACCAGGTCTCGCAGTCGCTGCGCGCCTCGATACTGGGCCGCGGCCCGGACGCCCCGCTGCGGCTGCCCACCGAGGAGCAGCTCGCCGAGCACTACGGGGTGAGCGTGCTCACCATGCGGCAGGCGCTGAAGGAGCTGGAGGACGAGGGGCTGATCTCCCGCCACCGGCGCCGCGGCACCTTCATCGAGCCCAGTGCCCAACGCGGCGCGCCGGTACGGCTGTTGGGCTCGGTGGACGCGATCGTGGCGCAGCAGTCCGGGATGTCGGTACGGCTGCTGGAGCACTCGGCGGGCCCGGTGCCGCCCGAGTTCGCCGAGCACTTCCCGGACGCCCGCGAGGTGGCCGTCTTCCACCGGCTGCGCTGCGACGAGAAGACCGGCGAGCCCACCAACCACGCCCGCAACTACGTCCGTTCGGAGGCGGCGGCCCGCCTCGACCCGGCGGATCTGGCCCGCTGGCCGATGACGAAGGTGCTGCGGGACGTGGTGGGGATGCGCATCAGCCGGATCACCGACAGCGTCCAGGCCCGGCTGGCCGACCCGGAGACCGCCGCCCTGCTCGAAGTGCCCCTGCTCAGCCCGATCCTGCACTACACCGGCATCACCTACGACGAGGACGGCCGGGTACTGGACGTCGCCGTCATCCACTACCGCGGCGACCGCTTCTCCTTCACCGTCACCCTCGACGCCCACTGAACCCGGCTCTCCCCCGGCGGCTCAGGCCGCGTCGTACGATGCCGGGCGTGATGCACGACGACGCGCCGCCGCTCGCGGATCTCCTGCCGTGGTCCGTCGCACCGCTGCGTCTGGGGCGGGCCTGGCCGATGGCGCCCGACGCGGCCTCGCTGAAAGCCCGTTGGGACGCGCTGCTGCGGGCCGGGGCGGCCGAGCGGGCCAAGCTGTTCGGCAGCACCGGCCGGCGCGATCCGGAGACGGCGGTGCCGCACCTGCCGGGCCGCCCCACCGGCACCGGCCGCCTCTCCCGCGAGTCCGGCCCCTGCCCCGAACCGGTGCGGATCCTGCACGGGCCCTTCGACGAGCAGTGGCTGATACCCGACCACCGGCTGATCGACCAGGCCCGCCCCGAGCTGTGGCGGGTGGCGGACGCGGCGCAGGTCTTCCTGGTGGAGCAGGGCCGGGTGCCGAACGCCGCGGACGGCCCGCCGGTACTGGCCACCAGACTGCTGCCGGACGGCCACTCCCCCGCCGGGCGGCCGGGCCGGATCCGCCCGCTGTACCGGCGCCCCGGCGGCCGGGAGCCGAATCTCGCCCCGGGCCTGCTGCCACTGCTGGACGAGGTCCTCGGTACCCGTCCGGCCGCCGCGGAGGTGCCGGCCTGGGTACTGGCGACGGCCTCGGCGGAGGGCCGCGGCGGCACCGTGGTACCGCTCACCCGGCGGCCCGAACTCTGGTCCCGGGGCACCGAGTTGGGCCGTTCGATGCTGCGGCTGCTGGTACGCGGCGGGGAGCGCCCCAGACTGCCCGGCGGGCGCCGCCCGTACGTCCGTGCGCCGCTGCCGCCGCGCCCCGCGGAGCTGGCCTACGACCGGGCGGAGGAGGCGCTGCTGGTGGACGGCGGCCGGATCGCGCCGGTGCCAGCGGGGGCCTGGGACTTCCGGGTGAGCGGGGTGCGGGTGCTGGAGCTGTGGTTCGCCCGGCGCACCGGATCGGCGTCCGCCGAGGGCGGGCTCGCGGCGCTGGGCCCGGCCACCTGGCCGCAGACCCGCACCTCGGAGCTGCTGGAACTGATCACGGTACTGGCGCTGCTGGCCGAACTCGACCCCGCTAGGCGGGAGTTGGCCGAGGAGCTGGCCTCAGATCCGGCGGGCCGGCTGGGTGCGCGGGAGCTGCGGCGGGCGGGGGTCCTGCCGGTACCGGCGTCGGCCCGCCGCCCGGCTTCGGTACTGGACCACCACGAGGAGGGCCCGGAGGGGCAGTTCGCCCTGCTGTGAGCAGAACGCGAGCGGTGTGACGCAGGGCGGGTGCGGGCGGCCGGGGAGGTGCCGTCGCGTCACGGGCTCGCGGGGCTCACGGGCGGTCCGGCCCGGCGGTCCGAGTGGACCGGGGGGCCGGGTGGAGCCGGGGCGGCCGGGTCCGGGGACCCGGGCCGCCGCCGGGCGGGGTCGGCCGGTCAGCGGCCGCCGAAGAGCGTGCGGCGCAGCTTGCGCAGCGGAGCGAAGAGCGAGACGCGGCGCATCCGGGCGCCCCGGCCGCTGCTGCGCTCGGGCACTACCTCACGTGTGGTCAACTCACGCATCAGCAGCGTCGCCTCGGCCGCCTCGCGCTGCGGGACGACGGGGCCGCCCAGCACCGAGAGATGGCGATCGAGACGCGAGCTGGTCGACCCGCTTCCGCAGGTGATCGCAGGGACGCGGGCCCTGCTGCGTACTGTTATCTGTTCCATGTCACTCCCCACCCGTACGAGACCACCCGACCCGGGCAGGTTAACCCTAACGCTCTCCGGGGACACACAGGTATCCCGGTGGCCTGATCGACCTGTCCTGCAAGGCTGTTGGGGGTGCATCTACCAATTCGCGCGTTTCCGGGCCGACTTGGACAAGGCGGGGCATCAGGGACCGTTCGAAGGGTGGCCCGGTCGGCGTCGGGCCACCCTCTTCCCGCTGGCAGGCCCGGTTCAGTCGTTGGCCTCCAGGACGGGCAGGTAGCCGCCCTTCTGCCCGGTGGCCTTCGGGTGGTAGGAGTCGCCGAAGGCACCCCAGTTGAGACTGTTCATCCAGGAGTCGCTGGAGCAGATCTCGTGCCCGGTGAAGGCGGCGGGGATGTCGCCGTAGGAGAAGCCGTGGTCGGCGGCCCGCTTGGCGATGACCCCGTTCAGGACGTTCGAGGCGTCGTTGATGGCGGCCCGCTTGGTCTCCGAGAGCCCGGCCGAGCAGGTGCCGCCGAGCTTGTAGAAGCGCGGGTAACCGAGCACGGCGACATGGGCGTTGGGCGCCTTGCTCCTGATCGTCGAGTACACCTGGTCGAGGCGGCCCGGCAGGGTGTTCTCCACGAAGCTGCGGGCGTTCGAGATGGCGTCCAGGCAGGTCTTCTCGGACTGCAGCACACAGGTCAGCATGACGTCGGTGAAGCCGCCGTCATTACCGCCGATGGTGATGCTGACCAGGCCGGTGCCGGCATTGAGGGCGTCGACCTGGTTGTTCAGCACATCGGTGGTGATCGCCCCGGAGCAGGCCTTGAAGTCGAACGACGAGGGCGAGTGCGCCGCCTTGTAAAGCTGGGGGTAGGCGAGCGAGCTGCGCTTGCAGTCCGTGCCGTCGTAGCTGCCCGACCCCACGCCGGACGAGTACGAGTCACCCAGCGCCACATAGCCGGTCGCTTCGGCCTGCGCGGAGGCAGAGGTGGCCAGCGCCCCGGTGAGAGCGAGGGCGGCGGAGGCGGCCACCGTCGCCGCGTACGCGGTCGTTCGGGAATGTCTCATGAAGTCTCCCCTGAGCAGAATCACTGCTGTCGCGTGCCCGGAACACGGCACGGCTGATGCGTAGTGTGCATGTCAATTCCTTGCCCAACAACCGTTCGGGACACCCCTGTTCACGTCATTGGCCGACACTGGTCGACGCGCGTCGACCAGCGCCCTGAATTTATGTCGACATAGCCGCCAGGAAACGGGAGCCACCACCAAAAGCACCCGAACGAGGGGGAGTTCGAGCTTCCGGGACCTTTCAGGCGGGGCGCCGGACCGGGTCCGCGGAGCTGCTAGCTAGCGCGTCCCGTAGACCGCGCGTACCGCGTCGCCCGCCGCCGCCAGAGCGGCCTCGAGGGTCAGCCCGAGGCGGTGGGCGCGCTCGGCGAACTCCTTTGCCGCGGCGGCCGCTTCACGCTCCGCGGCGTCCCCGGCCGCGGCCACGAAGGTGCCGTGGCGGCCGCGGGTCTCCACCACGCCGTCCGCCTCCAGCACCCGGTAGGCCTTGGCCACCGTGTTGGGCGCGAGGCCGAGGCGTTCGGCCAGGCCGCGCACGGTGGGCAGCTTGTGGCCCACCGGTAGCGCACCCGAGCGGGCCTGGTCGGAGAGCTGGGCGCGGAGCTGCTCGTAGGGGGCCACCGCGGAGTCGTGGTCGATGCGGATCTGCTCAGTCACGGGGGGATTCTCCCGCACCCGCGGAAAAATCGGAGGCAGTCGGCCGCCCGGCGTGCGTAGCGTCGGCGTATGACTGTGCTCGTCCGCGATCTGCGGCCCGCCGACCCCGCCGACGCCGAGGCCTTCGCCGCGGTCCGCCGCGCCGCCCTGCCCTATATGCTCACCACCGGCGCCTCCGTCGCCCACGACTCCCGGCGCGCCCACCCCGACGCACACTTCCGGCCACTGGTCGCCGAGTGCGACGGCGAGGTCGTCGGCGTGGCCAGCATCCGTATCGCGTACGACAGTCCGCAGCCCGGCATCGGCGACGCCAACCTCTACGTCCATCCCGCGCGCCGCGGCCGCGGCGCCGGCGGCGCGCTGCTGGACGCGGCGACCGAGCGCCTCACCGGCCTCGGCGCGACCACCCTCTACTCCTGGGTCCTGGACGAGCCGCCGTACCGCGCGTTCGCCGCCCGCCGCGGCTACCGGCCGAGCCGCTCCGCGCACTTCCTCCGGCTGGATCTGGCGGGTGCCGAACTGCCGCCGCGGGCACCGGTACCGGCGGGTGTGGAGCTGCGCACCGGCGCGGAGTTCGCCGCCGACCCGCGCCCGCTGTTCACCCTGGACGCGGAGACCACCGCCGACGAACCGAGCGATGTGGACGCGGAGTTGGACGACTACGAGCAGTGGCTCGCCGACACCTGGGAACATCCGCTGCTGGACCGGGAGTTGACCACGGTGGCCGTGGTGGACGGGGTGCCCGCCGCGTTCAGCGCCGCCCTCACCGACGGGCGGGGCCGCTATGTCACGGGCATGACGGGCACCGCACGCGCCCACCGCGGCCGCGGCCTCGCCACCCTGACCAAGACCACCGCCCTGCACCGGGCCCGCGCCGCCGGCTGCACCGAGGCCTTCACCGGCAACGACACCGGCAACGAGCCGATGCTGACGATCAACCGCCGCCTCGGCTACCGCGTCTGCGCCACCGAGGTACGCCATGTCCGCACCCTGGGCTGACCGCGAGCCCGGCCGCGAGATCGAGGTGACCCTGGTCAAACACGGCCGCACCGAGATCGCCTACCCGGCGCGGCTGCCGGCCGACGACGGTGTCCGCGTCACCGTGCGCGCCCACTGGGCGACGGGCGTACGGGACTTCGGCTTTGCCCGCTTCGAGCCGGCGACATCCTCGTCGAGCACTACTGGCGCCACCGCTGGTACGCGGTGCAGGAGGTGCACCCCGCCGACGGCGTCTTCAAGGGCTGGTACTGCGATGTGACCCGCCCGGCCGGGCTCACCGGGCGGCGTGCTCACCGCGGTGGACCTCGATCTCGACCTGTGGGCGGCGGGGGACGGCTCGGCCGTACTGAGTCTGGACGAGGACGAGTTCGCGGCGAGCGGGCCGGCCGAGGTGGATCCGGAGGCCGCCGGCGCGGCGCTGGACGAGCTGGCGGAACTGGCGGGTTCCGCACGGCTTTCGCGGCTCACCGCGGTGTCCACGGATCGGAAATGATCGCGGGCGAGGAGTGGCGGGCCCCGGGGATGGGCATCAACCGTCCAGGATTCGGGACACCGGGTCTGACGTGACGTAGGCCACAGACAAAAGCCGCACGTTGCGGAAATCTCCCCCCACCGGTCCCCCGCCCCGCGCGGAGCACGCACGGAGCACGGTGGACGCTAGGAGGCAGTCATGCGCCGAGTGCAGGAGCAGCGGGCTTCGGTGAAGCAGCGCGGCCGCAGGACCCGCGACGAGGTCGAGGAACGGCCCGCGGAGCGCCCCGAGATCCGGCAGGACGTGCGCAGGCTCTGGTGGCCCGACGACTGATCCGCCCCCTTCACGACGGGTACGGCCCGCCCCGCTGTGTGCGGGGCGGGCCGTACCTGTGGGGGGTTGGGCGATGGTCTCTGCGGGGTGCCGCGCCTCTCAGGGGGTGATCGAGGCGCAGGTGGTCGGGGTGGCGTGCGCCGGGTCGAGGGCGTTGGCCACCTCGTGGTGGGCGATGCGGTCGGTGAGGCCGACGGTGACATGCTCGGACAGGTCGAGCGGGCACAGGTCCTGGAGCAGCACATTGTGGACGTCGGGCCCGTCGAGGAACTGCGATCGGTAGGGCGTGACGACCTCGTCGTAGCGGGTGGCCAGCACGGTGTAGTGCACCCCGGGCACCGTGTCACCGCCCTGGTTGAGCTTGGTCAGGAAGTCGGATCCGGCGATCTGGTCGGCCAGCCCGGGGGTGGTCGCGTTCAGCAGGTCCTCGGCGCCGGGGAAGTACGGCAGCAGTGCGGTGAGCCCGGAGAGGGTGGTGCCGTGGTTGTCGGGGGCGATCCCGACCAGGGCGTTCACCTTGGCGGCCCCGCCGAGGAACTTCAGGTAGTAGCGGGGCATCATGCCGCCCTGCGAGTGGCCGACCAGGTCGGCCTTGCCGGCGCCGGTCGCGGCGAGCACCCGGTCCACATAGGTGTCGAGTTGACCGGCCGACTTGTCGATGGGACCGAGGCCGTGGAAGAGGGGCACCCCGGGCAACTGCCCGTAGTCCAGGGAGTAGACGCAGTACCCGCGGCGGACCAGATAGGGCGCGAGCGCGAGCCAGTTGTCGGTGGCGTTGCCGAAGGTGCCGTGCACCAGGACGACGGGGCGGGGGTGGGCGGCGGAGGGGCGGCAGGACCAGTTGTTCCAGCCGCTGCTCGGGGCGGAGGCGGCGGAGGCCTGGGCGGGCGCGGCGGTCAGTGTGAGGGCGGCGAGCAGGGCACCCGCGAGCACGGTGCGCAGGCGGGAGAGTCTGCGGAGGGCGGGACGGCGCGGGGCGGCGCGCCGGTCGTGTTCCGGCTTCCAGGGCGGCATCGTGCGGTCTCCTCTGGGTTCGTCGGAGGTACGGCTCGGATGCGGTGCGGGGCGTGGCGCGGCCTGTCCACAACAGGGCGCGGCCCAGGCTAAGTTACGGCTCGGTAGCCGAGGAGTGAAGCTACACGTCGGTAAAATCCCGCGCGTCGCCGGAGCCCGCGCGGGAACCCGTACCGGAGTCCGTCGGCTCAGCCCGCGCTGCCGGGGCTCTGGTGCCAGAGCTTTCTGGGCGGGGTGGTGCCCTCGCCCGCGGGGCGGAGGTCCGCCCAGGGGTGCAGCTCATAGCCGGTGTCCAGGCGGATGCTGCGGTCGGCGCGCTGCTCCTCCGCCGGGGTGCCTTGGTCCGAACTCGGTGCGGACAGGCGGCGGTTGACGGCCGCCACGCCGCCCGCCTCCCGCAGTTCGATGAGGTCCGCCAGATTCCAGGCGGCCTCCCCCACCACGCTCAGGCTGCGCGGCCCGCGCCGCTGCACCGTGCCGCGTACCAGCAGCAGCCAGGAGTGGAAGACGGTGTGCGCGCAGGCGGCGTGCGCGTCGTCGAAGAAGGCGAGGTCGACCAGGCCGGTGCCGTCGTCCAGGGTGGTGAAGATGACGCGCCGGCCGGAGCGGATCGGCGGGGTCTGGGTGGCCGCCTTGGCCCCGGCCACCAGCACCGTACGGCCGTGCTCCACCGAGCCCAGCCGGTGTGCGGAGGTCACTCCCAGCTCCGCGAGGAACCGCGTGTGGTCCGCCATCAGATGGCGGGAGGCGTCCATCCCGAGGACGCCGAGTTCGGCGCTGAGCCGTTCCGTCTCGCCGAGGTCCGGCAGCCCGGCGGGGGCGGTGCCGCGTCCGCCGGCCAGCGGCAGTTGGGCTCCGCCCCCGCCGCGCGTCCCCCGGTGCAGCTCGGCCAGGTGGAGTTGCAGATCACGGCGGTTGGCGCCGAACGCGTCCAGCGCGCCCACCTGGGCCAGCCGGGCGGCGACGGGCCTGCTCGGCCGGGCCCGCTCCCAGAAGTCCAGCAGCGAGGAGTACGGCTGCCCCCGCTCGATCCGCTCCGCCTCCGCCTCGCTGATCCCGTGCACGTCGCCCAACGCCAGCCGCAGCGCGGCCACTTGGGGTCGGTCCGGGCCGGGTGCCGGTTCGACGCGGTAGTCGGTGGCCGAGTGGTTCACGTCCAGGGGGAGGATCGGCACGCCTCGGCGGCGGGCGTCGGCGAGCAGCAGCCGCTTGGGGTACATCCCGGGGTCGTGGGTGAGCAGTCCGGCGTAGAAGGCTGCCGGGTGGTGCGCCTTGAGCCAGGCCGACTGGTAGGTGGGCACGGCGAAGGCGACGGCGTGCGCCTTGCAGAAGCCGTAGGAGCCGAAGGCCTCGATGATCTCCCAGGTGCGGGTGACGGTGTCCGCGTCGTACCCCTTGGCCGCCGCGTGCTGGGCGAACCAGATCCGGATGCGGCCCTGGGAGTCCGGGTCGGACAGCCCGCGGCGGATGCGGTCCGCCTCGTCGCGGCCGCAGCCGGTCATGATGTCGACGATGTCGATGATCTGCTCATGGAAGACGACCACTCCGTAGGTCTCCCGCAGCGGTTCCGCCAGGTCCGGGTGCGGGAAGCAGACCGGGGCGCGGCCGTGCCGGGCCTCGATGAAGGGGCGCACCATGTCGGCGGCGACCGGCCCGGGGCGGAAGAGCGAGATGTCGACCACCAGGTCGTGGAAGGTGGCGGGTTGGAGCCGCCCGATGAGGTCGCGCTGGCCGGGCGACTCGATCTGGAAGCAGCCCAGCGTCTGCGCGGAGCGGATCAGCCGGTACGTCTCCGCGTCGCCGTCCCCCTCGGTGCCGGCCTCGGCGACCGCCGCCAGGTCGATCCGCTCCCCGCCGGCCCGCTCCACCTCGGCCACCGCGTGCGCCATCGCGGACTGCATCCGCACCCCGAGCACATCCAGCTTGAGCAGCCCCAGGTCCTCCACGTCGTCCTTGTCGAACTGGGACATGGGGAAGCCCTCGCCGCTGGTCGGCACCACCGGGGTGCGGGCGAGCAGGGTGGCGTCCGAGAGCAGTACCCCGCAGGGGTGCATGGCGACGCCGCGGGGCAGTGCGTCCAGTGCCTCCACCAGTTCCCAGAAGTGCGGGCGGGGCTCCCTCTCCCTTGCCAGGGCGGCGAGTTCGGGCAGTTCACGCAGGGCGGTGCGGGCGTCGCGGGCGCGGATGTGCGGGAAGGACTTGGCGATCCGGTCGATGTCGGCGGGCTCCATGGCGAGTGCGGCGCCCACATCGCGGACCGCGTGCCGCACCCGGTAGGTCTCCGGCATGGCGACGGTGGCCACCCGCTCGCTGCCGAACCGGTCGATGACCGCCCGGTAGACGTCGAGCCGGCGGGCGGACTCCACATCGATGTCGATGTCCGGCAGCGCCACCCGCCGCTTGGACAGGAAGCGCTCCATCAGCAGGCCGTGGGCGACCGGGTCGGCGCTCGCGATACCGAGCAGATGGTTGACGAGGGAGCCGGCCCCGGAGCCGCGCGCCGCCACCCGCACCCCCATCTCCCGTACGTCGTCCACGACTTGGGCCACGGTGAGGAAGTAGGAGGCGAAGCCGTGGTGGGCGATGATGTCGAGCTCGCGGTGCATACGCTCCCAGTAGGTGTGCGCGTCGGGGCGGCGGTGGAGGCCGCGGAGCACCATCCCGGCGGCGGCGCGGGAGGCCAGGGTGCGCTGCGCGGTGCGGCGGGCGGCGCCGACCAGGTGCGGCTCGGGGAAGTGCACGGTGCCCAGGCCCAGATCGTCCTCCGGGTCGAGCAGGCAGCCGGCGGCGGTGGCCTCGGTGTGGTGGACGAGGTGGCGGGCGGTGTCGCGGCGGTACCCGGCGGCCTCCACGATGTGTTCGGCGGCGGCCAGCATCTCCGCCGGGCCCTTCAACCAGCGCTCACCGCCGTCCAGTTGGCCCCGCGGATCGATCGGGACGAGGCGCCGGGCCGCGTCCAGCACATCGGCGACCGGCCCCGAGCCCGGGTCGGCGTAGCGGACGGCGTTGCTCAGTACGGGGGTGATGTGCTGCTGGGCGGCGAAGCCGAGAGTGCGGGCGGCGAGCCGCAGCGACCCGGGCCCGGTGCCCTCCCGCCCGTGCCAGACGGTCTCCAGCCGCAGCGCGTCACCGTACGTTTCACGCCACGGTACGAGGAGGTGGGCGGCGCGGTCGGGGCGGCCGGCGGCGAGGGCGCGGCCCACGTCGGAGTCGGGGCCGAGCAGCACGGTGAGGCCGTCGGCGGCCAGCCCGTCGCGGGTGAGCCGGGGCTCGCCCTCACCGGGGGCGGCGTGGGCGGCGGTGACCATCCGGCAGAGCCCGGCCCAGCCGCGGGCCCCGGAGCGGGCCAGGAAGGTGACCCGCGGGGTGGACTCGTCCAGGAAGGCACCACCCCGCACCGGAGCCCGACGAACACCGCTGACCTGGTCTTTCCGTACGGTGCCCGGGGTGGTGGCGGGCGGGTCCTCGACGGCCAGCTCCACGCCGAAGAGGGGGCGCACCCCGGCGCGGGCGCAGGCCTTGGCGAAGCGGACGGTGCCGGCGAGGGTGTTGCGGTCGGTGAGGGCGAGGGCGTCCATCCCGCGTTCGGCGGCGCGCTCGGCGAGCCGGTCGGGGTGGGAGGCGCCGTATCTCAGCGAGAACCCCGACGCGGTGTGCAGATGCGTGAACCCCGGCACACGCACCTCCCGATCCGAACAGTTCCAGCCACTCGCCTCCCCTGCCCCCACCATAGACCACATTCGAATGTGCGTGCGATAACCGGTAGGTACTCCGCCTCGGTCCGTCCGTCATCCGTTCGGCCGCCGCCCACCTGCACCGACGCCGACCCGGCCGGACTGTGGTGGACATGGCACAGTCCGCCGACGCGCCGCGCGTCACCTTCCTGTCCGAGCTGCGCAGCGCCGTCACCCCGCGGGCCGGGCTGCTGGTCCTCGGGGTGCTCGTCCTCCAGTTGCTGTTCATCGCCTCCTATGTGGGCGCGCTCCACGAACCGAAGCCGCAGGACGTGCCGTTCGGAGTGGTCGCCCCACCGGCGCGGGTGGACCGGGCGGTGGCCGAGCTGGACCGGCTGAGCGACGACCCGCTGGCTCCGCGCGCGGTCGGCAGCGCCCAGGAGGCCCGGCGCAAGATCATCGAGCGGGAGCTGGACGGCGCGCTGATCATCGACCCGGACCGGCCGGCCGACACCCTGCTGGTCGCCTCCGGCGGCGGGAACTCCCTGGCGACCGCCCTGAAGACACTGGGCGCCGAGATCGAACGCTCCCAGCAGCGGTCACTGCGGGTGGTGGACGTGGCGCCCGCCTCGGCGCACGACTTCAGCGGCCTGTCCTCGTTCTATCTGGTGGTCGGCTGGTGCGTGGGCGGCTACCTCTGCGCGTCGATCCTCGCCGTCAGCGCCGGCACCTCCCGCGCGAGCACCGTGCAGCGCGCCGCCCTGCGGCTGCTCACCATGGCCGTCTACGCGATCCTCGGCGGACTGCTCGGCACCCTCATCGCGGGCCCGATCCTCGGCGCGCTGCCGGGCAGTGTCTGGGGGCTGTGGGGGCTGGGGACGCTGGTGGTGTTCGCGGTGGGCGCCGCGACGCTGGCCCTTCAGGCGCTCACCGGCGTCATCGGGATCGGGATCGCGGTGCTGCTGGTCGTGATCGCGGGCAATCCGAGCGCGGGCGGGGCGCTGGCGCTGCCGCTGCTGCCGCCGTTCTGGCGGGCGATCGGCCCGGCCCTGCCGCCGGGCGCGGGCACCTGGGCGGCCCGCTCCATCGCCTACTTCGAGGGGAACGCGCTGCTCGGACCGCTGCTGGTGCTCTCCGCCTGGGCGGTGCTCGGTACCGCGGTCACCCTGGCCATGTCGGCCTGGCGCGGCGCCCACCGCCCCGCCCGCCCGGCACCGGCCCGGCCGGCCACCTGAGTCCCGCGCCACCGCGAACCGGAGGGCCGGCCCGTCGCGCACGGGCCGGCCCTCGGGGTGCCCCGCCGTGACGGGGCACCGCTGTCGGTTCAGCCGATCTCGGCGCCGAAGGCGGAGAGCGCCTCCGGGACCGGCTGGAAGAAGGTCTCCCCGCCGGAGGAGCAGTCGCCGCTGCCGCCGGAGGTCAGACCGAGCGCGGTGTCGCCGTCGAAGAGCGAGCCGCCGGAGTCACCGGGCTCGGCGCAGACATCGGTCTGGATGAGGCCGTTGACGACGTCGCCGTTGCCGTAGTTGACGGTGGCGTCCAGGCCGGTGACGGTGCCGTCGTGGACCTGGGTGGTGGAGCCGCTGCGGGACACCTTCTCGCCGACGGTGGCGTCCCCGGCCTGGGTGATCTGCTGGGTGCTGCCGTCGTAGAGGTCGACCTCGCTCGGGTGGTCCACCTCCGCCGTGTACTTGACCAGGCCGAAGTCGTTGTCCGGGAAGCTGGAGTCGGCGTTCTGGCCGATCTCCTGGCCGCTGCTGTCGGACCAGGTCGAGATGGCCTCGGTGCAGTGGCCCGCGGTGATGAAGTACGGCTCGCCGTCCTTGACCACGTTGAAGCCGAGCGAACACCGGCCGCCGTCACCGGAGATGGCGTCACCACCGGCGATCAGCGGTTTGAACTCGCCCTGGGAGTGCTTGAGTTGGGTGGTGTCACCGAGGCCCTGCACGACCTTGGTGAGCTGCTTCAGCTGGGCGCCCCGGACCGTGCGGTCCGCGGTGACGACGACCTTGTTGCTGGCCGGGTCGACCGCCCAGGAGGTGCCCGGGATGGTGGCCTGCCGTTTGAGTGTGCCGCGGGCGCTGTCCAGTTCGGCGAGGGAGTGCTCGACGACACGGGCTCGGGCGCCGGCCGATTCGACGGTGCGCGCCGCCGACTCGTCCAGCACATTGACGACGAGTTGCCGGTTCCCGGCGTCGTAGTAGCTGCCGGCGGCGCTCTTGCCGAGGTCGGAGACCAGGGTCGAGGCGAGCTTTCCGGCCTGGGCGGCGGAGAGGGTGTGGGGGGCGGTCCGCGGGGCGGCGTTCGCGGTCTGGAAGGTCGCTCCCGCGACCACCAGTGCGGCGATGCCCGCACCTGCCACCGCGGCACGTCGTCCGGATATGTGTCGGTGCTTCAACTCACGTCCTCCTGTGGGGGGTCGGCGCCCGGGGACGGGGAGTCCCAGGACACCGGAGGCGTATGTCGCACGGCCCGGCACACGGTGGGGAACGTGTCCGGGCCCCTTGGGTGCCGCCCACTATCACCAGCGCCGCGGCGGGCACACAAGACCGGGTTCCGGTCGGTCGTACGAGCGCGTTCCGCCGCCTTCACGCCGTTGACCCACCGTGGTCACACCACGTCGGCCGCCCTCGCGCACGCCGGAGGACAGGTAGCTGTTCGACCGTGGGTGAGGAGTAGTCCAGTCCTGAAATCGCCCATACCGCACATGAGTTGACGTGGGAAAGCGTTCACAGTTGTGCCGATCCGGTGCAGGCGGACTCCCGTGCCTCAACGACGAGGTCCCCGCACACCCGGAGGTGTGCGGGGACCCGTTGCCGTCGGGCGGTCCGTCCAGGAGCGGTCCGTCTAGTAGACGACGGCGCCGTAGGCGGCGAGCGCCTTGGTGACGGGCTGGAAGAAGGTCGTACCGCCGGAGGTGCAGTTGCCGCTGCCGCCGGAGGTCAGGCCGTAGGCCGTCGTTCCGCCGTAGAGCGGGCCGCCGGAGTCACCCGGTTCGGCGCACACGGTGGTCTGGATGAGGCCGTAGACGACGTCACCGCCGCCGTAGTTGACGGTCGCGTTGAGCGCGGTGACGCGGCCGCTGTGGATGCCGGTGGTGGAACCGCGGCGGGTGACCGTGGTGCCGACGGTCGGGGTCGCGGCCCTGGTGATGTCCTGGCTGCCGACGGTGCCGGGCGGGGCGGTGGTGGTGGAGTACTTCACCAGGCCGTAGTCGTTGCCCGGGAAGCTGGACCCGGCGGTGTCCCCGATCTTGGTGCGGTTGGAGTTGGACCACGTGGTGGCGCCCTTGGTGCAGTGACCGGCGGTCAGGAAGTAGTACGCGGTCCCCTTCTTCACATTGAAGCCGAGGGAGCAGCGCCAACTCGTCGCATAGATGGCGTCGCCGCCGGAGAGCATCGGGCGGAAGGTGCCCGGTGCGTGCTTGATCTGGATCGCGGCGGCGTTCTGGCCGGCCGCCTGCCGGATCTTGGCGATCTCCGCCTTGGAGACGGTGCTGTCGACGGTCACCAGCACCTTGTTGTTCTGCTTGTCGACGGCCCAGGCGGTGCCGGCCACGTCGGCCTTCAGAACGGAGTTCTGCGCCTGGCTGAGCTGGGCGGCGCTGAAGGCCGGGGCGGAGTCGGCACTCGCGGCGGGTACCGCGAGCGCCGCGGCGGCCACCAGTCCGGTGCCCACAGCGGTCAGTCGAGCACGTCTGCTGATGCCACTGCGTGGGGTGGTGCGCTTGATCCTCACTGTCGTTCCCTCCCGAGGGGAAATCAGGGGCCCGCGTGGGGTCGGGGCCCGTGAGGCGCAGCCGGAGGCGAGAGTGCCGAAGCACAAACACGACGTGCCCCTGACAAGCGCTGGATCGGAGTATCAGGTCGCCGGGGAGGGCCCACAAGGGCGTCTTTCGGCCGTCGGAGCACACGCGGCCCCGCCCCGGTGGCCGCGCTGTCGGTCGCGCGCCCACCGGGGCCGGCGGGTCGGGGGCCGCGTAAGTGGGGCCCGCGATGGGACGGCGCCCCGCCCGACCGGGTTCCGTCCCGGTCAGTCCACCCTGAGCCCCGACTCCCCTGCCGCCACGGCGAGTTCGAGGATGCGGCCGGGCGGCGGGAAGGGGCGGGCGGGGTGGCGGGCGACGGCGCGGCCGCTCGTGTCCACGTCCGCTCTGGAGCGCCCTGAGCGTCGGGCGCCGCGGGCCGCGAAAGCGGAACGGGAAGCAGCAGCGGCCACCGGCGGCGCCCACGAAGACCACCCGAAGCGGACCCTCCGCCTCCGGCGCCACCTGCGTATCTTTCCCCTCCGGCCCGCACGAAGGCCGCTTCGCCGTCCGGCCCCACCCCCCGCCCCAGCCCGCCGCGTCGACCACCGGCACGGCACGGGCGGCACCGCGGGGGTGCCGCGTCCTGGCACCGCACGGTCGCCCCGGTACGGGTGGGCGGCGACACCGCGGCAGGCGGCACCGGCGCACCCGTCCGGGCCGAAGTCCCGTACCGCTCACCGCCGTTCACAGCGCACCGGTGGGCACCGCGGCGGACTCGGGGGCGCCGTCAGCGGTGGGCCGCGCCCCTCCGGTGAGGGGCCCGCCGCCGAGGGGGAGCCCGTCCGCCGGGGTGGCGGTGCGGGGTGCCTCGGTGCCGTCCGGGGTGCGTTTCCAGCGCCCCGGGATGGCCGGAATCAGTCCCTACGGATAGCCCGCGAACCAGCGCGTTCCGCCCGGCGCGAGCGACCCCTGGGGCACCACGCCCGCACTCCCCTCACACTCCTCGCACCACCGCCGGTCCCACCCGGTACGGGGTCAGCAGTCGCAGCCGCAGTCACAGCAATCGCAGCCGTCGCAGCAGTCACAACCGTCGCAGCAGTCGCAGTCACAGCAGTCCCGGCACCAGCCCTCGCGGCGACGGCCCGACCAGGGACCCTCGAACTCCTCGGCGCAGCACAGCTTGCAGGTACAGCAGAGGCCGACCGCCATCGCGCAGCCGGCCAGCAGCCCGCGCCCCGTCGGCCGCCGCGGAGGCTGCGGCCCCCCGCCCGGCCACTGGCCCCCGCCACCCCCGGACCCACCCGGCCCCCCGGGTCCACCCGGCTGCACCGGCGTCCCGTACGGATTGCCATAGGGATTCCCGTACGGATTCCCGCCGTACTGTCCCGGCGGCAGATGCGGGCCGCTGAGCGGGGGGCCGCCGTTCTGGGGGCCGGGGGCGCCCTGCGGGGGCGGTCCGAAGGCACCCTGCGCACCCAGGTGCGAGCAGCCCCCGCCGCCGAAGGCCCGGTCCACGGAGCGCCGCACCTCATGGACGAGCAGCCGGTGCGCGAGCCGTCCGTCGGTGAACTCGACGTCCCGCAGGGCGAGTCGGATCCCGCGGACGGCGTCATCGGCGAGCCGGCGCGCCTCGGTGGACGACGTACCGGTGGCGGTCAGCGGGTTCCAGGCGCCGGAGGCCGCGTCCGCCTCGCGGTCCTCCACCGCGTCCAGCAGATGCGCCAGGCGCCCGAAGAGGCGGCCGGCCTCGGCGAGCGGGGCGGCGTTGCCCGGCCGCCCGGCGAGGACCGCGGTGTGGGCGAAGGCGGCGGCGGTGGCCGTCTCGGTCGGCTCGGTGACGGTCACCAGATCGGTGCCTGGCCCGGCCAGCGCCTCGACGCTCTGCTGCCGGTCCACCGCGTCGAGCAGGACCGCGGTGTCGAATCCGACGGCGGCGCCCGAACGGCTGCCCGCCCGGCCCCAGTTGGCGGCGACCCGGCGGGCCGCGGCGGCCACCGGGCGGCGGGCCAGCAGCCCGTCCCGGTCGGCGACATGGTCGCGCACCTTGGCCGCGGCCAGCACCAGGGAGACGGCGGCGGCCAGCCGGGCGCCCTCACCGCGGGCGACGGACGCGGTCCGCATCCCGCGCAGCGGGCAGGGCCCGGCGGTACGGCGGGCGCGGCGGGCCTCGTCCGCCCCGGACTGAGCCTCCGTCAGAACAGAGACCAGCAGACCGTCGTAATTGGTGACGATCCGGGCGAACTGTCCGTGGTCGCCGCGCAACGCCAGGCAGAGACCGCAGAGATGGGCCGTCCACTGGGCTTGGAGGCCCTCACCGAGTTGATGCCGGCAGGGCCGGACGATTCCGAACACGCGCTTCTCCCCGTGAGTGGCGCGGCACTTCCACCGGGCCGCGACAACCGCCGGCCACCCGCCCCCACCCGGCTCGGAACCGGTGCACGGCGTGCGACCTGCGGGGCATCGTAACGCCGCCTCGCGTTCACCCGGACGCCCCGGTCGTCACCCGTACGCCGTGGAGAATATTATTTCACTCTCAGTCAGCAGCCGTGTACCGCACGGGGCCTGAATAGCAAGGGATCCGCAGGGTTCCGCGGGGGCGACAAGGGGAAGGCGAGTGCTGCAGTCCCGTCACGAAAACGCCGCGCGGCGACTATCCCCTTGGCGCGCCATCCCCATCATGGACAACCATAGGGGTGCGGATCGCACGAAAGACCGCTGTGAGAGGAGGCGTCCATGGGATCGGTGCGCAAGGCGAGTGCCTGGCTTGGCCTCGTCGACGACAACGAAGAGCGTTACTACGACGGATACGAGGAAGACGGATCCGGGGCGGGGACGGCCGAGGCCTGGGCGACCGACCCGCGGGTGCGGGTCGCCTCCGACTCCGCGGAGGAGCGCGGCCGCCGGATCGGCACGGTCACCCCGGACAGCTTCCGGGACGCCCGCGTCATCGGTGAACTGTTCCGGGACGGCGTCCCGGTCATCATGAACCTCACCGCGATGGAACCCGCCGACGCCAAGCGCGTGGTGGACTTCGCGGCCGGGCTCATCTTCGGTCTGCGCGGCTCCATCGACCGCGTCGCCACCCGCGTCTTCCTCCTCACACCCGCCCACACCAAGATCGTGAGCGGGGACGCGGCGAGCCGTCCCTCGGACGGCTTCTTCAACCAGAGCTGAGGCGAGGCCGCTCGCCGGCCGCCGCCGGTGCCACGGCCTTCGCGGCCGCGGTCACCGGAAGGCGTCCAGGCCGGTGAGCGCCTTGCCCAGCACCAGTTGGTGCATCTCGACCGTGCCCTCGTAGGTCAGCACCGACTCCAGATTGGTCGCGTGCCGCATCACCGGGTACTCCAGCGAGATCCCGTTGGCGCCCAGGACGGTGCGGGCGGTGCGGCAGATCTCGATCGCCTCGCGCACATTGTTGAGCTTGCCGAAGCTGACCTGTTCCGGGCGCAGCCGGCCGGCGTCCATCCGCCGCCCCAGATGGTGGGCGAGCAGGATCCCCTTGTGCAGTTCCACCGCCATGTCGGCGAGCTTGGCCTGGGTGAGCTGGAAGCCGCCGATCGGCCGCCCGAACTGCTCCCGCTCCCCCGCGTACGCCAGGGCCGCCTCGAAGCTGGCGCGGGCGGCGCCCATCGAACCCCAGACGATGCCGTAGCGGGCGTGGCTGAGGCAGCTCAGGGGGCCGCGCAGGCCGGTGGCGCCGGGGAGTACCGCGTCGGCCGGGAGCCGGACCTCGTCCAGGACCAACTCGCTGGTGACGGAGGCGCGCAGGGACCACTTGTGCTTGATCTCGGGGGCGGCGAAGCCGGGGCTGTCGGTGGGGACGACGAAGCCGCGGATACCGTCCTCCGTCCCGGCCCACACCACGGCGACGCCGGACACCGAGCCGTTGGTGATCCAGGTCTTGCGGCCGCTGAGCACCCAGTCGCCGCCCGCCTCGCGTTTGGCGTGGGTGCGCATCCCGGCCGGGTCGGAGCCGTGGTCGGGTTCGGTGAGGCCGAAGCAGCCGATGACCTCGCCGGCCGCCATCCGCGGCAGCCACCCCTGCTTCTGCTCCTCGGAGCCGAAGCGGTGGATCGCGTACATGGCGAGGGAGCCCTGGACGGAGACCAGGGAGCGGATGCCGGAGTCGGCGGCCTCCAGCTCCAGGCAGGCCAGGCCGTACTGGACGGCGCTCGCACCGGCGCAGCCATAGCCGGTGAGGGACATACCGAGGGCTCCCAAGGAGCCGAGTTCCAGGGCGAGTTCACGGATTTCGGGGAGTTCGCCCCGCTCGTACCAGTCGGCGATGTGCGGCAGGACGCGGTCGGCGGCCCAGCGGCGGACGGTGTCGCGGACGGCGAGGTCCTCGGGTTCCAGCAGGTCGTCCAGGCCGAGGGGGTCGTGCGGGTCGAAGGCGGGGAGCCGTCGGGGCTGAGACACGGGGGCGCCTCCCGGGCGGGCTGACTGGCAGCGGTGGCTTCTGGCTGCGCACGACGGTACGGCGCACCGGGTAGCGCGTCCAGCGGGCCTGGGACGGCCAACGGCACCGGCACCGGCACCGGTCAGGGCTGCGGTGCCGCTCCGGCGGACTGGGGTGCGGGGGCGGTCGCGCGGGGCGCGGGGGCGGCCGGGCGGGGGGCCGGGACGGTGCCGCGTTCCGGTGCGGGATCGGCGGCCGGACACTCCATGGTGCGCGGCAGCCACAGCGCGGCCAGCGCGCCCAGCACCAGCAGCCCGGCGCTGACCAGCAGCGTCACATGCAGCCCATGGACGAAGGAGGTCCGGGCCGCGTCCCGCAGCGCGCCGCCCGCCCCGCCGCCGAGCCGATGCGACACCGCGTACGCCTCACCCAGCGAGTGACCCGCGTCCCGGCGGGCCCAATCGGGCACCCCGGGCACCGAGTTGAGGCCCGGCGCGTAGGCCGCGTTCATCACGCTGCCCAGGAACGCTATACCGATGCCCGCGCCGAGCTGGTACGAGGTCTCGCCGATGGCGGCGGCCCCGCCGGCCTGCTCCTGCGGGGCCTCGTTCAGCATCGACTCGTAGGCGCCGAAGAGGGTGGTCTCCAGGCCGAAGCCGAGCAGGACGAAGGCGCCGAGCATCAGGCCCGGCGCGTCCTCGCCGCCCATCGCGGTGAGCAGCAGTACGGCGGCGGCGGTCAGGGCGAAACCGGCGCCGACCATGGTGCGCGGCCCGAAGCGGTCCAGCATCCGGGAGCCGGCCAGGCCCGCGGCCATCGCGGCGACGGTGAGCGGCAGCAGCCGCAGCCCGGTCGCCAGCGGGCTGAGCCCGAGGACGAGTTGGAGGTACTGGGCGGCGATCAGCTCCAGGCCGACCAGGGCCAGCATCGCCAGCACGATGCACCCCACGGAGGTGCTGAACGCGGGGCGGGCGAACAGCCGCAGGTCGACCAGCGGATGCCGGCGGCGCCGCTGCCGGCGTACGAAGACGGCCAGCAGGGCGGCGCCCGCGAGCAGCGGGACCAGGGTGAGGGGGCCGGTGACGGACTCGGCGGCGCCGAGCCGTTTCACGCCGAAGACCAGCGCGAAGAGCCCGACCGCGGCCGTCAGCGCGCCCAGCACGTCCCAGGGGCCGTCCCGCCGGCCCGTCGACTCGGGCAGCAGCCAGCGGCCCACCGGCAGGCTGACCAGCATCAGCGGGATGTTGACCAGGAAGACCGAGCCCCACCAGAAGTGCTCCAGCAGGAACCCGCCGAGCAGCGGCCCGACCGCCGCGCCCACCGCGGCGACCGCGCTCCAGACGCCGATGGCCAGCGCCCGCTCGCGGCGGTCCGGGAAGACCTGCCGCAGGATCGACAGGGTGGCCGGCATGATCATGGCGCCGCCGACGCCGAGCAGGGCGCGCGCCCCGATCAGCACCTGCGCGTCGGGCGCGAGGGCGGCGAGGGCGGAGGCCACCCCGAAGAGGGCGTAGCCGAGGAGCAGGATGCGGCGGCGGCCGACCCGGTCGCCCAGGGTGCCGAAGAGGATCAGCAGCGCGGCGCACACTAGCGGGTAGGCGTCGACGATCCAGAGCAGCTCCATGGCGCCCGGCTTGAGGTCCTCGCTGACCGCGGGGACGGCCACATGCAGCACCGTCGCGTCCACCGCGACCAGGAGCAGGCTGACGCAGAGGACGAGGAGGACGAGCCAGCGGTTGCCGCCCTCGGCACCGGCGGCGGGGTACCGGCGGCGCCGGGCGGGCCGGCGCGGTGCGGCCGTGGTCGTCCCGGACATCTGCGTACCTCCCTGATGGTCCTCGGCATCGGGCGACGGCCACTCGCGCTCCGGGCCGCGGACGCCGGTCGGCGGCAGTGCGGCGGTGGTGCGTCGCCGTGCTTCGGGGACGTCTCCCGGGGTGGGCGGCACTCCGGGGGCGAGAGGCGAGTGAGCGGCCAGAGTACGCGAGTGATCCGGGGCGGTGCGTGGCGGACCTCTCAGCGGTTGCACGGGACGGTGTGGCATGTACCACTTTTTCCGGGACTGGGGTGGGGGTGGGCCGCTCAGGGGCGGCGCCGATAATCGTCCGGTGACCGACCCCGGCCTCCGGGCCCTCCCGACCGGCGACTCCCCCGCCGCCCGCGGCGCGCCGTCCGCCGTGCCCCCGCGGCCGGCGGCCGCGCTGCGCCGGGCCGCGCCCGCCCTGCTGGGCTTCGCGGCGGTCCGCGCCCTGGGGGTGGCGGTGCTCGCGGGGTGGGCCGCGGCACACGGCAAGGACTGGCACACCCTGCTCACCGCGCGCTGGGACTCGCTCTGGTACACCCGCGTCGCCGAGCACGGCTACGGCTGGCAGGTGCGGCTGCCCGACGGGACGGTCCACTCCAACCTGGCGTTCTTCCCACTGCTGCCGTGGCTGGAGCGGCTGGGCGCCTGGATCGGGCCGCTGCCGGCCGCGGATGTGGGCCTGGTGGTGGCGTGGACGGCCTCCGTGGCGGCGGCCTGGGGGATCTTCGCGGTGGCCGAACTCCACTCGGGCCGCCGGGCCGCCGGGTTCGCGGTGCTGCTGTGGGCGGTGCTGCCGGTGGGGGTGGTGCAGTCGATGGCGTACAGCGAGTCGCTGTTCACGGCGCTCGCGGCGTGGGGGCTGTACGCGGTGCTGACCCGGCGGTGGCTGACCGCGGGGGTGCTGGCCGCGCTGGCGGGGCTGACCCGGCCGGTGGGCGGTGCGGTGGTGGCCGCGGTGTGGGTGGCGGTGGTGCTGGAGGCGGTGCGTACCCGGCGGCTCGGGTGGCGGCCCGCGGTGGGCGCGCTGCTGGCGCCGCTGGGGGCGGCGGGCTATGTGCTGTGGGTGGGGCGGCGCTCCGGCGGCGGCCTCCTCGGCTATCTCGACGTACAGCGGCAGTGGGGCAACGGCTTCGACGGCGGTCTCGCCTTCGCCCGCTTCATCGGCTCCCGGCTGATGTCGTTCCCCTCCGTCCTCGCCGGGGCGGGGTTGCTGGCGGGGGTGGCGGGGGTGGTGTGGCTGTACGCGCGGTGCGTACGGGAGCGGCAGCCGTGGCCGCTGCTGGTGTACGGCGGGATCGTGACCGTGCTCGCGCTCTGCGCCTCGGGCTACTTCGGGTCCAAGCCGCGGCTGCTGCTGCCCGCCTTCCCGCTGCTGCTGCCGCTCGCCGCGGCCCTCGCCCGCCGCAGGCCCGGCCGGACGGCGGCGCTGCTCGCCGGGGTGGCCGCGGCCTCGGCGGTGTACGGGGCGATCTGGCTGTGCGGTTCGGGGCCGCCGTGACGGGGAGCGGAGGAAGGGGCTCCGGCGGAATACCGGACGGCTTTGCGGTGAACTCAATTCGACCGGCCCATAAATGACCGGAACAAATGATCAGCGGACGGCCGGGAAAGCCCACGCACTCCCTGAATAAGCTTGAGTTAAAAGGCCAGTTGAGAGCGATCCCACATCACATCGCCATCACAAAGACGTGGTTTCGGCAGGGACGGCAGGTCACCCGCTGTAACGTCGATTGGGTGCGTACCGAACGAAACCTCACCCGTCTGGACCGGGTCTTCGCCCGGCTGGACCGTGAGCCGGAACGGCCGGCCTGCCTGGACGCGCCCCACATGAGCCGGCACCGGCTCGTGCTGCTCGGCGCGAGCCTGGCCTTCTACCTCGCCATCGTGTACGCCGTCGTCACCACCTCCTGGCTGGTCCGCTTCGACTGGGAGGTCATGTTCTTCCGGCCGTACCAGCAGTGGCCGTCGATCCACGCCTTCCTCGACTACTACGTGGTGCTCGGCCAGCGCGGCCCCACCGCGGTGATGGTGGCCGCCTGGCTCGGCTGGCGCTCCTGGCGGCAGCACAGCCTGCGGCCGCTGCTCGCCCTGGGCACCGCGCTGCTGCTGCTGAACGTCACGGTCGGCGCCGCCAAGCTCGGCATGGGGCGCCTCGGTCCGCACTACGCCACGGTGATCGGATCGAACGAGATGTGGCGCGGCGGGGACATATTTCCCTCCGGCCACACCGCGAACGCCGTGGTCACCTGGGGCATCCTCGCCTATCTGGCGTCCACTCCGCGGGCGCGCCGCTACCTCTCCGCGATCTCCGCGGTGGTCGCGCTGGGCGTCGGCCTCACCACGGTGTACCTGGGCACGCACTGGCTCAGCGATGTGGTGCTCGGCTGGGTGGCCGGACTGCTGGTGCTGCTGGCGCTGCCGTGGTTCGAGCCGCTGATCGCGCGGGCCGAGGCCTGGATCCTGGACTGGCGCGAGGTGCTGCGCCGCCGCCGCGCGGCGGGCCCGGCCCCCGTCGGCATCCCGGTCCGCACCCCGGCGGCCACTACGCCCCGGGCGACCGTACCGCCGCTCACCGGGGGTGCGACCGCCGAAACGGTCCTGCCCGACGGTGTGGCGGCCGAAGTGCCGTTGTCCGAAGGGGCGTTGGCCGAGAGCGCCGCGGCTTCCCGGTCGGAGGACCCGGGCGCGGAGGTGCCGGTGCGCGCACCGCTCACCCCGCTCCGTCCCGCCCGCGCCACCCTGCACTCCGCCACCCCGCACCCGCCGCGCTCCGAGCGTCCCCCGGCCGCCCCGGCCGGCAGCCGACGCCCGCCGCACGCGGACCGGGTGCCGCACACCGCCAGCCCGGCCAGACCGCTCACCGGCGGCTGAGCCACCGGCGCGCGGGTACCCACCCACCGGCGCGCCGGACAGGATCAGGGCCCGACTCCCTCGGGGGAGCCGGGCCCTGATGCCGTCGGCGGTCCGGTGCGCGCGCCTGCGGTCAGCCCTTCCAGCAGCGGCGTACGGCGCCGTCCTCGACCTCGAAGTTCAGCCGGCCCACCTGGTACTCCATGGTGATCATGGTGCCGGGGGGCAGGGATCTGACCGCGGACCAGCCGCGGCCGCGGGCGCGCTCCTCGGCTTCCGCGGCGGCGAGCCCCACATAGCTCGCGGGGTCGTCGTCGGGTTCCTGCGTCGGGAAGGGAATGGGAGCCATACCGGCCACCGTAGGCGACCGGTACCTCCCCGGTCACGCTTCTGTCACAGGATCTCGACACCCCGGTCCGCGGAATCCCGCTCACCCGATGGAAGGATTCACCGCCGGAAAGCAGAACTCGAAGCCGCCTCCCGGCGTTATCCCGGCCCCTTTTCCCGCGATTACCCGAGCCGCTGCCACGGCCGTTTTCGGTACACCTTCTCCGGAGCCCGTACGGGGATTTCCGGAACGCTTCGGACGGGGTTCGGGCGGCTGACGAGGAGTCGGAAATTCCCGCCCGGCGTGGGGGCTAGGCGGGTTCGATGCGTATCGAGAGGTCGTTGGAGAGGGTGTAGTACGGCTGGGCGGACCGGGGGCCGGTGGTGGGCGCCAGTGGGGTCGCGGGGTAGGTGAAGATGTGCTTCTTGTCGGCGACGTCGTCCAGCAGGCGGGCCACCTTGGCGCGGGGGCCGTCCGGGCCGGCGGGTCTCAGGTACACATCCCATATCCCCGCCGGTGCCGCCGCGGCGAGCTGCTCGTAGGGCACGGTGAAGGTGAACTCGGGCCCGTCCGCGTCGAGTTCGAGCCGCAGCACGGGCGCCGAGGAGTGCCGTCCGCGGAGTTCGGCGCAGGCTCCGGCGGAGAGTTCCGCCAGATGCACCCGGCCGGTGACCCGCACCCCGCCCCCGGTGACATGGAGTTCACCGGCCTCCGCGTGCGGGCTGCGGCGCCAGGTGCGTACCGCGAGCCGCCCGTTGCCGGTGGTGTACGGGATGCGCACCGAGACATGGCTGCGCCAGGCGCTGGGCACCCGGTCGACCAGTGATCTGAGGTCGTTGAGGCCGGGCGCCAGCTTCCGCGGGCGGGCCGAGGGCAGCAGCAGATAGGCGTCCCAGCGGCCCTCGACCAGCGGCACGCTGCTGGGCAGGGCGGCCCGCAGCCGGCCCGTCCCCGCCTCGGTGAGCGGCAGCCGCACCTCGTCGGTGGTGTGCTCCTCCTTGGTGCGGCGGGCCAGCAGCAGATGGGCGGGGCCGCCGGTGCCCGGGTCGGCCAGGTCGAAGGTGAGGCCGCCGGCCGAGTCGGCCACGCAGTCGGCGCGGGGCGGTTCACCGGCCGTACCGTCCTGGCCGGGCCGGTCCTCGGAGGCGGGCGGCGGTTCGGTGAACAGCGGGGGTGTCATGTGGTGGGGCCCTTTCCCAGTGCGCTGCGTGAGGCCTCAAGCGCGGCGTGCGCGCGGTCCAGTACGGCCCCGTAGCCCTGGTGCAGCGAGCCGCGGAGGCGGGAGCCGCGGCGGTGGCCGGGGCCGCGGGCGGCGAGCCCGGTGTAGAGGTCCTCGTGGCGTTCGGCGATGGACGCCGGGTCGAAGCGCCGGGCGTCCCGGAGGGCTGCCGCGGCCATCCGGTGGCGGAGCGCGTCGTCGTTGATGAGTTCCAGGAGTCCGGCGGCGACCGCCTCGGCGTTGCCGACCTCGACCAGGCGGCCGTCGACCCCGTCGGCGATGATCTCGCCGGGCCCGTGCGGGCAGTCGGTGGAGACCACGGGCAGGCCGCAGCGCATCGCCTCCACGATGGTCATGCCGAAGGACTCCAGGCTGGAGGTGACGGCGGCGATGGAGCCCTTGACCCACTCCGGTTCGATGGGGTGCGCGGGGCCCATCAGATAGACGTGGTTGTAGAGGCCGAGGGAGTCGATGAGCTGCCGCAGGGCCTCCTTCTGCTTGCCGCTGCCGTAGATCCGCAGCCTCCAGTCCGGCCGTTCGGCGCGTACCCGGTCGAAGGCGCGGATCAGGAGGTCGTACCGCTTGACGGGGGCGAGGCGGCCCGCGGCGACGACCCACTTGCCGGCGCCGTCCGCGGGCTGCACCGCGGGCGCCGGGACCGGGTTGGGGACGGCCTCAAGTCGCACGCCGGGCAGCCGCATCCGGGAGCGGTAGGCGCGGGCGTCGGCCTCGGTGGTGGTGGTGAGGGCGTCCAACTGCGGGTAGGCGGCGCTGAGTCGGGCGCGCAGCCGGCGGGAGTGGCTGTCCAGGGTGAGGTGCTCCTGGCCGACGCGGACCGGGCCGCGGCGGGTGTCGCGGGCCAGGTGGACATTGAGCCCGGGGCGGGTGGCGACCACCACATCGGCCCGGGTCTCGCGGAGTTGGGCGGCGATCCGGGCGTCGGTCAGCTCGCTGTACTGGGTGTAGCGGCTCTCGGCGCGCGGGAAGGCGCGGGAGGGCCGCCGGTGCGCCGGGGCGTCGGCGTCGCAGTGCGGGGAGTCGCGGCGCAGATCGACCAGGTGGCGCAGGCGGACCCGGGGCCCGGGCGGCAGTTGGGGCGTGTCGCGGTGCCGGAAGACCGAGACGATCTCCACGTCGTGCTGCTCGGCGAGCATGTCGGCCAGGTTGTACGTGGTCTTGATCGTCCCTCCGATTCCGTACCCGTTGTGTATGAGGAAGGAAATATGCATGGGGCCCCGCATCTCACGCATCGGTGCGGCCGGTTGGTCGGTGCCGGCCGCCTGCCACCGGTTGAGACCCGGCGCCCGCTGCGAGGGTTGGGCGTACTGACCGACTTGTGCCGGAAGCGTTGCGGATCCGATAGCCGGTACGGGCAACCCGGGGGCGGCCGAACTCGTCAGGGGGGTAAGGGAGTTGCCGTCGTGGACGGCCTGGGTGCGCGGTCAGCAGCCGGCGGGCTTGGGGCCGCCGGCCAGTTGGACCAGCGAGCACAGGGTGCTGTCGGACACCTTCCACACGTTGTTCTGCTTCACTGCGGTACCGGTCGCGTCGGGCAGGGCGGTGCGGCCCTGGACGGACAGGCTGTAGCGCACCTGGGCCTCGGTGGGCGAGGACAGCGACACCTGGCTGACCTGCGCGGAGAGCTGCCGCGCGAGCTTGTCACCGCTGAACGCCTTGAGGGCCGGGGCCAGTTGGGTTCCGTTCTCCAGAAGCTGCTCCTTCTCCTGGACCGGGGTGCCGGGGTCGAAGAACTTCGTCCAGTTCTCCCGGATCTGCTGCTCCGCGGACGACGCCGGCACCGCGGTAGCTTTCCCCGCGCCGGCACCGGTACTGCCGAAGGCCGTGGCGGCGGGTGCCGCGAGCAGCACCGCCAGGGAGGCCAGCATCACGGGGCGTCGTGCGCGGTGGGACCGCGAACCGTGTGCGGGCGGACTGGCGCCGCCCGTCCGGCCGTTGCCTGCTGTCAGCTTCCGGAGATCCATCTGGCTCACCCGCCGGCTGTCACGTCCGGGCCGGACCGCCCGGTGCTTTCAGGGTCGGCCGCCACCGGGCATGGCGCAAACCGCCCGGGCCCGGGAGTACCGGCGCGCGGGGCGGCGCACGGGACGTTGGCACCCGCCACCGGGTCAGGGGGCCGCGCGAGGGAGGGGGCGGTGGTTGTGGCGGGCCGGTCCGGCGACCAGGGGCGATGGGCGGGCGTACGGGTCCCGTCCGGGCCTTGTACGGGCCTCATACGGGCGTCGTACGGCGCTCTGTCGACAGTTCGACATCCGGACGCTCCAATACCGCTTTCTGTCGCTGAATCGACATATGCGAGGAGTTGGCGCCGTGGGCGTGACCCGGGCCGCGGCTCGCCCGTTGTCCTTGCATGAGCCGGGAACCGCCCGGCCCGAGCCGGACAAGCCCGGCCGCATCGACAGATCCCGAGGAGCCACCCGTGCCGCGGATGCTCGACGTCAGCGACGACGTACGCGCCGAGATCGGAGACGCAGAGGCAGACCGGCTGCTCGCCGGTGAGAACGCCCCGGGCAGTTACGACTGCACCTCCTGCCGCACCCCGGGCGACTCGGAGCAGGAACGCACCAGCACCGTCCTGTTCATCGGCGAGGAGACCGCCGTCCTCGCCTTCGCCCACGCCGGCTGCCTGCCCTCGCAGGTCGTCCAGGTCACCGAGGAGCAGTTGCAGGGCGCCGTCCGCTCCATCACCGGCGAGCAGGCCGCCCCGGCCCACCCGCAGGCCCCGGCCCCCGCCCACGCCGCCCCGGCCGCCCCCGCACCGCCCGGCCCCATGCCCGAGCAGGCCGTACTGGGAGTCACCAGCGGCCTGGTGCTGATCGACGGGGAGCTGTATCCGGCGCTGGTGGTGGAGCCGACCGGGCCGGTGGCCCGCCCCGGCACCACCGGTCCCGGCGACGCCTTCCTGCCGCTCCTCGTCGAGCAGGGCTTCCTGCCGGTGACCGAGGTCGGGCAGTTGCCGCCGGTGCTGCACGGCTGGTCGGTACTGCTCGCCACCGGCCAGTTGCACGCCGTGCTCCAGCCCGGGGCGGGCGGCGGCTCGCCGGTGGCCTGGTGGCAGGCGCACCAGCCGCTCCAGGTCACCGACGACTGGCGGAAGGCGGCGGCCAAGCTCCAGCAGGTACTGGTCCTGGCCGCGCCGGTCGGCTCGATCGGCCGCCAGCCCCGGGAGGACCTGCTGCGGGACGCGCTGGACAAGGCGGCCGCCGCCGGACGCCTGGTCGGCTGCACCATGCCACTCGCCGGCACCTGAGCCGCCCCCGCCGCGAGCCCCCACCGGCCGCCCGGCCGCCACCGCGCGCCGGGCGGCCTCGCCACGCTCGGGGCCACCTGCGCCGAAGTCCGCCTGTGGCGGCCCGAGTTCCATGCCCGCCCGTATCCCCCGGCGGCCTGCGAAAACGCACGGCTCGGCCGCATCCGTCCGGCTCCGGGGTCGTTTGCACCTATGTGCAGACCTACGACCCCTCCCGCCGCTACCCGCACGCTCCGATCCCCGGGATGCGTCCCGCGCAGGATCCGCCGGGCAGCTCCTCCGCCACACCGATCTACGACGCGCTCTACGCGGAGTACCGCCGGTCCTTCCGTGCCCTGCCGGGTGATCGCAGCGGCGAGGAGGAACTGGTCTTCACGGGGTTCGGGACCGGGCCGTACGGCACGGGCTACGCGGGGGCGGTGCCGCTCGGCACGGGGTCCGGCAGGCACCACCGCAGGCCCGCGCTGACCGCGGGCGGTGGGGCGGGCGGACCCGCCGGGGAGGACGCGGCGGGCCGCTTCCGCCGGGTCCCCGGACCGGCGGCCGAGCTGGGCCCCGCCTACCAGACCGGCTCCTGGCAGTCGGGCTCCTGGCAGACCGGACCGGCCGGACTGCTCCCGGTGTCCCTGCCGCACGCACCCGGCGCACCGCACCCCGAGAGCTGACGCCGCGGCGGGGGGGCCCCCCCCCCCCCCCGGGGGGCCCCCCCCCCCCAACCCCCACCCGCCGACCAACTGGGGCGGGCGGTCGACCCCCACCCGCACCACCAGATGGGGGCGGGGGCCGAC
>NZ_JBHVRR010000026.1:0-37722 GCF_042885635.1 Streptomyces sp. NPDC058045 | reverse complement strand
CCCCGCGGGCGCGGCGCGGGGGGGGGCCCCCCCCCCCCCCCCCCGGCCCCCCCCCCCCCGCCAACTCCCGTACCGCTGCTACTTCTTGCGGCTGCGCTTCTCGCGGACGCGGACCGAGATGTGGATCGGGGTGCCCTCGAAGCCGAACTCCTCGCGCAGACGGCGCTCCACATAGCGGCGGTAGCCGTGCTCGATGAAGCCGGAGGCGAAGAGGACGAACCGCGGGGGCCGGGTGCCGGCCTGGGTGCCGAAGAGGATGCGGGGCTGCTTGCCGCCGCGAACCGGGTGCGGATGGGAGGCGACCAGCTCGCCGAGGAACGCGTTCAGCCTGCCCGTCGGCACCCGCGTCTCCCAGCCGGCCAGCGCCGTCTCGATCGCCGGGACCAGCTTCTCCATATGGCGGCCGGTACGGGCCGAGACATTGACCCGCGGCGCCCAGGCGACCTGCCCCAGCTCGGTCTCGATCTCCCGCTCCAGGTAGTAGCGCCGCTCCTCGTCCAGGGTGTCCCACTTGTTGTACGCGAGGACGAGGGCGCGGCCCGCCTCGACGGCCATGGTGACGATGCGCTGGTCCTGCACGCTGATGGCGTCCGCCGCGTCGAGCAGGACGACGGCCACCTCGGCCTTCTCCACCGCGGCCGCGGTCCGCAGCGAGGCGTAGTAGTCGGCGCCCTGCTGGAGGTGGACCCGCTTGCGGATGCCCGCGGTGTCGACGAACTTCCAGGTGGTGCCGCCGAGTTCGATCATCTCGTCCACCGGGTCGCGGGTGGTGCCGGCGATCTCGTTGACGACCACCCGCTCCTCCCCGGCGACCTTGTTCAGCAGGGAGGACTTGCCGACGTTGGGGCGGCCGATCAGGGCGATCCGGCGGGGCCCGCCCAGACCGGCGGCGCCGAAGGTCTCCTGCGGCGCCTCGGGCAGCGCCTCCAGGACGGCGTCGAGCATGTCGCCGGTGCCGCGGCCGTGCAGCGCGGACACCGGGTGCGGCTCGCCGAGGCCGAGGGACCACAGATAGGAGGCGTCGGCCTCGCCGCTGGGCCCGTCGACCTTGTTGGCGCAGAGCACCACGGGCTTGCCGGCCTTGCGCAGCAGCCGGACCACGGCCTGGTCGGTGTCGGTGGCGCCGACGGTGGAGTCCACCACGAAGACCACCGCGTCCGCGGCCTCGATGGCGTACTCGGCCTGGGCGGCGACGGAGGCGTCGATACCGAGGACGTCCTGCTCCCAGCCGCCGGTGTCGACGACCTTGAAGCGGCGCCCGGACCACTCCGCCTCGTAGGTGACGCGGTCCCGGGTGACGCCCGGCTTGTCCTCCACGACGGCTTCGCGGCGGCCGATGATGCGGTTCACCAGAGTCGACTTGCCGACGTTGGGGCGGCCGACGACGGCGAGCACCGGGAGCGGGCCGTGCCCGGCCTCCTCGATGGCGCCCTCCACGTCCGCCGTGTCGAAGCCCTCTTCCGCGGCCAGCTCCATGAACTGGGCGTACTCGGCGTCCCCGAGTGCGCCGTGGTCGTGCTCGGAGCCGTCCGCTCCGGGCTGGGTGTGCTCGTTCATGAAGTCCGTACCTCGTTCTTCGGTGTGGTCGGTGGAGCCGCCCGGCGCGGTGCCGGGGGTCCACTGCTGGGGCGGCCCGGGATGCGCGCCCCGGGCCGGGTGCCGCGCAGCGGCTCAAGTGTGGCTCAGCGGCTGGTGAGCCGCCTGGCGTTTTCCAGGTGGGCGGCCAACCGCCGCTGGATGCCCTCGGTGGCCTCGTCCAGCGCCTTGCGGGTACGCCGCCCGCCGGGCTCGGCGGCCTGGAACGGCTCGCCGAAGACCACGTCGACCCGGCTGCGCAGCGGCGGCAGCGCCCGGACCAGGCGGCCCTGCCGTTCCGCGCTGCCCAGGACCGCCACGGGCACGATGGGCGCCCCGCTGCGCAGCGCGAAGTAGGCCAGGCCGGCCCGCAGGGAGGCGAAGTCGCCCTCGCCGCGGGTGCCTTCGGGGAAGATGCCGAGGACGCCGCCCGCCGTGAGGACGGCGAGCGCCCGGGTGACCGCGGAGCGGTCGGTTCCGCTGCGGTCGACGGGGAGTTGGCCTATGCCGCGCAGGAACGGGTCCAGCGGGCCGACGAAGGCCTCCTGCTTGACGAGGAAGTGCACCGGCCGGGGCGCGGTGCCCATCAGCATCGGGCCGTCGACGTTGTGCGAGTGGTTGCCAGCGAGGATGACGGGGCCGGTCGCGGGCACCTTCCAGGCGCCCAGGACCCGCGGCCGCCACAGCCCGTACATCAGGCCCACGCCGATCCTGCGGCCGACGTCGGCCCGCCGGGCGGAGGGGGCTTCGGTCACCGTGCGGCCCGCTTCTCCTCGACCAGGGTGACGACGCACTCTATGACCTGCTGGAGGGTGAGGTCGGTGGTGTCCACCTCGACGGCGTCGCCCGCCTTGGCCAGTGGGGAGGTCTTGCGGCTGGAGTCGGCGGCGTCCCGCTTGGCCAGGGCCTCGCGGGTGGCGTGGACGTCGGCGCCCTGGAGCTCGCCGCTGCGGCGGGCGGCGCGGGCCTCCGGCGAGGCGGTGAGGAAGATCTTCAGATCGGCGTCGGGCAGCACCGTGGTGCCGATGTCACGGCCCTCGACGACGATCCCGCGCTCGGCGGCGGCCGCGATGGACCGCTGGAGCCCGGTGATCCTGGTCCGCACCTCGGGCACCGCGCTGACCGCGCTCACCTTGGCGGTGACCTCCTGGGTGCGGATCGGGGCCGCCACATCGGTGCCGTCGACGGTGATGGCGGGCGCGGCCGGGTCGGTGCCGGAGACGATCTCGGGCTTGCCCGCGGCGGCGGCGATCGCGGCCGCGTCGCTCACATCGACGCCGTTGGCCACCATCCACCAGGTGATGGCGCGGTACTGGGCGCCGGTGTCCAGATAGCTGAGGCCGAGCTTGGCGGCGACGGCCCGGGAGGTGCTGGACTTGCCGGTGCCGGAGGGGCCGTCGATGGCGACGATCACAGCCGGGGCCTCGGGGGCGGCGGGCGCGGCGGCCGGTGCGGCGGTTGCTTCGTTGTCCACGGGGACGGTGACCTTCCTGGTGCGGTGGCGGGGGCGCCGGGGCGTGGGCGTCGACCCGCCCCCGCACAAGGTTACCGGCCGCGCCGGGCCGCGATTCCCGCCCCTGTGGACAACTCCCGCTCCCCCGCCCGGCACGGGCTCCTACTGCCGGATCGACCAGCCGCGGTCCCGCAGCGCCGCGGTCAGTACCGGCACCGCGGACGGCTCCACCATGAGCTGCACCAGGCCGGCCTGCTGCCCGGTGGCGTGCTCGATGCGGACGTCCTCGACGTTGACCCCGGCCTGTCCGGCGTCGGCGAAGATCCGGGCGAGCTGGCCCGGCTGGTCGTCGATGAGGACCGCGACCGACTCGTAGACGGCGGGCGCCGCGCCGTGCTTGCCGGGGACGCGGACCTGGCCGGCGTTGCCGCGGCGCAGGATCTCGCGGACGCCCTCGGTGCCCGCGCCGCGCTCGGCCCGGTCGGCGGACTCCAGGGCGCGCAGGGCGCGGACCGTCCCGTCGAGGTCGGCGGCGAGCTCGCTGAGCAGGTCGGCGACCGGGCCCGGGTTGGCGGAGAGGATGTCGACCCACATCCGCGGGTCGGAGGCGGCGATCCGGGTCACATCCCGGATGCCCTGGCCGCAGAGCCGTACCGCGGACTCCTCGGCGTGCTCCAGGCGGGCGGCGACCAGCCCCGACACCAGGTGCGGCATGTGCGAGACGAGGGCGACGGCACGGTCGTGCGCCTCGGCGTCCATCACCACCGGCACCGCGCGGCAGAACGCGATGACCTCCAGGGCGAGGTTGAGCACCTCGGTGTCGGTGGAGCGGGACGGGGTGAGCACCCAGGGGCGGCCCTCGAAGAGGTCGGCCCCGGCGGCGAGCGGCCCGGACCGCTCCCGGCCCGACATCGGATGGGTGCCGATGTAGCAGCTCAACTCGTCCTCGCCCAGGCCCAGTTCGGCCAGCGCACGGGCCGGTCCGCCCTTGACGCTGGCCACGTCGAGATAGCCGCGGGCCACTCCGCCCCGGATCGCCTCGGCCAGCGCCTCGGCCACATGCGCGGGCGGTACGGCGATGACGGCGAGGTCGACCGGCCCCTCGGGCTCGCTGTCGGTGCCCGCGCCGAGCGCGGCAGCGGTACGGGCCTGGCCGGGGTCGTGGTCGGCCAGGTGCACCGTGATGCCGCGGCTGCGCAGGGCGAGGGCGACGGAGGTGCCGATGAGGCCGGTGCCGATGACGAGTGCGGTTCTCACTGGGCGATGTCCTTGCGAAGGGCGGCGGCCGCGCCCAGGTAGACATGGGCGATGTCGCCGCGGGGCCGGTCCGACTCGACATGGGCGAGTACCCGGACCACCCGCGACATGGCCCCCTCGACGGACAGTTCCTGGGCGCAGATCAGCGGTACGTCGGTGAGGCCGAGGCCGCGGGCCGCGGCGGCCGGGAAGTCGCTGTGCAGATCGGGGGTGGCGGTGAACCAGATGCTGATCAGGTCGTCCGCGGTGAGCCCGTTGCGGTCCAGGATCGCGGTGAGCAGCTCGGTGACCCGCTCGCCCATGTGACCGGCCTCGTCCCGGTCCAACCGGACCGCGCCCCGTACCGCCCGTACCGCCACGTACCGCTCCCTGCCCGCTTCGGCCGCGGTGGCCGCCGGGGGCCGCCGCCTTGTGCGCCTCCCAGCCTAGCCAGCCGCGGCGGGCCGGACGTCCGGCGCCCGCCTGCCGAGACGCCGCCCGCCGCGGCACCCCCTACAGCTCGACCTCCTGCATCAACATGCCGACCTCGGTGTTGGACAGCCGCCGCAGCCAGCCGGACTTCTGGTCGCCGAGGGTGATCGGCCCGAAGGCGGTGCGCACCAGCCGGTCCACCGGGAAGCCGGCCTCTGCGAGCATCCGCCGCACGATGTGCTTGCGGCCCTCGTGCAGGGTGACCTCGACCAGGTAGTTCTTGCCGGTCTGCTCGACGACCCGGAAGTGGTCGGCGCGGGCGTACCCGTCCTCCAGCTGGATCCCGTCCTTGAGCTGCTTGCCCAGGTCGCGCGGGATGGGGCCCTGGATCGCGGCGAGGTACGTCTTGCGCACGCCGTAGCGGGGGTGGGTGAGGCGGTGGGCCAGCTCGCCGTGGTTGGTGAGGAGGATGACGCCCTCGGTCTCGGTGTCGAGCCGCCCCACGTGGAAGAGGCGGGTCTCCCGGTTGGTGACGTAGTCCCCGAGGCACTGGCGCCCCTCCGGGTCCTCCATGGTGGAGACCACTCCGGCCGGCTTGTTCAGCGAGAAGAACTGGTACGACTGGGTCGCCACGGTGAGCCCGTCGACCTTGATCTCGTCCTTCTCCGGGTCCACCCGCAGGCCCTGCTCGACCACGATGGAGCCGTTGACCTCGACCCTGGCCCGGTCGATCAGCTCCTCGCAGGCCCGCCGGGAACCGTAACCGGCCCTGGCCAGCACCTTCTGCAGGCGCTCGCCCTCCTGCTCGGCGCCGGGGAACGTCTTGGGGGTGCTGACCTGCTTGCGGCCCGCGTACCGCTCGCGGTTGCGCTCCTCGGCGCGTGCCTCGTACTCGCGGGAGCGGGCGGGGGCGGTGCGTCCGCCGCGCTGCTGCTGGCCCTGCTTGGGTCCGCCCTTGGCGCCGCCGCGGGCGCCCGCGCCCCGGCCCTTCTGCCCGCCGGACGCGCCGCCACCCGACGGCCCGCCGCCGGAGGCCCCGCCACCGGGCTTGCCGCCGCCGGACCTGCCGCCTCCGCCGCCGGAACCTCCCGCCTCGTGGCGGCGCTCCTCGGGGCGGGGCCGGCCGGCCCGCTTCTGCTTGTCGTCGCGGGAGTTGCCGGCGCCCCGGTGGTTCCCACGTCCGCTGTTCCTGCCGCTGCTGCCGCTGCTTCGCATCAAAGTTCCGTCGTCGTGTCCGTCTGGGTGTGTGCATCGGTGTCCGGAGCGTCCGGATCGAACGACGGAACGCCCTCCTGAGTGTCGGCCTCGATCGCCTCCGCCTCGGGGAGGAAGGGGGCCAGCTCGGGGAGCTCGTCCAGGCCGCGCAGGCCCATCCGCTCCAGGAAGTGGTTCGTCGTCCGGTACAGGATCGCACCTGTCTCGGGTTCCGTGCCCGCCTCCTCCACCAGACCGCGCTGGAGCAGGGTCCGCATCACGCCGTCGCAGTTCACCCCGCGCACCGCGGAGACCCGGGAGCGGCTGACGGGCTGCCGGTACGCGACGACGGCCAGGGTCTCCAGCGCGGCCTGGGTGAGCCGCGCCTGCTGCCCGTCCAGGACGAAGCCCTCGACGGCGGCCGCGTAGGCGGGCCGGGTGTAGTAGCGCCAGCCGCCGGCCACCGGCCGCAGTTCGAAGCCGCGGCCCTGCACGGTGTACTCGTCGGCGAGGGCGCGCAGGGCGTCGGCGATCTGCCGGCGGGGCCGCTGGAGCACCTTGGCGAGGTGCTCCTCGGTGGCGGGTTCGTCGACGACCATCAGCACGGCCTCCAGGGCCGGCCGCAGATCGAGGTCGGCCACCGCCGGCGGCCCGCTCTCCTCGCTCATCGCTCCACCTTCCGCTCGTCCCCCGCCTCGTCCTCTTCGGGTACCGGCGGCGGACGGTCGAACTCGTCGGTCACCGTGGGCTGTTGGTCGCCGTCGCCGCCGGTCCAGCGGATCGTGAGGGCGCCGAGCGCGGTGTCCTGCTCCAGCGCCACGGCCTTCTCCCGGTACAGCTCCAGCAGGGCGAGGAAGCGGGCGACCACGGTGAGGGTGTCCGCGGCGTCCGCGACCAGCTCGCTGAACGGCGCCTCCCCGAGCTTGCGCAGCCGCTCCACCACCAGCTCGGCCTGCTCCACGACGCTGACCAGCGGGGCGTGGATGTGGTCCACGTACACCTGCGGCTCGGGCTTCGGCTGCATCGCCTTCACCGCGAGCCGCGCGAAGCCCTCGGCCCCGATGCTGATGACCACCTCGGGCAGCAACTCCGCGTGCTGCGGCTCCAGTCCGACGGTACGCGGATACCGGCGGCCCTCCTCGTCCATGCGCGCACTGAAGATGTCCGCGATCCGCTTGTACGCGCGGTACTGGAGGAGGCGGGCGAAGAGCAGGTCCCGCGCCTCCAACAGGGCGAGGTCGGCCTCGTCCTCGATCTCGGCGGCGGGCAGCAGCCGGGCCGCCTTCAGGTCCAGCAGGGTCGCGGCCACCACCAGGAACTCGGTGGTCTGGTCGAGGTCCCAGTCGGGCCCCATGGCGCGGATGTGGGCCATGAACTCGTCGGTGACCTTGGAGAGGGCGACCTCGGTCACATCCAGCTTGTGCTTGGAGATCAACTGGAGCAGCAGATCGAAGGGGCCCTCGAAGTTCGCCAGCCGCACGGTGAACACACCGTCCTCACCGGCCCCCTCCCCTGCCTCACCTCCGCCCGCGGCAGACGGCTCGGGTTCCTGCTCCGCGATGACGGGCGCGGGCGGGGCCGCCAACTCGGGCTCGGGCGCCGCGGGTTGGGCGGGCGAAGGCCCCGCAGGCGGTGGGTCGGCCGGTGGCGGATCCGCCGGTACCGGTTGCGGCGCCTCCGGGCCGAGGCCGAGTCGCCGCCGTCTTCCCCCGCTGCCGGGGTCAGCGGCCACGGAGCCGCCGTACCAGGATGCTCGCCTCGCCACGGGACTCCAGGTCGGCCAGGACGACCGCGACGGCCTCCCGGACGATACGGCCGCGGTCCACCGCGAGGCCGTGCTCGCCGCGGAGCACCAGCCGGGCGTGCTCCAGGTCCATCAGCTCCTCGGCGGAGACATAGACGGTGATCTTCTCGTCGTGCCGCTCCCGCCCGCTGGGGCGCCGGCCGCCCGCGCGGCCGCGGCGACGTGCCGAACCGGCCCCGGCCGCCGCGTCCTTGGCCCCGGGCGCCTTGCCGCCGGCGGCCTTCGCCCCGGCGTCCTGCTCGGCGCCCGTCTCGCCCTCGCGGCTGCGGGAGCCCTCGGTACCGGGCTGGGCGGCGGCGTGCTGCGGTGCCTCGGCGGCGGTAGCGGTGCGTTCGGCGTCGGTGAGCGCGGCGCCCTCCCGGGCCGCGGCCGCGTCGCTCTCCCCGGCGGGTGCCGGTACCCGCGGCTCGCCGTTGGCCTGGCGTCTGGGCGTGGACGCCGTGAGCGCGGTCCCCCCGGTGGTGCGGAACAGTTCGTCGGCCCCGGGCAGACTCACACGGCGTGACACCGGGCGAGCACCTCCCTGGCGAGCTGGCGGTAGGCGGCGGCACCGACGGAGTTGGAGGCGTAGGTGGTGATGGGCTCACCGGCGACGGTGGTCTCCGGGAAGCGCACGGTGCGCCCGATGACCGTGTGGTAGACGTGGTCGTCAAAGGCCTCGACCACCCGGGCCAGGACCTCGCGGCTGTGCACGGTGCGCGAGTCGTACATGGTGGCGAGGATGCCGTCGAGCTCCAGGTCCGGGTTGAGGCGCTCCTGGACCTTCTCGATGGTCTCGGTCAGCAGGGCCACCCCGCGCAGCGCGAAGAACTCGCACTCCAGCGGCACGATCACCTTGTGCGCGGCGGTCAGCGCGTTCACCGTGAGCAGGCCGAGCGAGGGCTGGCAGTCGATCACGATGTAGTCGTACTCGGACATCAGCGGCTTGAGGGCGCGCTGGAGGGTGGACTCGCGGGCCACCTCGGAGACGAGCTGCACCTCGGCCGCGGACAGGTCGATGTTGCTGGGCAGCAGGTCCATGTTGGGCACCGCGGTCTTCAGCAGCACCTCGTCCGCGGACATGCCCCGCTCCATGAGCAGGTTGTAGACGGTGAGGTCCAGCTCCATCGGGTTCACACCGAGGCCGACCGAGAGCGCGCCCTGCGGGTCGAAGTCGACCAGCAGGACCCGGCGGCCGTACTCGGCGAGCGCGGCACCCAGGTTGATGGTCGACGTGGTCTTGCCGACGCCGCCCTTCTGGTTGCACATGGCGATGATCTTCGCCGGGCCGTGGTCGGTGAGCGGGCCGGGGATCGGGAAGTACGGCAGCGGGCGGCCGGTGGGGCCGATGCGCTCACGGCGCTGGCGCGCGGCGTCCGGCGCGAGCGTGGCCGCGTACTCCGGATCGGGCTCGTACTCGGCGTCGGGGTCGTAGAAGTGCCCCTCGGGCAGTTCGTCGTAGTCGGCGAAGTGGCCGGTGTTGTCGCCACTTCGGTTGCCGGCCATGGCGTTCACGTGATGGCCATCCATGCTCTGGTGTGCTGCCGGTGCCCCGGGCGGGGCTGTCAGCGGGCTCCGGTGGGCTGCGAGGTCGTACACGGCGACGGAGCCGGCCGCCTCGGGACCCGTGGAGCCCCCGTCCGTCGCAGACGCTCCTGGCCAGCCGCTCCCGGGAGTAAATGTCGACTCATTCACAAGTCGTCTTACCTCCTTGTGCGTGACCAGGAACATTTATCGATAGGTCAGCGTGGCACCATGCCGACGGTTGGCGACTCTATGGCGTGTCACCGGTCCGCAGCAACACAATCCGCCGGACCCGGCACGATGTGTCGGCAACCGAACACCCCTGTGTCAAGGGCGCACAGCGGGCGTTCGCAGGCTTTCCGAGGTGTGCGAATCGGCTGAACCGTTACGTTCGAGGCGAGTTGAGCACGCCGAGAGCGAACACGGGTGGGCAGTTCGCACAGTGGCACGACACACACCGGAACGCGTACGGCCGGACCTCGTCACCAAGGTCCGGCCGTATGCGTGAGGCGGGCTACGGGAGTTGACGCCCGGGGGCGGCGGGCGTCGCGTCCCGCCGGGGCGGCGGGTCAGCCGAGCAGAGTCGCCAACTCGACATGGTCCAGATCGTGCGCCTCGGCGACCTCGCGGTAGACGACCTTGCCGTCATGGGTGTTGAGACCCTTGGCGAGCGCCGGGTCGGCGCGCAGCGCGTCCACCCAGCCGCGGTCGGCGAGCTGCACGATGTAGGGCAGCGTGGCGTTGGTCAGCGCGTTGGTGGACGTGTTGGGCACACCGCCGGGCATGTTGGCGACGCAGTAGAAGACCGACTCGTGGATCGGGAAGGTCGGCTCGGCGTGGGTGGTGGGGCGGGAGTCCTCGAAGCAGCCGCCCTGGTCGATGGCGATGTCGACAAGGACACTTCCGGGCTTCATCCGGGAGACCATCTCGTTGGTGACGAGCTTGGGCGCCTTGGCCCCGGGGATGAGGACGGCACCGATGACGAGGTCCGCGTCCAGTACGGCCTTCTCCAGCTCGAAGGCGTTGGACATGATCGCCTTGACCTTGGTGCCGAAGATCCGGTCGGCCTCGCGCAGCTTGTTGATGTCGGTGTCGAGCAGGATCACCTCGAAGCCCATCCCGACGGCGATCTGGGTGGCGTTCCAGCCGGAGACCCCGCCGCCGATGACAACGGCCTTGGCGGGGGTGACCCCGGGCACCCCGGCGGGCAGCACACCCCGGCCGCCGGCTGAGCGCATCAGGTGGTAGGCGCCGACCTGTGGGGCGAGGCGGCCGGCCACCTCGGACATCGGGGCGAGCAACGGCAGCCCGCGGCCGGGCAGTTCGACCGTCTCGTAGGCGATGGCGGTGGTGCGGGACTGGATGAGCGCGTCGGTGCACTCCTTGGAGGCGGCCAGATGCAGGTAGGTGAAGAGGATCTGGTCCTTGCGGAGGCGGTGGTACTCCTCGGCGATGGGCTCCTTGACCTTGAGCAGCAGGTCGGCGGCGGCCCAGACCTCGTCGGCGGTGGGCAGGATCCGCGCACCGGCAGCGGTGAACTCCTCGTCCGTGATCGATGAACCGAGGCCCGCGTTCCGCTCGATGACGACCTGATGCCCGTGGCGGACCAGTTCGTTGACTCCGGCGGGGGTGATGGCCACCCGGAACTCGTTGTTCTTGACCTCGCTGGGAATGCCGACCTTCATCGTCGATCACGGTCCTTGACTCAGGGGAATTCGGGCATTACGGACTCGCCGAACACGCGAGGGCGCTACGGGAGACGCCACGGAGGGGAACGCGGCAGAGCCAGTTTAATGAAGGAGTTCCCGCTGTCTATCCTTACAAAGCTTCAATCTTTCGCGGAGGAACCGCCGGTTTCGCAGGCAGAAGGTGGAGTTTCACCCTCCGATTCCTTGTCGCGCCCCTCGGTGACGGCGTCACCGCAGCTCATGACCGCCGCCACCGGCGCCTTCACCGGCTCCCCGGCGGGCTCCGGTTCCCGGCCCAACATGCGCCCGGCCGCCTCGCGGTGGAGCCGGGCGGCGGCCGGGTCCCCGAGCCGGTCCAGGGTGTCCGCCAACCGCACCTGGAGCGCGGCCTGGAGCCGTACGTCACCCGCGGCCTTCGCCCAGTCCACCGCCTCCTGGCAGGTGCGCAGCGACTCCTCGGGGCGGCCCGCGTACTCCTGGACCCGGGCCAGCTCGATCAGCGCCCGCGCCTGCCCCGCCACCTCACCGGCCCTGCGGTACGCGGCGATCGCCGAACGCCAGCCGCGCAGCGCCTCCCCGTACCGCCCGGCGTAGGTCTGCACCCCGGCGATCCGCCCGTACAGGCGGGCCGCGTCCGCGTGCTCACCGCGGGCCAGCCGCTCGGTGAGGGCCCGGCCGAACCAGTCCGCCGCCCGCGCCCCGTCCCCCAGCTCCTGATGTGCGGCGCCCAGGGACTCCATGGCCCGGCCCGTCGCGTACGGGTCACCGGCGGTACGGGCCGCGTCCAGGGCGGTGCGATAGCGGACCAGGGCGTCCCGGGTGCGGCCGTTGTGCGCGTCCAGGTCGGCCAGGTTGAGCAGTGCCGCGGCCCGCTCCCGGTGCAGGTCCCGCCGCTCGGCCACGTCCAGCACCAGCTCGTGCAGGCCGTACAGCTCGGGGGCGGCGGCGCGGCTGCCGTGGTGCGCGGTGAGGGCCCGCACCAGGGCGGCGATCAGCCGCCGGGCCAGGGTGTCCAGATCCCCTTCGGCGACGGCGGTACGGGCGGCGGCGAGCAGGGCGGGGCGGCGGGAGTCCAGCCAGCGGCAGGCGCCGCGGCGGTCCTCGAAGCGCAGCGCCCGCGGCAGCCCGGCGAGGCGGCGGCGGGCGGGCGAGCCGGCCGGTTCGGTGACGGCACGGCAGGAGCCGAGCAGCCGTACCGTGCGTTCCAGCATCCGGGCCCGGGCCAACTGGATCTCGGCGGGCCGGTCCTGGCGCTCCATGTACCGGCGCAGCAACGGGACCAGGCAGTCCGGCACCCTGTACTGCACCGGCTCGCCCGCGGCCGGCCGCAGCAGCCCGCGGCCCGCGAAGTCGTGCAGGGACTCGGCGGCGGCGGAGACGGTGCAGCCGGCGAGGGCGGAGGCGGTGTGCGGGTCGGTCAGGCCGGCCGGGGCGAGGCACAGCAGTCGCAGTATCCGGGCGGCGGTGGGTGGCAGGTCCGCGTAGACCTGGTCGAGGAGGCGGTCCAGGGCGGGGCCTTCGTCGGGCCGGGTGTGCAGCCGCTTGGCGAGGTCGGCGACGGAGGCCTTGGGGCGGGCGGCGAGCCAGCCGCCGGCCAGCAGCAGCGCCGCGGGCTGCGCCCCGCACAGCTCGACCAGGCCCTCCGCGGCCCGCGGATCGCAGGTGATGCGGACCGAGCCGGTGTGGCGGCCCAGCAGTTCCAGTGCGGCCTTGGTGTCGAGCCCGCCGAGGGTGCAGGGCCGTACGTCGGGGATGCCGGTGAGGGGGCCGGCGGTGACGGCGAGGAAGAGGCAGCCGGGGGCGTCCGGCAGCAGCGGTTCGACCTGGGCGGCGTCGGCGGCACCGTCCAGCAGCAGGGCGGTACGGCGGCCGGTGAGGGCGGTGCGCAGGGCGGCGGTCAGATCGTCCTCGGCGGTGCCGGGCGGGGTGGGCACCCCGAGCGCGTCGAGCAGTTCCCGGGCGGTGCGCGCGGTGGGTACCCGGGTGCCGTCCGGTTCGGTGAGGCGGGCGCGGAGCACACCGCCGGGGTAACGCTCTGCGACCTGCCGCAGGAGTTCCTCGGCGAGGGCGGTGCGGCCGGAGCCGGGGCGTCCGGCGATGAGCAGGACCCGGGGGCGGGCCGGGCCACGGCCGGCCAGGGTGTCCAGCCCGGTGCGCTCGATGTCAGCCGCGAGTTCCTTCAACTCGGTGTGTCTGCCGAGGAATTGACTGTTCGCCGGCTCGCTGCCGCGGGGGTTGCCGGGGGCGGGCGGGGCGGTCTCACCGGGTGTGGTGCCGCCGTCGAAGTCCACCGCCTGATCCGTCACGGGTCACGCTCCCGTCTCCTGCGCGCACAGGCCCGCCGGGACTCCGGTCAGGCGTGCTGCAGAGCCTAGTTCACGCTCTGCGATGATCCGGCGGGAGCGCGACTGCCGCTTCCCTCGATCGGATCAGCGGATCGTCACACCGTCCCGGAGCCCGACGGCTGTGGCTCCGGCCGGGTGTCCGTCAGTGCGTGAACGGCCGGGCCGGCCAAGGCGCGTCGGCCGGGCGCAGCGCGTCCTCCCCGTCGCCCGCCCGGACCGCGGCCAGCGAAAGCACGCCGACCACCAGGCAGTTGTTGTGCAGCTCGCCCGCCAGCACACCGCGTACCAGGTCCTGCCACGGCACCCGGGCGTACTCCAGGTCGGCCTCCTCGTCCTCCACCGCGAAGCGTTCGCCCTCCGCCTCGGCGAGGTCGCGGGCGAGGAAGATGCGGACCGCCTCGTCGCAGCCGCCGGGGGTGGTGTACACATCGGTCAGCACCCGCCAGTCGTCCGCCTTGACGTGCGACTCCTCGAAGAGTTCGCGCTGGGCGGCGTGCAGCGGATTCTCCCCGGGCACGTCCAGCAGCCCGGCGGGGATCTCCCACAGCTTCTGCCGCACCGGGTGCCGGTACTGGCGGATCAGCAGCACCCGGTCCTGGGCGTCCACGGCGAGTACGGCGACCGAGCCGGGGTGCACCTGGTAGTCGCGGCCCACCACCGAACCGTCCGGCATCACCACCCGGTCGGTGCGGACCGAGGTCTTGTTCCCGGTGAACGGGGTCGCGCTGGAGCGGACCTCCCACTCCTCCGGTGTGTCGCTGATCATCGTCTCGCCCTGTCCTTCCCGACGCCTGTACACGAACGGACCGGGGTGCGCCCCCGTGGAACGCACCCCGGCCAACCGTAACTCCCGGCGGGCTACGCCCTCTTCCCCGTCTTCCGCTCCACCGCGGCCTTCACCAGGCCGGCGAAGAGGGGGTGCGGGCGGGTCGGGCGGGAGCGGAGCTCCGGGTGGGCCTGGGTGGCGACCAGATAGGGGTGCGCCTCACGCGGGTACTCGACGTACTCGACCAGCTTTCCGTCCGGGGAGGTGCCGGTGAACTGGAGGCCGGTCTTCTTCTCCAGCTCGGCGCGGTAGGAGTTGTTCACCTCGTAGCGGTGGCGGTGGCGCTCCTCCACGTACTCCCGGCCGTCGTGGACCTCGCGGACGAGGGAGCCCTCGGCGAGCTTCGCCGGGTACATGCCGAGCCGCATGGTGCCGCCCAGGTCGCCCTCGCCGGCCACGATGTCGAGCTGCTCGGCCATGGTGGAGATCACGGGATGCGCGGTGGCCGCGTCGAACTCGGTGGAGTTGGCGTCCTCGATACCGGCGAGATTGCGGGCCGCCTCCACCACGACGCACTGGAGGCCCAGGCAGATACCGAGCAGCGGTACGCGGTTCTCCCGGGCGTAACGGATCGCGCCCACCTTGCCGTTGACGCCGCGCTCGCCGAAGCCGCCGGGGATCAGGACGGCGTCCACATCACCGAGGTGCTCGGCGGCACCGGCGGGCGTCTTGCAGTCGTCGGAGGTGACCCACTTGACCTTCACCCGGGCCCGGTTGGCGAAGCCGCCCGCCCGCATCGCCTCGGTCACCGACAGATAGGCGTCCGGCAGGTCGATGTACTTGCCGACGAGGGCGACGGTCACCTCGTGGTCCGGATTGTGCACCCGGTCCAGCAGGTCGTCCCAGGTGTGCCACTCGACGTCCCGGAACGGCAGGTCCAACTTCCGCACCACGTAGGCGTCCAGGCCCTCGGAGTGCAGCACCTTGGGGATGTCGTAGATCGACTTGGCGTCCACGCAGGCCACCACGGCGGCCTCGTCCACGTCGCACATCAGGGAGATCTTCTGCTTGATGGCGGTGGGCACCTCGCGGTCGGCGCGCAGCACGATCGCGTCCGGCTGGATACCGATGTTGCGCAGCGCGGCCACCGAGTGCTGCGTCGGCTTGGTCTTCAGCTCGCCGGACGGGCCGATGTACGGCAGCAGCGAGATGTGCACCACGAACACGTTGTCCCGGCCCACCTCATGGCGGACCTGGCGCACCGTCTCCAGGAACGGCAGCGACTCGATGTCGCCGACGGTGCCGCCGACCTCGGTGATGACCACGTCGACGTCGTCGGTGGCCATCCGGCGGATGCGGTGCTTGATCTCGTTGGTGATGTGCGGGATGACCTGCACGGTGTCGCCCAGGTACTCGCCGCGCCGCTCCTTGGCGATGACGGTGGAGTACACCTGGCCGGTGGTGACGTTGGCCGAGCCGTCCAGGTCGACGTCGAGGAAGCGCTCGTAGTGGCCGATGTCCAGATCGGTCTCGCAGCCGTCGTTGGTGACGAACACCTCACCGTGCTGGAACGGGTTCATGGTGCCCGGGTCGACGTTGAGGTACGGGTCGAGCTTCTGCATCGTGACCCGGAGGCCCCGGGCCTTGAGGAGGGCACCGAGGGAGGACGCCGTGAGGCCCTTGCCGAGGGACGACGCGACACCCCCGGTGACGAAGATGTGCTTGGTCGTCGAGGAGGTCAACGAGCGGTTCGGCATGGCCAACGCGGGGCTCCCGTGGTCGCGGTCTGAGGTGCGGAGCGGCACGGCTCCGGAGACTGCGGACTGCTCCGGGGGTGCCTTCGCTGCGGCTCGGGGGTCTCGACCGCTCCGTCGGAGCCCACCGGTCCACGGGCTACCAGGGTAACAGCGCCCACAGGCGACTGCTTCCGGCCACTCTCCGCACCCGTCCGGTGCCCCAGGGAGACGGGTCGGGCGGGTTCCGCGGCACTCACGCGATCAGAGACGCCGGGTTCCTCGGAGGAACTGCGCGGAGCCCCTTGCAGCGTCGTATCCTCTTCGGACACTCTGCCGCCGGAGGGCCGGCCGGCGGGCGGACACCACCCCTCGTTCGTTCGCGGTCACAGCCGTCGTCGGCGCCTGTAACCAGGCACTTTGCACATACTCGATAGATCGATCCCCGAACCGGCCCCGGAGCCGGTTTCCCCCCTGACCGCACCCAGCGGATGCCGCCCGGAGCCCGGGCGGTGACGTGGCCGTTTGACTGGAGATGTACGTGGCCGGGCGTATCGAGGACTACGCACTCATCGGAGACATGCAGACCGCGGCACTGGTCTGCCGGGACGGCACAGTCGACTGGCTGTGCCTGCCCCGCTTCGACTCCCATGCCGTATTCGCTGGCCTGCTCGGTACGGAGGAGCACGGATTCTGGAGACTGGGCCCGGCCCACGCGGCGGGCGCCCAACCGCCCGCCGCCACCCGGCGCGGCTACCGCGGCGACTCCCTCGTCCTGGAATCCGAATGGGACACCCCCCGCGGCACGGTGCGGGTCATCGACTTCATGCCGCCGCGGGACGGAGCACCCCAACTGACCCGGATCGTGGAGGGCGTCAGCGGGCAGGTCCCGATGCACTCGGCGCTGCGGATGCGGTTCAGCTACGGGCGGATCACGCCGTGGGTGCACAAGCTCGACGGGCGCACCGTCGCCGTGGCCGGACCGGACTCGGTGTGGCTGGACACCGACGCCGAGACCTACGGCGAAGACCTCACCACCTACTCCGACTTCACCGTCTCCCCCGGTGAGCGGGTGGCGTTCACCATCTCCTGGGAGCCCTCGCACCGGCCGGCCCCCGCGCTGCCGGAGCCGGTGGGCGCGCTGGAGGCGACGGAGGAGTTCTGGCGGGAGTGGGTGTCGCAGTGCACCTACCACGGGCCGTACCGGGAGGCCGTGGTGCGCTCCCTGATCACGCTGAAGGCCCTCACCTACGGGCCCACCGGCGGGATCGTCGCGGCTCCCACCACCTCCCTGCCGGAGGAGATCGGCGGGGTGCGCAACTGGGACTACCGCTACACCTGGCTCCGCGACGCCGCGATCACCCTCTCCTCGCTGCTGCGCACCGGCTACCGCGACGAGGCCCGCGCCTGGCGCGAGTGGCTGCTGCGCGCCGTCGCCGGCGACCCGGAGAACCTGCAGATCATGTACGGCATCGCCGGTGAACGGGAGCTGGGCGAGGCCGAGTTGGACTGGCTGCCCGGCTATGAGCACTCCCGCCCGGTCCGCGTCGGCAACGGCGCCGCCCAGCAGCTCCAGCTCGACGTCTACGGCGAGGTCACCGAGGCCCTCCACCTCGGCCATATGACGGGCCTGGCCCGCAACGACTACGCCTCCGTGCTCCAGCTCAAGCTGATCAGCTATCTGGAGGACCACTGGGACGAGCCCGACGAGGGCATCTGGGAGGTCCGCGGCCCCCGCCGCCACTTCGTGCACTCCAAGGTGATGGCCTGGGTGGCCGTCGACCGCACCATCAAGCTCATCGAATCCGGTGACGCGGAAGGCCCGTTGGAGCGCTGGCGGGCCCTGCGCGACGAGATCCACCGCGATGTGTGCGAGCACGGCTACGACAAGGAGCGCAACACCTTCACCCAGTCCTACGGCTCCCAGGAGCTGGACGCCTCGCTGCTGCTGATCCCGCAGATGGGCTTTCTGCCGCCGGACGACAAGCGCGTCATCGGCACCATCGAGGCGATCCAGCGGGAGCTGTCCACCTCCGACGGCTTCATCCTGCGCTATCCGACGATCGGCGGCGACGCCGGTGTGGACGGCCTGGAGGGCGACGAAGGGGCCTTCCTGGCCTGCTCGTTCTGGCTCGCGGACGATCTGGCGATGATCGGCCGGGTCGACGAGGCGCGCAAGCTCTTCGAGAAGCTGCTCGCGCTCCGCAACGACCTCGGGCTGCTCGCCGAGGAGTGGGACCCGCGGCTGAAGCGCCAGGTCGGCAACTTCCCGCAGGCCTTCAGCCACGTCCCCCTCATCGACACCGCCCTCCGCCTGACCGCCAGCGGGGCGTACGGGGGTTGAGCCTTCGGTACGACTTCGGAGCCCCGTCCCCTGCTGGGGCGGGGCTCCGGACCGCGGCCTCAACCGGCGCCGGTTCAGCGGGGGATGGTGACGGACATCAGGGGCAGCACCCGGCCGGCGATGGAGCCGGAGGGGACTTCTCCGATACGGACGGCGCCCATCGCCCGGTAGAAGGGCTCGGCGTTGGGGTCGGAGTCGATGGTGAGCCGGGCGAATCCCTGGTCACGCGCGGCCGCGAGGGTGTGCTGGAACAGCAGGCGGCCGATCCCCCGGCCGATGGCCCCCGGCTCCACGAACATCATGCGCAGCTCGCCGGCCGGGGGCTCTCCCCCCAGGGTGGTGAAGCCCAGGATGTGGCCGTCCCGCTCGGCCACCGCGGTGCGTCCGTCTCCGAACTCCTCGGCGCGCACGGTGAGTTCGTCCCGGCACGCCGCCAGGAAGTCGGCGTCGTAGCCCCAGTGGGCCTTGGAGCGAAGTGCCAGCTCGCTGAGGGGCCCGGCTTCCGTCACCCGTGCCGGTCTGATCAGCACGCTCATCTGCGCCTCCGGTCTGAAGTGGGTCCCCTGATCCTCCCATCGCGGTAGCGTCCGCGCATGAGCGAGTCAGCCGACCCGGGCTCCGCCGGTATCACCGTGCAACGCGCCCTGGACCTCCCCGGGTTGCGCGGCGGGCTGCCCGAAGTCGTCGCCGGGACAGAGCAGTTGCACCGCACCGTGCGCTGGGTACACGCGGGCGAAGTGCCCCATATCGCCTCCCTGCTCAAGGGCGGCGAACTCCTCCTCACCACCGGCCTCGGCCTCGGCACCCGCCCCGCCGAACAGCGCGCCTTCGTACGGGACTTGGCGCGGCGCGGGATCGCGGCCCTGGTGGTGGAGCTGGGGACGCGCTTCGACCGGTTGCCCGCGGCACTGGTGGAGACGGCGCGTGGTGCGGGCCTGCCGCTGGTGCAGCTCCACCGCGAGGTGCCGTTCGTGACGGTCACCGAGGAGATCCACACCGAGATCGTCAACGGGCACTACGCGCTGCTGCGGCAGGCGGAGGAGGTGCACGGCCGCTGCACCCGGGCCCTGCTCGGCGGTGGCGGCATCCCCCAAGTCCTCGCCGTACTGGCCGACTTCGCCGGGAACCCGGTCTTCTTGGAGAGCGCCGACGGGCGGCTGCTGTACGCCGCGGGCGGCACCCCCGAGGAGTGCGCCGACCCGCTCCAGGTGTGGCAGCGGCTGCGCGGCACCCCCGCCGCCCGCGAGGACGGCCCCCCGGCCGGTTCGCTGCTGGTGGACGTGCCGGGCGACGGGCCGCCCGGCCCCGGTGGCGGCGGTCCGGTGCGGGCCAGGCTGGTGCTGCTGCCGGTGGACGGGCGGCTCGGGCCGGTGCACCGGATCGCCGCGGAACGCGCCGCGGGCAGCCTCGCCGTGGTCCTGATGCAGGCCAGACAGGAGGACGAGTTGGCCGCCCGCGGCCGGGGCGACTTCCTCAACGACCTCGCCGAGGGCCGCGTCAGCGCCGAGGACGCACCCGCCCAGGCCCGGGTACTCGGCTTCCGGCCCGGGGACACGCCGCTGCTGCCGATGGTGATGCGGCTCCCGGCGGGCGCCGTGGACCTCTCCCCCGGCGGCTGGTCGGTCCTGGCCCGCGCCGTCGCGGAGGAACTGGCCGCGGTCGGGGTGCCGGTACTGCTGGGGGTGCGGCCGGTGGAGGGCCGGGTGCCGCTGCTGCTGGGGCTGCGCTCGGAGTCGGAGCGTACGGCGGTGGCGGACCGGGTGGCGGCGGCGCTACGGGCCGGGGTGGAGCGGGCCGGGCCGCGAGCAGCGGGGGCGGCGCGGCCGGTGGTGGTGGCCGGGGTGGCGGGCGGCTGGGCGGCGGCCTCGGCGGGACTGCGGCACGCCGCGGAGACCGCGTCCGCGGCGCAGGGGCTCGGCGACCGGCCCTGGTACGACGCCCGGCGCCTCGACATCGACCTGCTGCTGTGGCGGCTGCGGGACCACCCGGATCTGGCGGCGTTCGTGGACCGGGCGATCGGGCCGCTGCTGGCGCACGACCGGCGCTCCCGGCAGCCCCTGCTGCCGACCCTCCAGACCCATCTGGCGCACGCCGGGCGCAAGGCGGAGACCGCCCGCGAACTCCACCTCAACCGGCAGACCCTGTACAACCGGCTGGCCCGCATCGGCGACATCCTCGGCACCGACCTGGACGACCCGCACACCGTACTGGCCCTCAGCCTCGCCCTGCGCGCCCGCCGGCACCTGGGCTGAGAGGGGGCACCAACTACGCGCTGCGGCCGGTCAGTTCGTCGTAGATGCTGAGGAGCTGGCCGACCCAGGAGTCCTCGGTGGGCCAGTCGGCGGCGCGGGCGAGGCCGCGGGCGGCGAGGGCGGTACGGCGGTCCGCGTCGTACAGCAGCCGGGACACCGCCGCCGCCAGGGCCGCCGCATCGTCCGGCGGTACCAACTCGGCGCCGTCCACGACCAGTTCGGCCAGGGCCGGGGCAGCGGCGGCGACCAGCGGCACCCCGGCCCGCAGCGCCTCCTGGGCGAGCAGCGGCCGCGCCTCCCGGCCGGCGGGGAGCAGCGCCACATCGGCGGCGGCCACCAGCCGCGGCACATCGGAGCGCAGCCCCAGCAGGCGTACCGGGAGGTGTTCGTCGCGGATGCGGCGGGTCAGGGTGGGGCGCAGCGGGCCCTCGCCGGCGATCAGCAGCAGCGGCGCCGGGTCGCGGCGGCGCCAGGCGCGGGCCGCGTCGAGCAGCGCGAGCAGCCCGGCGCGGGCCTCCAGGGGGGCCGCGCAGAACAGCAACGGGCGGCCCATGGCGCCGAGTTCGGCCCGGATCTTGTGCCGGTCGCGTTCGCCGTCCGGGTCGGTCGCCGGGCGGGCGGGGGCGGTGGGCAGCGGGGTGGCGGCGAGGCGGGCGTCCCGCGCGCCGCTGGCCCGCGCGCCGTCCACCACGGTCGGGGAGGCGCCCAGCACCACGGAGGCGGCGCGGGCGGCCCGCCGTTCCAGGACGCGCCGCCAGGGCGCGGCCGCGGGACGGGTGGTGGAGGGCCAGGTCACCACCAGCGGGACGGGGCGGCCGCGGAGCGCGAACGCGGCACGCAGTGCCGGACGCAGACCATGGGCGTGCACCACATCGGCGCCGGTGCAGACGCCCCTCAGCAGCGCCAGGGCGGACGGGCGGGAGCCGCGGGCGGGCAGCGGCCGGTGCCGGGCGCCGGTGCCGGTGAATCCGAGGGCGCGCTCGGCCTCCTCGGGCGCGCAGACCGTGACCCGCACACCGCGGGCGGTGAGCCCCGCGGCCAGGGTCCGCACCGGGCCGCCGGTGGCGGTGTCGGACGCCGCCAGCACCTGCACGGCGTGCAGCGGCGGGCGGCCGTGCGGTGCGTGACTGGTCACGTGGCCGGGGCTCCTGGTGTTCGACGGCGGGACTGGCGGACGGGTGGCACGCCGGGGCGCGGACGAACGTACCGCACCAGCGTGGTGGCCGAAGTGCAGTGCACAGCATGTCATTTGGCCCGAGGCCCGGGAGATGCGCGGTACGCCGGTGGACGGCCGGGCAGCCCGGCGACCACGGGTTTCACTCACATGAGTGAGCGGAACCACAGGCTCCACGGAGACCGGCCGCGACAGCCTCCACCCCGCCCCCGGCCAGTGCGCTGACCCGCCCACCGCAGACCGCGGCCGCGGTGAACACGGCGGCGTGCAGCAGCAGTCCGGTACGCCCGTTGCCCGCGACGACGGCCGTACCGAGGGCGGCACCGAGTGCATGGGCGCCGGTGTCGCCGAGCATGGTGCGGGCCGCGGCGTCGTCGGGCAGTACGGCAGCGGCGGCGCCGACGACGGCCGCGGCCAACTCCCCGCCGGGGCCGGGGCGCAGGACCCCGGGGGCGCCGAGGGCGAGAGCGGCGGCGGTGGCCCGGCCGGGGCGCACATCGACCAGGTTCACGAAGTGTGCGGCGCCCGCGATGACCACCCCGGCGAGCAGCCGGTCCACCGGCCGCCGCTTGAGCAGCACCCCGGCGGCGAGCGCGGCGGCCGTCACCCCGAAGAGTTTCACCACGCCACTGGTGACCTCGCCCTCGGCCAACGCCCCGAGGTGGGCGGCGAATCCACGGCGCGGATCGTCCGCCCCCGCCACATCGTCATAGGCACGGCAGGCCGCGGCGCCCAGTACGGCGAGCGCGGCGGCGGGGCCGGCGCCGCGGACCGGGAGGGCGGCGGCGGTGAGGGCGGCCGCCGTGGCGGGGCCCGCGTACAGGTCGACGGGGTGGCCGCGGTGGTTGGTCCGCTGCCAGCGCTCCCGGCCGCCGGGTGCGGTGCGGCGGAGTGCGGCGAGCCCGGTGCGGGCGGTGGCCGCGGCGGTGAGCAGGGGGCCGACCCGCATCCGAATCCCCTTCGTCCTCAAGGTAGTTGGTGGTCAGGGCTCGCTGCGGGCGGTGGCGAGGAGTTCCTCGGCGTGGGCGCGGGCCGTCTCGGAGTCCTCCTGCCCGGCCAGCATCCGGGACAGTTCGCGGACGCGGTCCTCCCCGTCCAGGATCTGCACCCCGGAGCGGGTCACGCTGCCGTCGTCGGTCTTCTCCACCAGCAACTGCCGGTCCGCGAAGGCCGCCACCTGCGGCAGATGTGTGACGACCACGACCTGCGCGGAGCGGGCCAGCCGGGCGAGGCGGCGGCCGATCTCCACCGCGGCCTTGCCCCCGACACCCGCGTCGACCTCGTCGAAGAGATACGTCGGCACCGGGTCGGTCCCGGCGAAGACGACCTCCACCGCGAGCATCACCCGGGACAGCTCACCGCCGGACGCGCCCTTGGCGATGGGCCGGGGCGGGGCGCCGGGGTGCGGGGCGAGCAGCAGCTCCACCTCGTCGGCGCCGGTCGGACCGCAGGCCAGGGTGCGTCCGTCGATCTCCACCCCGTCCGGGTCCTCGTGCTGGCGCACATCGAAGGTGACCCGGGCGTGCGGCATGGCGAGGGAGGCCAGTTCCTCGGTGACGGCGGCCGCGAAGCGCGCCGCAGCCTCGGTCCGCGCCTCGGTCAACTCGCGTGCGGACCGGGCGAGTTCGAGGTGCAGCGCGTCGCGTTCCGCGGTGAGTTCACCGAGCCGGTCGTCGTCGCCGTCGAGTTCGGTGAGCCGGGCCGCGGCCTGCTCGGCCCAGGCCAGTACGGCGGTGACGCCCTCGGCGCCGTCCTCGCCGGGGGCCGGGGTGCCGTATTTGCGGACGAGCTGAGTGAGGGCGGCGCGGCGCTCCTCCACGGCGGCCAGCCGCAGCGGGTCGGCGTCCAAGTCGTCGGCGTAGCCCGCGAGTTCACCGCCGACATCGGCGAGGAGGATGCCGATCTCGCTCATCCGGTCGGCGAGTGCGGAGAGCGCCGGGTCGTGGGCGCGGACCGCGTCCAGGACGCGGTGGGCGCCCGCCACCAGGGTGCCCGCGTCGACGCCCTCCGGGTCCTCCGGGTTCCCCGCGAGGGCGGCGTGGGCGGCGGTGGCCGCGGCGGCGAGGGCCTCGGCGTGGCCCAGGCGCTCGGCCTCCGCGGCGAGTTCGGTGTCCTCACCGGGGCGGGGTTCGACCGCGGCGACCTCGTCCAGCCCGAAGCGCAGCAGGTCGGCCTCCTGGGCGCGTTCCCGGGCCCGGGTGGTGATCTCGTCCAGCTCGGCGGTGACGGCGCGCAGCCTGCGGTAGGCGGCGGCGTACGCGGTGAGGGGCTTGCCGACGGCGTCCCCGGCGTAGCGGTCCAGGGCCTGCCGCTGCCGGGCGGGCTTCAGCAGGCCCTGCTGGTCGGTCTGGCCGTGTACCGCGACGAGTTCGTCGGCGATCTCGGCGAGCAGTCCGACCGGCACCGACCGGCCGCCGAGATGAGCCCGGGAGCGCCCCTCGGCGGAGACAGTACGGCTCACCAGCAGCGCGCCGTCGTCGAGTTCGGCCCCGGCCTCCTCGGCGCGGGCCGCGGCGGGCGCCGCGTCCGGCAGGCTGATCCGCCCCTCGACCACGGCCTTGCGCGCGCCGATCCGCACCAGGGCCGGGTCCGCGCGCCCGCCGAGCAGCAGGCCCAGGCTGGTGACGACCATCGTCTTGCCCGCGCCCGTCTCGCCGGTGACCGCGGTGAAACCGGGTGACAGCTCGACCACCGCGTCGTCGATGACTCCGAGCGACCGTATCCGCATCTCCTCCAACACGCCCTCGACCTTACGAGGTCACGGGGGCGCTGTGCGACGGGCCCCGGCCGGGTTCGGTGAAGATGCAGGTGGCGGGGGGCCGTGTCACCCGCGGGGGTGGCGTCAGCCCGGGGCGCCGCGCCACCCGGAGACCGGCAGGGCGAACTTGGCGACCAGCCGGTCGGTGAACGAGGCGTGGTGCAGCCGCGCCAGCCGCACCGGTACGGCGCCGCGGCGCACCTCGACGCGGGCCCCCGGCGGCAGTTCGACGGTGCGCCGCCCGTCGCACCAGAGGACGCCGTGCGGGGTGTGCTGCTGGACCTCGACGGCGAGCACCGAGGTCGGCGAGGTGACCAGCGGCCGGGCGAACAGGGCGTGCGCGCTGATCGGCACCATCAGCAGCGCCTCCACCTCGGGCCACACCACGGGCCCGCCGGCGGAGAAGGCGTAGGCGGTGGAGCCGGTGGGGGTGGCGCAGACGATGCCGTCGCAGCCGAAGCCGGAGACGGGCCGCCCGTCGATCTCCAGCACCACCTCCAACATGCGTTCCGGGGAGACCTTCTGGACGGCGGCCTCGTTGAGCGCCCAGTCGCGGTGCACCACATCGCCGTTGCGGTGCACCACCACGTCCATGGTCATCCGCTCCTCGACCTCGTAGGAGCGGGTGACGACGCGGCGGACCACCCGGTGCAGGTCGTCGCGTTCGGCCTCGGCGAGGAAGCCGACCCGGCCGAGGTTGACGCCGAGCATCGGCACCCCGGAGGCGCGGGCGAACTCGGCGCCGCGCAGCAGGGTGCCGTCCCCGCCGAGGACGATGAGCAGTTCGCAGCCGTCGAGGCAGGCGGGGGTGGCCGCGGGGGCGAGCTCCACACTGTCGGGAAGCGGCAGGTCCGCCGCCTCCGACTCCAGTACCCGTACCCCGAGCCCGGACCCGAGGAGGCCTTCCACGACGAGTTCGGCACTGCGGACGGCGGCGGGCCGCCCGGTGTGCGCGAGAAGGAAAACGGTACGAGCTCGGCCCTGGGTCAACGCGGTCCCTCCGCCACTGCACGGTCGACGTCGGCCGGGTCCAGCGGGGGCGCACCGGCTCGCAGCCACAGAAAATACTCGACGTTGCCCGCGGGTCCGGGCAGTGGGCTGGCGGTGACCCCGCACGCCCCGAGGCCGAGGCCCCGGGCCTGCTCGGCGACGCCGCGGACGGCCTCGGCGCGGAGCTGGGCGCTGCGCACCACGCCGCCGCTGCCGAGCCGTTCGCGGCCCACCTCGAACTGCGGCTTCACCATCAGCACCAGATCGGCGTCCGGCGCCGCGCACCGCACCAGCGCGGGCAGCACCAGCCCGAGCGGGATGAACGACAGATCACCGACGACCAGCCCCACCGGTTCCCCGTCGATCGCCTCCAGCGTCAACTCCCGTACGTTGGTGCGGTCCTTGACGGTGACGCGGTCGTCGCTCCGCAGGGACCAGGCGAGTTGGCCGTAGCCCACGTCGACGGCGACCACCTGGGCGGCGCCGGCTCTCAGCAGGACGTCGGTGAAGCCGCCGGTGGAGGCGCCCGCGTCAAGCGCGCGGCGGCCCTCGACCCGCAGGCCCAGGGGCCGGAACGCGTCGAGCGCGCCGGCGAGTTTGTGTCCGCCGCGGGAGACGTAGTCGGGGTCGTCGTCATCGCGGGAGACGACGACGGGGGCGCTGGTCTCCACCTGGGTGGCGGCCTTGGTCGCGGTGATGCCGCGGACGGAGACCCGGCCGGCGGCGATCAACTGGGCGGCGTGCTCCCGGGATCGGGCCAGTTTCCGGTGGACCAGCTCGGCGTCGAGGCGGCGGCGTGCCACTCCTGCCACGTTCGGTTCAGCTCCTGTTCGGTCGGCGCGCCGCCTCTTCGGGACGCGGGATGACGGGGTGCGGGGCGGCGGTCAGCGGGGTGGTGGGGGGCCGGGGCGGGTGTCGAGTCCGGTGAGTGCGGAGCGCAGGCCCTGGTGCACCTCCTCGTACACCTCCAGATGGCCTTCGGTCGCGAGGTGGTCGACATCGGCCAGCCTCCGCAGTACGGCGTCCACCTCGGGCTGCCCGGTGTCCGCGCGCGCCACACCCAGCGGGGCGGGCGGCGCGGGGTCCAACGCAGACACCCCGGCCTCCGTCCCGCCCTCGGCCCAGGGCCGCTCGCCGGGGGCCGGGGCCGGGTCGGCCGCCGGAGGCCGGGCGTCGTCGAGGGCGCCGTCCGCGGGGCCCGCCGTGCTGTCGTTCATGCCACGACGCTACCGCGCGGCTCTGACATAACATCGCCCGATGGCCACGATCGACCGGTGCCGGACCGCCCTCGACCAGCTCGCCGACGCGCTGACCGGCGCGGGCACGGAGGTGCGGACCGCGGCGTCCCTGGACCGCTCGGTGAGCTGCCATCTCACCGACCTGGACCTGACGTTCACCGGACGGCTGCACGGCGGCCGGATCGAGGTACTGGACGAGGCGCCGGGGCCCCCGGCCGACCGGGCCCAGATCCGCCTGGCGACGAGCAGCGACGACCTGGTGGCGATGGTCGACGGACTGCTGCCCTTCCCCCGCGCCCTGGCAGCCGGCCGCGTCCGCCTGCACGCCGGCCCACTCGACCTGCTGCGGCTGCGCAAACTGCTGTAGCGGAGGGCCGACCGCGAGCGCCGGACCGGTCTCAGGCGAGGGCGGCGGCGCGGGTACGGCGGTCGGCGGGGACGACCAGGGGTGTGCCGGTCTCCGGGTCCTCGATGATCCGGCACCGCAGTCCGAAGACCTCCGCCACCAGTTCGGCGGTGACGATCTCGCCGGGGGCGCCCTCCGCGATCACCCGCCCGTCCCGCAGCGCGATCAGATGGCTGGCGTAGCGGGCCGCGTGGTTGAGGTCGTGCAGTACGGCGACGAGGGTGCGGCCCTGCTCCTCGTGGAGTGCGGCGCACAGGTCGAGGACGTCGAGCTGGTGCTGGATGTCGAGATAGGTGGTCGGTTCGTCCAGGAGCAGCAGCGGGGTCTGCTGGGCGAGGGCCATGGCGATCCAGACCCGCTGCCGCTGCCCGCCGGACAGCTCGTCGACCCGGCGGCCGGCGAGTTCGGCGACACCGGTGGCGGTCATCGACTCGGTCACGACGCGTTCGTCCTCGCCGGACCACTGGCGCAGCAGGCCCTGGTGCGGGTAGCGGCCGCGGGCCACCAGGTCGCCGACGGTGATGCCGTCCGGTGCGAGCGACGACTGCGGCAGCAGCCCCAGGGTGCGGGCCACCTGCTTCGCGGGCAGCGAGTGGATCGCCCGCCCGTCGAGCAGCACCCGCCCCGCGGCCGGCTTCAGCATCCGCGCCAGGGCACGCAACAGGGTTGATTTTCCACAGGCGTTGGGGCCGACGATCACCGTGAACGAGTGGTCGGGTATCTCCACCGAGAGGTGCTCGGCGATGGTGCGCTGGTCGTAGCCGAGGGTCACATCCTCAGCGGTGAGCCGGTTCACTGGGCGCTCCTGGTGGGGTGGAGGGGCTGGTCGGGACGGCGGGTGTTCATATCCGGCCCGCCCGGCGTTCGGAGATCAGCAGCCACAGCAGGTACACCCCGCCGAGGACACCGGTGACCACGCCCACCGGCACCTGGTCGGCGCCGAACACCCGCTGCGAGGCCCAGTCCGCGACGACCAGCAGGGCGGCGCCCATACCGATCGAAGCGGGCAGATGGGGGCCGGGCGCACCGGTCAGCCGCCGGGCGAGCTGCGGCGCGGTCAGCGCGACGAAACCCACCGGCCCGGCCGCCGCGGTGGCCGCCGCCGTCAGCAGGACCGCCGTCACCAGCAGCACCATCCGGGTCCGCTCCACCCGTACGCCCAGCGCGTGCGCGGTGTCGTCGCCCATCTCCAGCATCCGCAGCGGGCGCCCGTTGGCCAGCGCCACCGGGACGAGCACCGCGCACAGCGCGAGCAGCGGCCACACCTGGTCCCAGTCCCGCCCGGCCAGCGAACCCGTCATCCACACCACGGCCCGCTGCGCGTCCACCAGATCCGCCTTGGTCAGCAGATAGCCGTTGACGGCGGTGAGGACGGCGGCCGCGCCGATACCGACCAGCACCAGCCGGTAGCCGTTCACGCCCCGCTGCCACGCCAGCAGATAGATCGCCAGCCCGGCCACCAGCCCACCGGCCAGCGCCCCGAACGCGACCTGCGCCGCGCTACCGGAGAACAGCACGATCACCACCAGCGCCCCCGCCGTGGCCCCCTGCCCGAGCCCCAGTACGTCCGGACTGCCCAGCGGATTGCGGGAGATGGCCTGGAAGAGGGCGCCGCTCAGCCCGAGCGCCGCGCCGACCAGCAGCCCCACCAGGACGCGCGGCAGCCGCAGCTCCCGCACGATGAACTCCTGCCCGGCGTCGCCCCGGCCGACGAGGGTGCGCAGCACATCCGCGGCGGGGATGGCGAAGTCGCCGGTGCCGATGAGGACGACGGCCGCGGCCAGCGCGAGGAGCAGCAGCAGCGCCACGACGACGGCCGCCCGCACCTCAAACCGCACCGAGAGCCCGCCCCGGGTACGCAGTGTCTTCACAGTGGGGCCTTCACAGTTGAGCCTTCACAGTTGGGCCGTCCTCCGCCGTCGTACCAGGTAGATGAAGAGCGGGCCGCCGATGACCGCGGTGACGATGCCGACCTGGAGTTCCGCGGGCCGCGCCACCAGCCGCCCCAGGACGTCCGCGCCGAGCAGCAGCACCGGCGAGAGCACGGTGGCGTAGGGCAGGATCCAGCGCAGGTCGGGGCCGGTGAAGAAGCGCACCAGGTGCGGCACCATCAGGCCGACGAAGGCGATCGGCCCGCAGGCCGCGGTCGCCGCCCCGCACAGCAGGGTCGCCGCCAGCATCGACAGGGCGCGGGTGCGGCCCAGACTCGCGCCGAGTGCGCGGGCGGTGTCATCCCCGAGCGCGACCGCGTTCAGCGGCCGGGCCAGGGCCAGCGCGATCACGGTGCCGACGACCAGGAACGGCAGCACCTGCCGTACGGTCTGCGGATTGGCGGAGGCGAGGGAGCCGACCGTCCAGAAGCGCATCTTCCCCAGCGCCGCCCCGTCGGTGATCATCACGGCCTGGAGGTAGCCGTTGAGCGCGGCGGTCAGCGCGGTCCCGGCCAGCGCCAGGCGTACCGGGGTGGCGCCGCGGGTGCCGCCCACCGCGTAGACCAGGACGCCGACGGCCGCCGCACCGAGGAACGCGAACCACACATAGCCGGTGAGCGAGGTGACACCGAAGTAGGTCATCGCGGTGACCACGGCGGCGGACGCCCCCGCGTTGATACCGAGTAGCCCCGGGTCGGCGAGCGGATTGCGGGTGAGCGCCTGGAGCACGGCCCCGGCCAGCCCCAGCGCCGCCCCGGCCAGCAGTCCCAGCAGGGTCCGGGACAGCCGGGCCCGTACGACGGCGTCGGCGTAGCTCCCGCTGTCCGCGAAGAGCCCGTGCCAGACGTCGCCCGGCGCGAGCGGCTTGGCCCCGACGGCCAGACTCGCCACCGCGACCAGCACCAGTACGGCCGCGGCGACCACCAGCCCGACGGCCCGCACCGCGCGCCGTCGCGGCGGCGGCGGCACGGCATCGACCGCGGCACGGACTTCCGGAGGACTCTCGACCCACACGAAGGTTAGGTTAGCCTAACCGTTCTTGGCGGCTCGCCCCTGGCTGTCCTCGGCGGCCCGAGCCCTCCCCTCGACGCCCCCTCACACCCCCAGCCGCGCCAGCGCCTTGGAGCCGTCCAACCCGCAGGCACCGTCACCGCCATCCGTCCAGGCCGCCGCACACAACGCCCGCAGACCGTCCAACGGCCCCCCGTCCCCGTCGAGTTGAAGCTCCGCCCGCCCCGCCCGCGCCCACCAGCCCCCGCACCGGAAGCCGTCCCCGTCCTCCGTCACCTCCGGCTGCCCGGTGAGCAGCCCCCGGAGATCCGCGTCGACATAGGTGGGCCGGTGCCGCGGCACGGCCGCCAGCAGGTGCCGCCCATCGGTGACCCCGGTCAGCACCAGCAGCGAATCCACCCCGCCGTTGAACGCGCCCTCGATATCGGTGTCCAGCCGGTCCCCCACCACCAGCGGCCGCTCCGCGCCGGTCCGCAGCACGGTCTCCCGGTGCATCGGCGGCAGCGGCTTCCCCGCCACCTGCGGCTCCGCCCCGGTGGCGATCCGCACCACCTCCACCGCCGCCCCGTTCCCCGGCGCGATGCCCCGCCCCGACGGAATCGTCAGATCCGTGTTGGACGCGAACCACGGCACCCCCCGCGCCACCGCGTACCCCGCCTCCGCCAGCCGCTCCCACGCCATCTGGGGACCGCCGTACCCCTGCGCCACCGCCGCCGGATCGTCGTCCGCCGAATCCACCGGCACCAGGCCCCGCTCCCGCAGCGCCACCCGCAGCCCCTCGCCGCCGATCGCCAACACCCTTGCCCCGGGCGGCACTTGGTCCGCGATCAGCCGGGCCACCGCCTGCGCCGAGGTGATCACATCCCCGGGTGCGGCCGGCACCCCCAACTCCGTCAGATGCGCGGCCACCGCCTCCGGGGTGCGCAGCGCGTTGTTCGTCACATACGCCAGACGCATCCCGGCCCCACGGGCCACCGCCAGCGACTCCACCGCGTACCCGATGGCCGCACCCCCCGCGTACACCACTCCGTCCAGGTCCAGCAGCGCCGTGTCATAAACCCGGTGCAGCTCACGACCACTCGCCCCCGGCCGGGTCCTGACCCCGGTGCCGCCGCTCTGGCTCATCACGTACACACTCCTCGTCTCGCCTGCCTCCCCCCGATCATCCCGCACCCCGTCACCCGCATACGATGCCCCAATGACTTCGCCAGGTCCGGGGGGACGCCCGGCTTCCGTTGCGGCCGGCCAGGGCCTCGACCTGATCCCGTTCCGCGGCATCCGCTACGTCCCGGAACACGTCGGCAGCCTCTCCGCCGTCACCTCACCGCCGTACGACGTGGTGGTACGGCCCGACGGGCTGCACCACCTGGAGTCCGCCGACCCGCACAACATCGTCCGGCTGATCCTCCCGCAGGGCGCCACCGCCGAGGCCCGCTCCGATCAGGCCGCCGAGACCCTCGGCCGCTGGCTCGCCGAAGGCGTCCTCAACGCCGACCCCGAACCCGCCCTGTACATCTACGAACAGCGCAGCGGCGACCTCCTGCAACGCGGCATCATCGGCGCCCTCCGCCTCTCCGAACCGGCGGCCGGCGTGGTCCTCCCCCACGAGGACGTCATGCCCCAAGTCGTCGCGGAACGCGCCGACTTGATGCGCGCCACCGACGCCAACCTGGAACCCCTGCTGCTCACCTACCGCGGCGACGGCACCACCACCGGCGCCGCGGCCGTCGTCGAACGCACCGCCCAGCGCGCCCCGTTACTCGCCACCACCACCGAGGACGGCGTACACCACCGCCTCTGGTCCCTCACCGATCCGGCCGAACTCGCCGCCGTCCACGAGGACTTGACCCGCCATCAGGCCCTCATCGCGGACGGCCACCACCGCTGGGCCACCTATCTGCGGCTACGCGCCGAGCACTCCGCGCCCGGCCCCTGGGACCACGGCCTGGTCCTCCTCGTCGACACCACCCGCCACCCGCTCCGGGTCCGCGCCATCCACCGCCTGCTGCACCGACTGCCCCCGCAGAAGGCCCGCACCGCCCTCGCCGGCCACTTCCGGGTACGCCGACTCGACGGCCCCCTGGACCGGGCCATGGACCACCTCGCCGAAGCCGCCGCCGAGAGCAACGCCTTCCTCCTCACCGGCGACGGCACCTACCACCTGGTGGACCGCCCCGACCCGGCCCTCCTCTCCCGTACGGTGCCCACCGGCCGCCCGGAGGCCTGGCGCTCCCTCGACGCCACCGTCCTGCACGCCACCCTGCTCGACCACGTCTGGCACATCCCCGACGACCCCGAGCACATCGCCTACATCCACGACACCACCGCCGCCGTCACCAAGGCCGAACACGACGGCAGCACCGCCGTCCTGATGCACCCGGTACGCGAGGACGTGGTCCGCGAACTGGCCCGGCAGGGCGTCACCATGCCCCGCAAGTCCACCTCCTTCGGCCCCAAACCGGCCACCGGCCTCGTCCTCCGCAGCCTCACCCTGGAACGCTGACCGGCACACACACCGAAGGGCCGCCCGACTCCCCAGAGGGAAGCCGGGCGGCCCTTCACCGTCCGACACTCATCCCGACGATCGACCAGCCGGCCGGTCGGCTACGACTCAGCGCACCTCGCCCTCAGCCACATCCCGCTCACCGCCCCGCGCCTCACCAGCACCGTCCTTCCCGGACTCGTCCTCCGCGCTCTCCTCAGCCACCTGCTGCGGCTCGCGGAACTCGGGGACACCGACCGGCGCAACAGCCTCCGAAACGGTCACCGACTCCTCGGAAACCGACTCGGCCACGGCCTCTTCCTCGACCTCTTCGTCGACCTCTTCGTCGACCTCTTCGTCGCTGTCTGCGTCTGTCTCCGTCTCGGCGTCCGCGTCGCCAGGTGCGGGTGCGGCGGGCTGCGGCTCGGCCTCGGCGGCCTCCACCGAGTCCTCCGAATCGTCAAGCGCGTCCACGAACTCCACCCCGTCCAGCGCCGCAAGACGATCGGAGGCGTCCGTACTCCCGTCCTTGTCCGACTCGACGGCCTTGGCGAACCACTCCCGCGCCTCATCCGTACGCCCCGCCGCCATCAGCGCATCCGCGTACGCGTACCGCAGTCGCGCGGTCCACGGCTGCACGGAGTTCGACGCCAGCTCGGGGCTCTGCAAAGTGACGATGGCCGCGTCGAGTTGGCCCATGTCACGCCGCGCGCCGGCAGCCACCAGCCGCATCTCGACCTGCCCGGCCTTGTCCAACTTGCCCACCTCGGGCGCCCCCGCCATGTCCAGCGTCTTCTCCGGCCGGCCGAGCCCCCGCTCGCAGTCGGCCATCACCGGCCACAACTCCACCCGCCCCGTCATCCGACGCGCCGCCCGGAACTCGGCAAGCGCCTCGGAGAAGGCCTGATTCGCATAGGCGGCAAAGCCCGCGGCCTCCCGTACGGCAGCCACCCGCGAAGCCAACCGCAGCGCGATCTTCGCGTAGGCATAGGCCTGTTCGGGATCCTCATCGATGAGCCGCGCCACCATCACCAGGTTCCGCGCCACATCCTCGGCAAGCGTCTTGGGCAGACTCTGCAACTCCTGCCGTACGTCCTTGTCGATCTCCTCGCCGGTCACATCCTCCGGAATCGGCAACCGCTTGACGGGCTCCCGCTCCCGCTCATCCCGGAACCGCCCACCACTCCGGTCATCACCACGCCGATCATCCCGACGGTCGTCCCGACCCCGGTAACCCCCCGGCCGCCCACGCCCATCATCCCGCCGCGGCCCCGAAGACCGACCATCCCGCCCCCGGAACCCACCCCGATCATCCCGACGCCCATACCCACCACGATCGCCGTCCCGCCGGTCGTCCCGCCGGTCGTCGCGCCGGAATCCGCCCCGGTCATCACGGCGATCGTCGCGACGGTCATCGCGCCGGTCATCACGCCGGAACCCACCGCGGTCATCACGGCGTTCGTCCCGGCGGAATCCGCCCCGGTCGTCACGGCGCTCGTCCCGCCGGAACCCACCGCGATCATCCCGACGCTCGAAGTCCCTGCCACGCCGATCGTCCCGCCGATCGTCACGGCGGAACGGGGGCCGACCACCCCGCTCATCCCGACGATCATCCCGCCTGTCGTCCCGACGCTCATCACGCCGGTCATCGCGGCGGAACCCACCCCGATCGTCCCGGCGACCGAAGTCCCGGCGATCGTCCCGCCGTTCATCCCGCCGGAATCCCCCGCGGTCATCACGGCGCTCACCCCTGCGGTCACGGTCCCGGTCACGATCGCGGTCGTCACGACGGAAGCCACGGTCCCCCCGGTCGCGGTCGCGATCCCGGTCACGGTCACGGTCGTCACGGCGGAAATCCCGCCTGGGCCCACCGCGGTCATCCCGCCTGTCGTCACGACGGAACGGCGGCCGACCACCCCGCTCATCACGGCGGTCATCCCGCCTGCCATCCCGACGGTCGTCGCGGCGGTCGTCACGCCGGAACCCGCCTCGGTCGTCCCGGCGATCATCCCGACGGTCGCGGTCACGATCGCGGTCGTCGCGCCGCGGGCCTCCGGGACGGTCGTCACGCCGGAAGCCGGGCCGGCCACCGCGGTCGTCACGCCCACGGAATCCGCCGCGGTCATCCCTACGGCCATATCCGCCACGGTCGTTGTCACGCCGGTCGCCGTCGCGGCGCCCACGGTGTCCGTCCCGGTCACCACCGTCCCGGCGGCGCTGCTCGCGCTCCGGTCGCTCGTCGGAAGAGTTCGGGGACATGGGGGACTCCTGTCTTAGGCACCGCAGCTATTCTCACGCAGCCGGGTACCCGGTGCGCTTCGGAAAAACAAAAAGGACCCTTGGTCCCAGCGTGAACGCTGGGACCAAGGGTCCTTCAAAGATTGTTCGGCGACGTCCTACTCTCCCACAGGGTCCCCCCTGCAGTACCATCGGCGCTGTAAGGCTTAGCTTCCGGGTTCGAAATGTAACCGGGCGTTTCCCTCACGCTGTGATCACCGAAACCCTATCAGTTCCCCGCCATGACAACGGGGGCGAACAGAGCAGCGAACAAGCACACTCTTCAATTGAGTAGTAGAGCTGTTCAGCCAGCACAACTGTTCGTTGCCTGAGAACAAACACAGTGGACGCGAGCAACTGAGGACAAGCCCTCGGCCTATTAGTACCAGTCAACTCCACCGGTCACCCGGCTTCCATATCTGGCCTATCAACCCAGTCGTCTACTGGGAGCCTTACCCCATCAAGTGGGTGGGAGCCCTCATCTCGAAGCAGGCTTCCCGCTTAGATGCTTTCAGCGGTTATCCCTCCCGAACGTAGCCAACCAGCCATGCCCTTGGCAGAACAACTGGCACACCAGAGGTTCGTCCGTCCCGGTCCTCTCGTACTAGGGACAGCCCTTCTCAAGACTCCTACGCGCACAGCGGATAGGGACCGAACTGTCTCACGACGTTCTAAACCCAGCTCGCGTACCGCTTTAATGGGCGAACAGCCCAACCCTTGGGACCGACTCCAGCCCCAGGATGCGACGAGCCGACATCGAGGTGCCAAACCATCCCGTCGATATGGACTCTTGGGGAAGATCAGCCTGTTATCCCCGGGGTACCTTTTATCCGTTGAGCGACGGCGCTTCCACAAGCCACCGCCGGATCACTAGTCCCGACTTTCGTCCCTGCTCGACCCGTCGGTCTCACAGTCAAGCTCCCTTGTGCACTTACACTCAACACCTGATTACCAACCAGGCTGAGGGAACCTTTGGGCGCCTCCGTTACCCTTTAGGAGGCAACCGCCCCAGTTAAACTACCCATCAGACACTGTCCCTGATCCGGATCACGGACCCAGGTTAGACATCCAGCACGACCAGAGTGGTATTTCAACGACGACTCCACACACACTGGCGTGCATGCATCACAGTCTCCCACCTATCCTACACAAGCCGAACCGAACACCAATATCAAACTGTAGTAAAGGTCCCGGGGTCTTTCCGTCCTGCTGCGCGAAACGAGCATCTTTACTCGTAGTGCAATTTCACCGGGCCTATGGTTGAGACAGTCGAGAAGTCGTTACGCCATTCGTGCAGGTCGGAACTTACCCGACAAGGAATTTCGCTACCTTAGGATGGTTATAGTTACCACCGCCGTTTACTGGCGCTTAAGTTCTCAGCTTCGCCAGAACGAATCCTGACTAACCGGTCCCCTTAACGTTCCAGCACCGGGCAGGCGTCAGTCCGTATACATCGCCTTACGGCTTCGCACGGACCTGTGTTTTTAGTAAACAGTCGCTTCTCGCTGGTCTCTGCGGCCACCCCCAGCTCACCAAGTACATTGGATCACCAGAAGTGGCCCCCCTTCTCCCGAAGTTACGGGGGCATTTTGCCGAGTTCCTTAACCATAGTTCACCCGAACGCCTCGGTATTCTCTACCAGACCACCTGAGTCGGTTTAGGGTACGGGCCGCCATGAAACTCGCTAGAGGCTTTTCTCGACAGCATAGGATCATCCACTTCACCACAATCGGCTCGGCATCAGGTCTCACCCACAATGAGCGGCGGATTTACCTACCACTCGGGCTACACCCTTACCCCGGGACAACCACCGCCCGGGCTGGACTACCTTCCTGCGTCACCCCATCACTCACCTACTACCAACTCGGTTCAGCGACTCCACCACTCCCCTTCACCCGAAGGCTCCAGGGCGGCTTCACGGCCTTAGCATCACTGGATTCGATGTTTGACGCTCCACAGCGGGTACCGGAATATCAACCGGTTATCCATCGACTACGCCTGTCGGCCTCGCCTTAGGTCCCGACTTACCCTGGGCAGATCAGCTTGACCCAGGAACCCTTAGTCAATCGGCGCACACGTTTCCCACGTGTGAATCGCTACTCATGCCTGCATTCTCACTCGCCAACCGTCCACAACTCGCTTACACGGCTGCTTCACCCGGCAGACGACGCTCCCCTACCCATCACGACCCCCGTTAGAGGTTAATATCGCAATGACACGACTTCGGCGGTACGCTTGAGCCCCGCTACATTGTCGGCGCGGAATCACTTGACCAGTGAGCTATTACGCACTCTTTCAAGGATGGCTGCTTCTAAGCCAACCTCCTGGTTGTCTCTGCGACTCCACATCCTTTCCCACTTAGCGTACGCTTAGGGGCCTTAGTCGATGCTCTGGGCTGTTTCCCTCTCGACCATGGAGCTTATCCCCCACAGTCTCACTGCCGCGCTCTCACTTACCGGCATTCGGAGTTTGGCTAAGGTCAGTAACCCGGTAGGGCCCATCGCCTATCCAGTGCTCTACCTCCGGCAAGAAACACACGACGCTGCACCTAAATGCATTTCGGGGAGAACCAGCTATCACGGAGTTTGATTGGCCTTTCACCCCTAACCACAGGTCATCCCCCAGGTTTTCAACCCTGGTGGGTTCGGCCCTCCACACGGTCTTACCCGCGCTTCAGCCTGCCCATGGCTAGATCACTCCGCTTCGGGTCTTGAGCGCGCTACTCCACCGCCCTATTCGGACTCGCTTTCGCTACGGCTCCCCCACAACGGGTTAACCTCGCAACACACCGCAAACTCGCAGGCTCATTCTTCAAAAGGCACGCAGTCACGAGATGAAAGAAAACTTCCATCCGACGCTCCCACGGCTTGTAGGCACACGGTTTCAGGTACTATTTCACTCCCCTCCCGGGGTACTTTTCACCATTCCCTCACGGTACTATCCGCTATCGGTCACCAGGGAATATTTAGGCTTAGCGGGTGGTCCCGCCAGATTCACACGGGATTTCTCGGGCCCCGTGCTACTTGGGTATCAATCAAACGAGCCGTTAATGTTTCGACTACGGGGGTCTTACCCTCTACGCCGGACCTTTCGCATGTCCTTCGCCTACACCAACGGTTTCTCACTCGTC
>NZ_JBHVRR010000025.1:0-91402 GCF_042885635.1 Streptomyces sp. NPDC058045 | reverse complement strand
TCGACGGACTCGCCGACCTCCTTGAGCCAGCGGGTCACGGTGCCCTCGGTGACCGACTCGCCCAGCGCCGGCAGCACCAGGTCGGTGCCTGCGGCGGACCCGGCGGCCGGAGCGGCGGCGGGTGCGGGAGCGGCCGGGGCGGTGGGCGCCTCGGCGACCGGTGCCGGGGCGGCCGCGGGGGCCTCGGCGGCGGCCGGGGCGGGGGCCGCGGCCGGGGCGCCGGAACCGTCGTCGATCACGGCCAGCTCGGCGCCGACCTCGACGGTCTCGTCCTCGGCGACCTTGATGGAGGACAGCACGCCGGCGGCCGGCGAGGGGATCTCGGTGTCGACCTTGTCGGTGGAGACTTCGAGCAATGGCTCGTCGGCCTCGACACGCTCGCCCTCGGCCTTCAGCCAGCGCGTGACAGTGCCCTCGGTGACGCTCTCCCCGAGCGCCGGAAGGGTTACGGAAACCGCCATGGTTTCAGTTGCTCCTTACGAAAGTGCGGAAGTCTGTGGTCGTCGCGCCCATGAACCGCGGGCCGGTTCAGTCGTGCGAGTGCAGCGGCTTGCCCGCGAGAGCCAGGTGGGCCTCGCCGAGCGCCTCGTTCTGCGTGGGGTGGGCGTGGATGAGCTGGGCGACCTCGGCCGGCAGCGCCTCCCAGTTGTAGACCAACTGGGCCTCGCCGACCTGCTCTCCCATCCGGTCGCCGACCATGTGGACGCCGACCACCGCACCGTCCTTGACCTGGACGAGCTTGATCTCGCCCGCGGTCTTGAGGATCTTGCTCTTGCCGTTGCCCGCGAGGTTGTACTTCAGGGCGACGACCTTGTCCGCGCCGTAGACCTCCTTGGCCTTGGCCTCGGTGATGCCGACGGAGGCGACCTCGGGGTGGCAGTACGTCACCCGCGGCACGCCGTCGTAGTCGACCGGGACGGGCTTGAGGCCGGCCAGCCGCTCGGCGACCAGGATGCCCTCGGCGAAGCCGACATGGGCGAGCTGGAGGGTCGGGACGAGGTCGCCGACGGCCGAGATGGTGGGCACATTGGTCTGCATGTACTCGTCGACCAGGACATAGCCGCGGTCCATCGCGACGCCCTGCTCCTCGTAGCCCAGGCCCTGCGAGACCGGGCCGCGGCCGATGGCGACGAGCAGGACCTCCGCGTCGAAGGTCTTGCCGTCGGCCAGCGTGACGCGCACGCCGTCCTGGGTGTACTCGGCCTTCTCGAAGAAGGTGCCCAGGTTGAACTTGATACCGCGCTTGCGGAAGGCGCGCTCCAGCAGCTTGGAGCTGTTCTCGTCCTCCACCGGCACCAGGTGCTTCAGGCCCTCGATCACCGTCACATCGGTGCCGAAGGACTTCCAGGCCGAGGCGAACTCCACGCCGATCACGCCGCCGCCGAGGATGATGGCGGACTGCGGGACGCGGTCCAGCTTCAGCGCGTGGTCGGAGGAGATGATCCGGTTGCCGTCGATCTCCAGGCCGGGCAGCGACTTGGGCACGGACCCGGTCGCCAGCAGTACGTGGCGGCCCTGGACGCGCTGGCCGTTCACGTCGACGGAGGTGGGGGAGGACAGCCGCCCCTCACCCTCGATGTAGGTCACCTTCCGCGAGGCCACCAGGCCCTGAAGGCCCTTGTAGAGGCCCGAGATGACGTCGTCCTTGTACTTGTGGACCCCCGCGATGTCGATGCCCTCGAAGGTGGCCTTCACACCGAACTGGTCGGCCTCGCGCGCCTGGTCGGCGATCTCGCCGGCGTGCAGCAGGGCCTTGGTGGGGATGCAGCCGTTGTGCAGGCAGGTGCCGCCGAGCTTGTTCTTCTCGATCAGGGCGACGTCAAGGCCAAGCTGAGCTCCGCGCAGTGCCGCGGCATAACCGCCGCTGCCACCGCCGAGGATCACTAGGTCGAAAACGGTGCTGGCGTCGTTCGCCACGTCACGTCCTCCATGCATGTGTGCCGAGCGCCGGGGCCCGCCCGGTGTGGAACGGGGGTGTCGGTCGGCTGGTGTGCGGCCGCTCTTTCTTCGGCCCTGTGGTGGGGGCCCTGTCCTGCCGAGAACCCATCTTTGCACTTCTCGGCCGAAGCCGGGACGCGGGGCCGTGGAGTGAGACCGTCGTTACCCCATGGCACTGGGTGCCCCTCGGCGTGGCTGCCCGCGAGAAGAACCTAGTGCCTGCCCCGCCCTTTCGCGGACCCCCGCGGCAGCGGAAAGACGAGAGCGGTGCTCACGGGAGAACGAGAGCAGTGCTCACGGGAGGCGAGAGCGGTGCTCGCAAAAAAACAAGAGCGGTGCTCGCATCTGCGAGCACCGCTCTCGTCCAGGGCGGATGCGGTCAGCCCAGATCGCCGTCGGCCGTGCGCTCGGCGAGGCGGACCAGGGTGCGCACCGCGGTACCGGTGCCGCCCTTGGGGGTGTAGCCGAAGGGGGCCTGTTCGTTGAAGGCCGGGCCGGCGATGTCCAGGTGGGCCCAGGTGATGCCCTCGCCGACGAACTCTCGCAGGAAGAGCCCGGCGAGCAGGCCGCTGCCCATCCGCTCCCCGACGTTGGCGATGTCGGCGGTCGACGACTCCATCCCCTTCATCAGGTGCTCGGGCAGCGGCATCGGCCAGGCCGGCTCGCCGACCTCCTCCGCGATCTCGTACACCGAGGTCCGGAAGGCGTCGTCGTTGGCCGTGATCCCGTAGGTGCGGTTGCCCAGGGCCACCATCATCGCGCCGGTGAGGGTCGCCACGTCCACGATGGCGTCCGGCTTCTCCTCCGAGGCGCGGGCGATCGCGTCGGCCAGTACCAGGCGGCCCTCGGCGTCGGTGTTCAGCACCTCCACGGTCTTGCCGCTGTACATCCGCAGGACGTCGCCGGGGCGGGTGGCGGAGCCGGAGGGCATGTTCTCGGCGAGCGCCAGCCAGCCGGTGACATTGACCTCAAGTCCCAGACGGGCGGCGACGATCACCGCGGCGAACACCGCGGCCGCACCGCTCATGTCGCACTTCATCGTCTCGTTGTGCCCGGCGGGCTTCAGCGAGATGCCGCCCGAGTCGTAGGTGATGCCCTTGCCGACGAAGGCCAGCGACTTCTTCGCCTTGCTCGACGTGTACGCCAGCTTCACCAGGCGCGGCTCCGCGGCGGACCCGGCGGCGACGCCGAGGAGGCCGCCGTAGCCGCCCTTGGTGAGGGCCTTCTCGTCGAGCACCTGCACCTTGACGCCGTGCTCCTTGGCCGCCGCGGTGGCGACGGCCGCGAAGGCCTCCGGGTCGAGGTCGTTGGGCGGGGTGTTGATCAGGTCGCGGGCCCGGTTCAGCTCCTCGCTGACCGTGGTGGCCCGCTCCAGGGCCGCCCGGTACGCCTTGTCGCGGGGCTTGACGCCGAGCAGTACGGCCTCCCCGAGCGGGCCCTTGGCGTTCCGGCCGTTCCCGGTGTCCGCCTTGTACACGTCGAAGACATAGCCCCCGAGCAGCACGCCCTCGGAGACGGCGCCCGCGGCGGCCGCGTCGGTCAACGGCAGCGCGAACGCCGCTTTCTTCGCACCGCCGAGGGCGCGCGCCGCGGACCCGGCGGCCCGCCGCAGCACCTCCTCGGTGTACGCCGTGTCCGCGCCCTTCTCGGGTGCCGCGCCCAGGCCGACGGCCAGGACCACCGGCGCCTTGAAGCGGGCGGGCGCGGGCAGCTTGGTCACCTCGCCCTCGCCGCCCGAGGCGCCGAGGGTCTCCAGGACGTCGGCCAGTCCGCCGTCGTACGCCTTGTTCACGGCTTCGGCGCCGGGCGCCAGGACCGGTCCCTTCGCGCCCTTGGCCACACCGACGACGATCGCGTCGGCCCGCAGGCCGGCCACGGCGGCGGTGCTGAGAGTCAGAGCAGTCACGGTGGTGGTGTCTCGCTTCCGTTGAGTTCCTCGGCCGAGGGGTGGATCGACCGTGCCCGGAGCGAGCCTGGGATCTGTCCGCCGACGCCCCACCCGCCGGTGAGGAGGAGCCGGACAGTCCCCCGGAGCGCGCCATGGGCTTGCCGGTACGGAGCCTACGCGCCGCGCCCGCGGCCTGCCCGCCCGGCTGCCAACCCCGTCCGAACAGCACCGCGTCCCCGGCCGCGAGTGGTCCGTACGGCGGCGGGTGCAGGGGCAACGGCCTTGCGGGGGAGGGGTGTTGGCGGCCGAGCCGGGGTCAGCCGCCGAGGGTGAGGAGGATCAGGGCGGTGGTGGCGGCGGTCTCGGCGAGGGCGCCGAAGACATCGCCGGTGACCCCGCCGAGCCGGCGGCGGCAGTGCCGCAGCAGCAGTTCCGCCGCCCCGCAGGCCGCCGCGGTGGCGAGCACGGCGCGCACCGCCCCGGGCACCCCGTCGAGAGATCCGCCCACCGCCGCGGCGACAGCGGTGACCGCCACCGCCGCCCCGGCCGCCCCCCGCGGCACCGTCCCGGCGACCGCGGCCCCCAGCCCGCCGGGCCGGGCGGCCGGCACCCCGATACGGGCGGCGAGGGTGAGGGCGAGGCGGGCGACGGTCGCGGAGAGGGCGGCGGCCACCGCGCCCCGCGCCCAGGAGTCCTCGTACAGGCGGTCCAGGGCGGCGGTCTGGGCGAGGAGGGTCAGGACCAGGGTGAGGACGCCGAAGGGGCCGATGTCGGACTGCCTCATGATGCGCAGTGCCGCTTCGGGGGCCTGGGCGCTGCCGAGGCCGTCGGCGGTGTCGGCCAGGCCGTCGAGGTGCAGTCCGCGGGTGAGGGCGGCGGGTACCGCGACGCTCGCCACGGCGGCGAGCAGCGGGCCGGAGCCCAGGGCCAGCAGCAGCCCGCCCAGGGCGGCGGCGCAGAGCCCGACGACCAGACCGGCGAGCGGCGCGCAGAGCATCCCATCGCGGGCGGCGGCCCGGTCCCAGCGGCTGACCCGCACCGGCAGCGCGGTCAGCGTCCCGAACGCGAAGCGCAGCCCGTCCGCGAGCGCCACCGGCTCCCCGGCCCCCGCCGCGGCCCCGCCGTCCCCCGGCGCGGGGGAGCCGCCGCCCTCCGCCGTACTCACGTGATGTCGGCTCCGGCCTCCGTGGGCTCCGGTGCCGCGCTCTCCGTCTCGTCAGGGGTGGACTCCGGTTCCCGCGCCGGGAGTTCGGCGGCGAGGGCGGCGGCGGAGCGGACCAGGGGGAGGGCGAGGAGGGCGCCGACGCCCTCGCCGACCTTCACCCCGTGGTCCAGCAGCGGTTCGAACGCCATCCGGTCGTACGCCTTGGCCTGGGCGGGCTCGCCGCTGGTGTGCCCGGCGAGCCACCAGTCCGGGGCGCGGAAGGCGACGCGCTGCGCGACCAGGGCGCAGGCCGCCGAGACCACCCCGTCGAGGACGACCGGGGTGTGCCGTACCGCGCACTGGAGGAGGAAGCCGGTGGCGGCGGCCAGGTCGGGGCCGCCGACCGCGGCGAGCAGTTCCGCCTGGTCGCCGAGGACCGGGCGGGCCCGCCGCAGCGCGTCGCGGACCGCGGCGCACTTGCGCATCCAGGCCAGGTCGTCGATCGGTTCGCCGCCGCGTCCGGTGACCACCGAGGCGTCGACCCCGCAGAGGGCGGCGATCAGGGTGGCGGCGGCGGTGGTGCCGCCGACGCTGAGGTCGCCGAGGACCACCAGGTCGGTCCCGGCGTCGGCCTCCTCGTCGGCCACCGCCATACCGGCCCGGAGTGCCTGCTCCGCCTCGTCGGCCGTCATCGCGTCCTCGATGTCGATCCGCCCGCTGCCGCGCCGTACCCGGTGCCGGGTGATCTCCTCGGGCAGCTCGGCCGGGTCGCAGTCCAGCGACATGTCGACCACCCGGACGGGCACGTCGAGCCGCCGGGCGAGGACCGCGAGCGGGCTCTCGCCGTCCAGGACCGCGCGGACCAGGCGGCTCGCGGAACCGGCGGGCCGGACGGAGACGTCGAGTCCGGCCACCCCGTGGTCCCCGGCGAAGAGCACCACCCGCGGCTGCTCGATCGGCTTCACCCGGGCCGAGGACTGGGCCGCGGCGAGCCACTCGCCCAGTTCGTCGAGGCGGCCCAGGGCGTCCGGCGGGACCGCGAACCGGGCCCTGCGTTCCTCGGCGTCGCGGCGCACCCCCGCGTCGGGGCGCTCGATCAGGTCGGTGAAGTCGTCGAGATTCACTCAGCTCTCCTCGGGTGGCTCACTCGCCGGGAACAGTACCGGCCCGGCGGCCCGGTGCCGCAGGTCGCGTGCCGCCCGCGCCCCGCCTGCCTGGAGGCACCGCGCCGCACATGTCGTTGAACCGCCCGCAGTCATCCCATACGTTCCGGTTTGTCGTGAATCGCAGTGTCCCGTGGCAGTCGCCCTGCGGCCCCCGCGGCTCGTACGGGACCGGGCCACCGCCTCGGACCGGAGTCGCCCATGACCACCGACCAGCAGCCCCAGCCCGCCGCCGTGCTCAGTGAAGACCCGCGGGCGGACTGCCCCTGGTGCGGGTCGGTACGGCTGCGGGTGCGGCTGCGGACCGTCGACCCGGGGCGCCGGCTGCCCGGCCCCTTCGTCCTGGACGAGTGCCTGGACTGCGGCCACACCTTCCAGAACCCGCGGCTCACCCCCGAGGACCTGGCCCGCCACCACCGCGCCCGCCATCTCGCGCCCGGCGGCCACCGCGACGACGGCACCGTCCGCCACCCGCCGCGCCGCCACCGTGCCGTGCTCGCCGCGGTGCTGCGCTTCGGGGAGCCGGAGAGCTGGCTGGACGTGGGCACCGTCGACGCGGCCTTCTGCGCCGCCGCCCGCCAGGCCCGCCCGTACACCGCCTATGACGCGCTCGGCACCCATCCCGTGCTGGCCGAGGCGCTCGCCGACGGGCGGCTGGACGAGGCGCACCGCGGCACCCTGCCGGAGCTTGCGCCGGAACTGGCCGGGCGGTACGACGTGGTCAGCATGTTCCACCACCTGGAGCAGACCGCCGACCCACGGGCCGAACTCGCCGCCGCCCGCACCGTGTTGAGACCCGGCGGCCACCTCGTCGTGGAGACCCCCGACCCGCGCAGCCGCACCGCCCGCCTGCTCGGCCGCTGGTGGATCTGGTACGAGCAGCCGCGCCGCCCGCATCTGATGCCGCTGCGCAACCTCCGCCGCGAACTGGAGGAGCTCGGCTACACCGTGGTGGCCGCCGAGCGCCGCGGCGCACACGTCCCGCTCGACCTCTCCGCGGCCCTCGCCCGCCTCCTCGGCAGCCGGCTGCCCGCCGACGGCGCCCCCTGGCGCACCCGGCCCCGCGGCCCGCTGCACCGCGCCGCCCGCCGGCTCGCCCTCCGCGCCGCCGCCCCCGCGCTGTCCGCCGCCCGCCTCCTGGACCGCCTGCTCGCCCCCGCCGTACGCCGCAGCCGCTACGCCAACGCCTACCGCCTGGTCGCCCGCAAGGAGGCCGGGCTTGCGACTGCCGCTAGCCGCGCAGCAGTTGGGCCTGGCCCGCGGTGATCAGCAGCACCTGTTCGCACTCGGCGGCGAAGGCCGCGTTCAGCCGGCCGAGTTCATCGCGGTAGCGGCGGCCGGAGGCGGTGGCGGGGACGATGCCGGAGCCGACCTCGTTGGAAACCGCGACCAGGCTGCGCCGGGTGTTCCGTACCGCCTCGGTCAACTCGGCGACCCGGCGCCGCAGTTCACGCTCACCGCCGTCCGCCCACTGCGCGTCGTCCCAGGCGCCGGCCTCGTCCATCACCGAGGTCAGCCACAGCGAGAGGCAGTCGATCAGCAGCGGCGGGCCGTCCGCGGCCAGCAGCGGCACCAGATCGCAGGTCTCCGCCGTCTTCCAGGAACCGGGCCGCCGCTCCCGGTGCACCCGCACCCGGTCCGCCCACTCGCCGTCCCCGGCCCGGGTGCCGCCGGTCGCCACATACAGCACATCCGGAAAGGCCTCCAGGCGGCGCTCGGCCTCCAGCGACTTGCCGGAGCGCGCCCCGCCCAGCACCAGGGTTCGCCGCGGCACATCCGGCACCTGCTCATACGTCCCGACCAGCAGCGACGTCCCGTCCGGCACCGTACGGGCGCCCGCCGCGGCCAGCCGGCGCCGCAGCTCCCGGCCCGGCGGCACGGTGTGGTCCAGATGCACGGCGATCACATCCGTGGTGGGCCCGGCCGCCCCCGCCGCCCGCAGCCGCGCCACCGCCTCCGGCCGCCCCACCACGTCCAACAGCACCATGTCGTACGGCGGTTCGCGCTCCTCCAGACCGGCGGGCGCGGCGCCGGGCGGCAGATACAGCAGCCGCTCACCGCCGGGCCCGGTGACCTCGTACCCGGTACCGGGGGCGTCCATCGGGACAGCGCGGACCCGGTGCCCGGTGAGCAGCGCCAACTCCCGCCCGTCGGGCACCCGTCCGGGCTGCGGCAGCCCGTCCGGCACCTCCACCGCGGGCCCGTCGTGCGGATGCGACAGCAGCACCTGCCGTACGCCGCCCAGCGAGCGGCCGGCGCGGGCCGCGGCGAAGGCGGCGCCCGGGGTGAGGTCGAGCAGTAGTGTGTCGTCGATCAGCAGGGCGGTGGCGGCGCGGGCGTCCGGGCCGAGGGCCTGGGCGCAGGCGGCGCAGGGGCAGGAGGGCCTGGGCAGCCCGTCGGGGCCGCCGGTGCCGAGCAGTGTGAGTTCCACGGGAAGATCCTCCCGCGCCCGCGCCGCGCCCGCCCGTCCGGATAGGCTACCCGCGAGTTCCGGCAGCACAAGGGCGACGGGACACGCTCGGGAGGCGCACATGGTGACATGGACGTGGCGGTTCGAGACGGCGGACGGCACGGAGGTCCGGCCGGCCGTGGAGCCCGAGGAGTTCACCACCCAGGGCGACGCCGAGTCATGGCTCGGCGAGCACTGGAAGGAACTGGCCGAGGGCGGCGCCGACCAGGTCCGCCTGTCGGAGGACGGCACCGAGGTCTACGGCCCGATGAGCCTCCACGCCACGGAGGAGGCGGAGGCCTGACCGGCCTGCGCGTGACGCGGAGCGGGGCGGCGGCCGGTGGGTCGCCGCCCCGCTTCGTGTGCGTCATGTGTTCCGCGCGCAGGCCTCAGAGCTGGCCGAGGGTGGCGTTCGTGCTGTGTTCGCTGCCGCCTCGTACGTAGGTCACCTGGACTTTGGTGCCGGGTTTGAGGCCGGCCAGGGTTTCGGTGAGGGAGGCGATGGTGGTGACGGGCTGGTCGCCGACCTTGGTGATGATGTCGCCGGCCCGGATGCCCGCCTTGTCCGCGGCGCCGCCGCTCTTCACCGAGACCACCGCCACCCCGGTCGGTGCGAAGTCCGGCCCGACCACGGTGCGCCCGGTGACCCCGAGCGCGGCCCGTCCCGACTCGGTGACCTTGCCATGCTGGACGATCTGCCCGGCGATGGTCTTCACCGTCGACGCGGGGATGGCGAAGCCGATGCCGGGCGCCGCGCTGCCGCCCAGGTCCGGGTCGGTGGCCGCGAGGGTGGGGATGCCGATGACCTTGCCGTCCAGATTGACCAGCGCGCCGCCGCTGTTGCCCGGGTTGATCGCGGCCGAGGTCTGCACCATGTCGGAGATGGTGGCGCCGGTGCCGCCGCCCGAGCTGCCCTCGCTGACGGTGCGGCCGGTGGCGGAGACGATGCCCTGGGTGACGCTGGAGGACAGGCCCAGCGGCGAGCCCATCGCCAGCACGATCTGCCCCACCGCGACGCCCGCGGTGTCACCGAAGGAGGCGGCGCGCAGCCCGGCCGGCATCTTGCGCAGCTTGATCACGGCCAGGTCGTCCGCCGGATAGGACGAGACCAGATCCGCGGCCAGCACCTGCTCGCTGCCCGCGGTGGTCACCTTGAAGGTCTTCTGGTCGCCGACGACATGCGCGTTGGTGACGACATGGCCCTGGTCGTCGTAGACGACGCCGGAGCCGAGGTCCTTGCTGCCCTGGATCTGCACCACTGAGGGCAGCACATTGCGGATGACCCGCTCGTAGTCGGACTGGAGGTCGCTCGCCGCCCGGGGCGCGGCCCGCACACCGCCGGCCGCGGACGGGTCGGCGGAGCCGGAGCCGCGGGCGGTACCGGGCGCGCACCCGGCGAGCAGGAGCGCGGCGCAGGCGGCGGGGACGATCGGCATCAACCGGAGCCGTACGGCACGGGAACGCGAAGCAGCCATGCCCGGAGTATCCCTTTCGCCCCCGATGGGCGGCCCGTGCTGAGGGGCCGTTCAGGGGGCCGCGGCCGTCAGCCCCGCACCCCGCACAGATGCAGCAGCGCGGCGACACCGCGGTACGGGTCGGTGCGGCCGGCGCGCTCCTCGGCGGCGAGCAGGGCGCGGGCGGTGTCCTCGTCCGCGTGCAGCCGTGCCTCGTCGCCCGCGGTGTCGGTGAAGACCCGCACCCCGTACCAGGTGTGCAGCGGTGCGCCGACGCCCGCCAGCGTCATGGTCAGCGCCTCCAGCCGGCCGGCGCGCGCCGGGACGCCGAGGCGGTCGGTGTACGCGGTGGTGCCGAAGGCGTCGAGGGCCGCGGGCCAGTCGCCGGACAGGCCGGGGCGCAGCGCCAGCGCACCCGCGTTGCGCACCAGCAGCGACACCAGGCCGCCGGGGGCCAGCACCCGGGCGAGGCCGGCGATCATCGCGTCCGGGTCCTGCTGGTACATCAGCACCCCGTGGCAGAGCACCACATCGAAGGAGCCCGGCAGGAAGTGCACTCCGGTGTCCCGGCCGTCGCCCTCCATGATCCGCATCCGGCCGCGGATGCCCTCCGGCTCCGCGGCCAGCGCCTCGTGCGCCGCGGCCAGCATCGCCGGGTCCTGCTCCAGACCGGTCACCCGGTGGCCGGCGCGGGCCAGCCGCAGCGCCTGGACGCCCCGGCCCATACCGACGTCCAGCACCCGCAGCCGCTGCCCCACCGGGAAGCGGCCGCCGAGCTGCTCGTCCAACTGCCGGGCCACCAGCTCCTGGCGTACCGCCTCGCGCAGCCCGCCGAGGCTTCGCAGCCAGGGGTCGGAGCCGCCGGAGGCCGCCACGGGCTCGGCCGTCCCGCCGGGGGAGGCCGGGCGGGACGCGGGCACCTCCGGGCGGGCGGACCCGGCGACCGGAGCCGCCGGGCCGGGCCCGGTGCCGGTGGCCGAATCCGGGCTCAGAGCTGCTCTCCGCGCTTGACCTGCGGCTTGGGCAGCCGCAGCCGGCGCATCTGGAGGGTGCGCATCAGCGCGTAGGCGACCGCGCCCTTGCGGGAGTGGTCCGGGAAGCGGGCGGCCAACTGCTTCCGCAGCCGGAAACCGGTCGTGATCGAGTCCAGCACGATCAGCACGATCACCACCAGCCACAGCAGCAGCGCGACGTTCTGCAACGCGCCCACCCGCACCATGCTCAGCACCAGGATGACCACGGCCATCGGCAGGAAGAACTCCGCGATGGACAGGCGCGAGTCCACGAAGTCACGGGCGAAGCGGCGCACCGGGCCCTTGTCGCGGGCCGGCAGATAGCGCTCGTCGCCGCTGGCCAGCGCCTGGCGCTGGCGCTCCATCTGGACACGGCGCTCGTCACGCTGACGCTTGCCGGCCTCCTTGCGCGTCATCTGGGTGTTGGCCACACTGCGGCGCTGCGACTGGGCCTCGCTGCGCTTCGGGGTGGGCCGGCCCTTGGGGGCCTGCGGGTCACGGGGCTGGGAGTCGGTCACCCGCGCCTTGTCGGCGGGGGCCTTCTCTGCATTGGCACGGCTACGGAACACAAAGCCCAAGGGTACGGGGTGCCGGAGGGCCGCGGGCCCCCAGGCTCCGGGAAATCCGCGGCGGGCGGGCCCCGGCGGGAACGATCCGGCGGCGGCGTGCGTCTCTGCCTGCGTCCGCGCCGGGCCGGGTACCGGGGCACACCGGACGCCGCGGTGCGAGCCGGGCGGCCGGACCGGGAGCCGGGCCTCTCCTCCCTGCGCGGGATCGGACCGGGGCCGTTGTCGTCCTTGCGGATGAGCGCATCCGGTCCCGGACAGTGCGGTAATGGAGAGAGGGCCCGTACTGTGGGTTCTGTCGGTGCTGGAGTCGGTCAGAAGGGGGCGCGCGAAGCCCATGAGCGGTGTCATGAAGCGTATGGGGATGATCTTCCGCGCGAAGGCGAACAAGGCCCTTGACCGGGCCGAGGACCCGCGCGAAACCCTCGATTACTCGTACCAGAAGCAGCTTGAGCTGCTGCAGAAGGTGCGCCGCGGTGTCGCCGACGTGGCGACCTCGCGTAAGCGCCTGGAGTTGCAGCTCGGCCAGTTGCAGGGCCAGTCCTCCAAGCTGGAGGACCAGGGCCGCAAGGCGCTCGCCCTCGGCCGGGAGGACCTGGCCAGGGAGGCGCTGTCCCGCCGCGCTGCGCTCCAGCAGCAGGTCAGCGACCTGGAGGCGCAGCACCAGACCCTCCAGGGCGAGGAGGAGAAGCTGACCCTGGCCGCCCAGCGTCTCCAGGCCAAGGTCGACGCCTTCCGCACCAAGAAGGAGACGATCAAGGCCACCTACACCGCCGCCCAGGCGCAGACCCGTATCGGGGAGGCCTTCTCCGGTATCTCCGAGGAGATGGGCGACGTCGGCCTCGCCATCCAGCGCGCCGAGGACAAGACGGCGCAGTTGCAGGCCAGGGCCGGTGCCATCGACGAGCTGCTCGCCTCCGGCGCCCTGGACGACCAGTCCGGGACCGCCAAGGACGACATCGCCGCCGAGCTGGACCGCATCTCCGGCGGCAGCGACGTCGAGCTGGAGCTCCAGCGGATGAAGGCGGAGCTGGCCGGCGGCAGCGGCAACGGGCAGCAGGCCATCGAAGGCGGTCAGAACGGCGCGGACGCCCAGCAGCAGTCGCAGGACACGCCGCGCTTCGACAAGCAGTGAGAGGCCGTGCGGGCGCGGTCCGCAGGCCGCGCCCCGCAGACCGACGGGACAGGAATCGCAGGGTCACGCCGAGGAGGGCGTCATGATCGTACGGATCATGGGGGAGGGCCAGTTGAGGCTGGCCGACAGCCATGTCGCCGAGCTGAACAAGCTGGACGACGACCTCCTCGAAGAGGTTCAGCGCGGCGACGGTCCCGCGTTCCGCACCACCCTGGCAGCCCTGCTGGACCGGGTGCGCGAGCTGGGTGAGGCACTCCCGGACGACTCCCTGGAGCCGTCCGAGCTGATCCTCCCCGCACCCGAAGCCACCCTCCAGCAGGTACGGGACATGCTCACGGAGGACGGTCTGATCCCGGGCTGACCGGCCCCGGTCCCCGGACGACGCCCGAAGTGAGCACGATCCACCGCGCCCGGCGCTGGCTGGGCTGCCACCCCCTGGCCATGGACGCAGGCCTCGCCGCCGGCGTCCTGGTCTGTATGACGGTGGCCTCCTTCATCGACCCGCACGGCCCCGACGGCCCGACCTGGGGTGCCTACGCGCCGGGCCCCGTCGGCCTGCTGATGATGCTGCTGGGCTCGGCCTCGCTGGTGATGCGGCGGCGCGCCCCGCTCGGGGTGCTCGCCGCCACCGTCACCGTCTCCGCCCTCGGCCTGGTCTTCGGCGAGCCCCGCCCGCCGGTGGCGATGTGCGCCGTCGTCGCCCTGTTCACGGTGGCCTGCCGCACCGACCGGGCCACCACCTGGCGCACCGGCGTGCCCGCCATGGTGGTGCTCACCGGCTGCGCCATGCTCGCCGGGCCGCTGCCCTGGTACGCGCAGGAGAACATCGCGATCATCGCCTGGACGGGGATGGCGGCCGCCGCCGGTGACGCGGTCCGCAGCCGCCGTGCCTTCGTGGACGCCATCCGGGAGCGCGCCGAACGCGCCGAGCGCACCCGCGAGGAGGAGGCGCGGCGCCGGGTCGCCGAGGAGCGGCTGCGGATCGCCCGCGATCTGCACGATGTGGTGGCCCACCACATCGCCCTGGTCAATGTGCAGGCCGGGGTCGCCTCCCATGTCATGGACCGGCGGCCGGACCAGGCCAAGGAGGCGCTCGCCCATGTGCGCCAGGCCAGCCGTACCGCACTGGACGAACTCCGCGCCACCGTAGGCCTGTTGCGCCAGTCCGGAGAGCCGACGGCGCCCACCGAACCGGCCCCCGGTCTCGCCCGGCTGGACGATCTGGCCGACTCGGTGCGCCAGGCCGGGCTGCCGGTGGAGGTGGCCCGCGCCGACCAGGGAGCCGAGGTGCCCGCCGCGGTCGACCTGGCCGCCTTCCGTATCGTGCAGGAGGCCCTCACCAATGTCCGCAAGCACGCGGGGGAGGGGGCGGCGGCCGAGGTCAGTGTGGTGCGGGTGGGGCAGCATCTGGAGCTGACCGTCATCGACAACGGCCGCGGCCCGGCCCCCGAGCCCCCGCGGCCCGCCCCGCCCGCGCCCGCCACCGCCCCGCCCGGCACCGACCAGAGCACACCGCCGCCGGACGAGCGCGCCGGGCGCCGGGAAGGCCGGGAGGAGGCCGAACTCGCGGGCGGCGGGCACGGGTTGATCGGGATGCGGGAGCGGGCCGCGGCACTCGGCGGGAGCTGCACCGCGGGACCCCGCTACGGAGGCGGCTTCCGCGTCCATGCGATCCTGCCGCTGCGGGCCGCGTCCGACGCCGCGGCCAGGGAGGCGGCGGCACGGGAGACCGCGGCCGGTACGACGGGGGAGCACAGATGACGATCCGGGTCCTGCTCGCCGACGACCAGGCCCTGCTGCGCAGCGCGTTCCGGGTGCTGGTCGACTCGGAGCCCGACATGGAGGTCGTCGGTGAGGCCTCGGACGGCGCGGAGGCGGTCGAGCTGGCCCGCCGGCACCGCGCCGACGTGGTGCTGATGGACATCCGGATGCCCGGCACCGACGGTCTCGCCGCCACCCGCATGATCAGCGCCGCCCCCGACCTCGCGGATGTGCATGTGGTCATGCTGACGACCTTCGAGGTGGACGAGTACGTGGTGCAGTCGCTGCGCGCCGGCGCCTCCGGCTTCCTCGGCAAGGGCTCGGAGCCGGAGGAGTTGCTGACCGCGGTGCGGATCGCCGCCCAGGGCGAGGCGCTGCTCTCGCCGACCGCCACCAAGGGCCTGATCGCCCGGTTCCTCGCCCAGCGGGAGGGGACGCCCGAGGACCCGGACCCGGCGCGCGCCGAACGCCTCGCCGCGCTCACCGGCCGGGAGCGCGAGGTGCTGGTCCAGGTCGCCGGCGGGCACTCCAACGACGAGATCGCCGAACGCCTGGAAGTGAGCCCGCTCACCGTCAAGACCCACGTCAACCGGGCCATGGCCAAGCTCGGTGCCCGCGACCGCGCCCAACTCGTGGTGCTGGCCTACGAGTCAGGGTTGGTACGTCCAAGGGTGGAGTGACCTCAACCCGGGTGTACTGCCGTCGTAGTAGGCGGATCGTCGGCAAATAGAGACCTGCGAGCGACGGAACCTTTCACTCCGTGTACCAGGGTGAAGATGTCGTAGCTGAGGTGCGCCTTCGGGACGCCGCGGGCCCCTTCTCGGGGTCCGCGGCCTGTGTCCCTGACCGGTGCCGGCCGCGGCCGCCGAGCCCGCCACGGAAGAGAGACCGTCACCCATGTCCTGGCTGTCCAGATTCAGCCTCGCCCAACGGGCCCTGATCGGGCTGATGTCGATCATCGCGATCGTCTTCGGCGCCATCGCGATCCCGCAGTTGAAGCAGCAGTTGCTGCCCACCATCGAACTGCCCATGGTGTCCGTGGTGGTGCCGTACCAGGGTGCCTCGCCCGATGTGGTGGTGAAGCAGGTCGTCGAGCCGCTGGAGAACACCATCCAGGCGGTCGACGGCATCAGCGGTGTCACGGCCAAGGCCAGCGAGGGCAGCGCCGTGATCATGGCGCAGTTCGACTACGGCAACGACAGCAAGCGGATCACCACCGATGTGCAGCAGGCCGTCAACCGCGCCCAACTGCCCAGCGATGTGGACCCGATGGTCGTCGCCGGCTCCACCGACGACATGCCGACCGTGGTCCTCGCCGTCACCTCCCCCAAGGACCAGCAGGCCCTCGCCGACCAGCTCGACCACACCGTCGTCCCCGCGCTGAAGGAGATCGACGGCGTCGGCCAGGTCACGGTCGACGGTGTGCGCGACGTCCAGGTCGCCGTCACGCCCGAGGGCCCGAAGATGGCCGCCGCCGGCGTCAGCCCGCAGGCACTCGGCGAGGCGCTGAAGTCGGGCGGGGCCACCATGCCGGCCGGCTCCTTCGACGAGAAGGGCCGCAACCGCACCGTCCAGGTCGGCACCGGCCTCAACTCGCTGGAGGACGTCAGGAATCTGTGGATCACCGGTGAGGGCGTACGGCGCCCGGTGCGGCTCGGTGACATCGCCGAGGTGGAGCAGCAGCCCGCCAAGGCGGACTCCATCACCCGTACCGACGGCAAGCGTTCGCTCGCGGTGATGGTCACCATGGACCACGACGGCAGCGCGGTCGCCATCTCCGACGCGGTCAAGGACAAGCTGCCCGATCTGCGCCGCGATCTGGGGGCCGGCGCCAAGCTGACGGTGGTCAGCGACCAGGGCCCGGCGGTGTCCGACTCGATCGACGGCCTCACCACCGAGGGCGCGCTCGGCCTGGTCTTCGCGGTCCTGGTGATCCTGGTCTTCCTCGCCTCGGTGCGCTCCACCCTGGTCACGGCGGTCTCCATCCCGCTGTCCGTGGTGCTGGCGCTGATCGTGCTGTGGTCCCGCTCCGAGTCGCTGAACATGCTGACCCTCGGCGCTCTCACCATCGCCATCGGCCGTGTGGTGGACGACTCGATCGTCGTCCTGGAGAACATCAAGCGGCACCTCGGCTACGGCGAGGAGCGGCACGAGGCGATCATCGCCGCCGTGAAGGAGGTGGCGGGCGCGGTCACCTCCTCGACGCTCACCACCGTCGCGGTGTTCCTGCCGATCGGCCTGGTCGGCGGCATGGTGGGCGCCCTCTTCGGCTCCTTCTCGCTGACCGTCACCGCGGCCCTGCTGGCCTCGCTGCTGGTGTCGCTGACCGTGGTGCCGGTGCTGTCGTTCTGGTTCCTGCGCGCCCCGAAGGACGTACGGGGCCTCGACCAGGAGCAGGCGCGGCGGACCGCCGAGGAGAAGGAGGCCAGGAGCCGGCTCCAGCGGATGTATGTGCCGGTGCTGCGGTTCGCGACCCGGCGCCGCTTCACCAGCCTCGTCCTGGCGGTCCTGGTGCTGGTCGGCACCTTCGGTATGGCGCCGCTGCTCAAGACCAACTTCTTCGACCAGGGCGACCAGGACACCCTCAGCATCACCCAGGAGCTGAAGCCCGGCACCAGCCTGGCCGCGACCGATGCCTCCGCCCGCAAGGTGGAGAAGGTCCTGGCCGGTATGGACACGGTGAAGGACTACCAGGTCACCGTGGGTTCCTCCGGCTTCCTGGCGGCGTTCGGCGGCAGCACCGACAGCAACCACGCCACGTACCAGGTCACCCTGAAGAACAAGTCGGACCACCAGAAGACGCAGGACCGGCTGGAGTCCGAGCTGGCCGCGCTGTCCGGGGTGGGGCGGACCACCATCGGCGCCGGCGGCGGCTTCGGTAGCCAGGACCTCAGCGTGGTGGTGAAGTCCGCCGACGCGGGCACCCTGCGCAAGGCCTCCGACCAGGTGCGGGCCGCCGTCGCCAAGCTGGACGACGTCACCGATGTCACCAGCGACCTGTCCGAGTCGGTACCGCGGGTCTCGGTGAAGGCCACCGCCAAGGGCGCCGCGGCCGGATACAGCGACGCCGCGCTCGGTGCGGTCGTCGCCCAGGCGGTCAACGGCACCAAGAGCGGTACCGCGGTGCTGGACGACGCCCAGCGCGACATCGTCATCAAGTCCTCCCAACCGGCCACCACCCTCGGCCAGTTGAAGCGGCTGCCGGTGGGCAAGGCGCACCTGGGCGACGTGGCCGAGGTGAAGCTCGTCGACGGGCCGGTGTCCATGACCCGGATCGACGGCCAGCGGGCGGCGACCATCACGGCCCGGCCCACCGGGGACAACACGGGCGCGGTCAGCGCCGACCTCCAGGCGAAGATCGGTGCACTCGACCTGCCCGCCGGGGCGACCGCCTCCATCGGCGGTGTCTCCCAGGACCAGGACGACGCCTTCGGCTCGCTGGGCCTGGCCATGCTGGCGGCCGTCGCCATCGTCTTCCTGCTGCTGGTGGCGACGTTCCGTTCGCTGGTCCAGCCGCTGGTGCTGCTGGTGTCCATCCCGTTCGCGGCGACCGGCGCGATCGGCCTGCTGGTCGCCACCGGCACCCCGATGGGCGTCCCGGCGATGATCGGCATGTTGATGCTGATCGGCATCGTGGTCACCAACGCGATCGTGCTGATCGACCTCATCAACCAGTACCGGGCGAGGGGTTACTCGACGGTCGAGGCGGTCGTCGAGGGCGGCCGGCACCGGCTGCGGCCCATCCTGATGACGGCGCTGGCGACCATCTTCGCGCTGCTCCCGATGGCGCTGGGCGTCACCGGCGAGGGCGGCTTCATCGCCCAGCCGCTGGCGGTGGTGGTGATCGGCGGTCTGATCTCGTCCACGCTGCTGACCCTGCTGCTGGTCCCGACGCTGTACGCGATGATCGAGCTCCGCAAGGAACGCCGCCGCGCGAAGAAGGCCGCGAAGCGGGCCCGGAAGGAAGGCCGCCCCGCACCGCAGCAGGAGCCCGAGCAGGAACGCACCCCGGCGGCCCTGTGACACCCGCCCGGGCGGACTCATGACGGTGGCCCTGCTTCCCTCCGGGGAGCAGGGCCACCACCTTTCCTACGGCAGGGCCAGCATCCGTTCCAGGGCCTGCTTGGCGAAGCCCTCCGTCTCCCGGTCCACCTCGATCCGGTTGACCAGGGTGCCCTCGGCGAGGGACTCCAGCGCCCACACCAGGTGCGGCAGGTCGATGCGGTTCATGGTGGAGCAGAAGCAGACCGTCTTGTCGAGGAAGACGATCTCCTTGCCCTCGGGCGCGTAGCGGTCGGCGAGGCGGCGTACGAGGTTCAGCTCGGTGCCGACGGCCCACTTGGATCCGGCCGGGGCGGCCTCAAGTGCCTTGATGATGTACTCAGTTGACCCCACCTGGTCCGCGGCGGCGACCACCTCGTGCCGGCACTCGGGGTGCACCAGGACATTGACGCCGGGTATGCGGGCGCGGACGTCCTGCACCGACTCCAGCGAGAAGCGGCCGTGCACCGAGCAGTGGCCCCGCCAGAGGATCATCTTCGCGGCGCGCAGCTCCTCGGGCGTCAGCCCGCCGCCCGGCTTGTGCGGGTTGTAGACGACGCAGTCCTCCAGGGACATGCCCAGGTCACGGACGGCGGTGTTGCGGCCGAGGTGCTGGTCGGGCAGGAAGAGCACCTTGGAGCCCTGCCCGAAGGCCCACTGCAGGGCGCGCTCCGCGTTGGAGGAGGTGCAGATGGTGCCGCCGTGCTTGCCGGTGAAGGCCTTGATGTCGGCGGAGGAGTTCATGTACGAGACGGGCACGACCTCCTCCGCGACCCCGGCCTCGGTGAGCACGTCCCAGCACTCGGCGACCTGCTCGGCGGTGGCCATGTCGGCCATCGAGCAGCCGGCCGCCAGATCGGGCAGGACGACCTTCTGGCCGTCGCCGGTGAGGATGTCGGCGGACTCGGCCATGAAGTGCACACCGCAGAAGACGATGTACTCGGCGTCCGGGCGGGCGGCCGCGTCCCGGGCCAGTTTGAACGAGTCGCCCGTGACATCGGCGAACTGGATGACCTCGTCCCGCTGGTAGTGGTGGCCGAGGACGAAGACCCGGTCGCCGAGCCTCTCCTTGGCGGCGCGGGCGCGGGCCACCAGGTCCGGGTCGGAGGGCGCGGGGAGGTCCCCGGGGCACTCCACACCGCGTTCGCTGCGCGGGTCGGCCTCCCGGCCGAGCAGCAGCAGGGCCAGGGGGGAGGGCTGGACGTCGAGGTCCGTGGGCTGGGCGGTGGTCACGACACACACCCTTTCTTCTCTGCAGAGGCCCTGGTGCTGCGCTCTGCGGCTCTCGGGCCGGTGCCGTCGGCGCCACCGTGCCTTTTCGTCTAATTGACGCTATCTATGATAACCGCTTCACGTCAGTTTGACGATGGGCATCGTGTCGATGTGACGCATCCCCCGGAGGCGCCGTCGGACAGCCCCCGACCAGCACCGCCGCAGCCCTTCCCCCTGCCCGCCCCCGGTGTGCGAGCATGGAACGGCACGGGCCGGAATGAATCGGCGGCCCCGCCGGTTGCACACGTCGGCAAGCAGTCTCCGTACAACCCGGGAGAGATGTAGATGTCCGTATCGGACGAGACCACCACCGCCACCGACGGCATCATCCTGTCCGACGCCGCCGCGGCCAAGGTCAAGGGCCTGCTCGACCAGGAAGGCCGGGACGACCTCGCGCTGCGCGTCGCCGTCCAGCCCGGCGGCTGCTCCGGCCTGCGCTACCAGCTCTTCTTCGACGAGCGCTCCCTCGACGGCGACGTCGTCAAGGAGTTCGACGGCGTCAAGGTCGTCACCGACCGGATGAGCGCGCCCTACCTCGGCGGCGCCTCCATCGACTTCGTGGACACCATCGAGAAGCAGGGCTTCACCATCGACAACCCCAACGCCACCGGCTCCTGCGCCTGCGGCGACTCCTTCAGCTGAGCCGGTCCAGCCGAGGCGGACCGGCACACGCACCAGGGCGGTGACCCCAGCGGGGGCCACCGCCCTTATGTGCGCCGGGAGTTGAGGGGCTCAGCCCTTGCGCGCCGACTGCCCCGTGTGGTCCACGACCTTGCGGTCGCCCAGCGGCGCGTCCAGACGCACCGTCCGCTCCATCTGCTTGGCCATCATCACGCAGACCTTGCCCGACTCCTGCTTCCGCTCCCGCACCACCACGGTCACCTTGTCCTTGGACTCCTCCGCCTTGGCCGCCGAGTAGGTGCTACACACCCCGCCCGAGAACCGCACCGTCAACTCCCGCCCCTCGGCGGTGTAGGAGGCGATGCGCACATCCTTACCAGGCCCGGTCGGCGGCACCGCGGTCGAGCCGCCACCCTCCAGGTACTCGGGGGCCACCGCCGGATACGTCAGCGTGAAGGTGTCCGACGCGCCCTTCGGCGCCACCTCGAACAGCCAGGACGGCACCAGCGCCGAACGCCCCGCCACGAAGTGCGTCGCCAGACCGAAGCGGGCACCGGTCACCGGCACCTCACCGCGCTTGCCGTCCTGCCCGGGGACGCAGGGGCGCCTGGGGATGTCCCCGGTGGTGTGGTCGTGCGACAGACGCGGCACCGCGGTCGCACAGCCGCCGCCACCGATACCGACCCGGCCGTGCCCTGACCGGTTGAGCCGGTCCAGCGCCTGCTGTGCGCTGATCACCGGGTAGGTGTCGCCCTTCGCCGGCGTCGTCAGCTTGCCGCTGCCGCCGACCACCGTGCCGTCCGGTCCGATCCGCAGCCCGGTGGACCAGCCGTAGGTGGGCAGCCCGCCGATCACCGGCTCCGCGTTCACCATCCGCACCGCGCCCATCAGCCGGTGCGCGTCCAGCTTGGCGTCGTCCTGGCCGAGCGCCTTCAGCACCGGCGCCGCCGCCTTCCGCGCCGCCGCCTCACTCACCGCGTGCCCCTCGCCCCCCTTCCCGTCACCCGGGACCGCGGTACGGGAGTCCGCGCTACGGGAGGAAGCGCTGGAGGACGAGGAACTGCTGGAGGACGAGGAACTGCCGGGCGCGGAGGCGCACTTGGCGCCCTTGGGGCAGGAGTCGGTGCCAGGGGTGAAGCGGCTGAAGGTCCAGGTGCCGGGGGCCTGGACGGTCACCCGGAGCGCGGGCCCGGAGCCGTCGCCGTCCGCGCGTACCGTCCAACTGCCGCCCTGGTGCCGCGGCGTCCCGGACAGCCCGAGCGCCTGCGCCAGCCTGGCCACCTCGACCTTGGTCACCGTGCCCCGCGGCTGGCGGACCGGCGCCGAGTCGGGGCCCTCGGGCAGCTTGTCCTCGGCGCGGTAGACGGTTCCGTTCGGGTCCGGCTCGCCCGGCGCGATGCCCGGCCCGCCGGTGCCGCCGTCCCGGTCAGTCGTCCGGTAGCCGTCCAGGGCGAGCCGCGGCGGGTCGCCCCCCTCGCTCCCGGCGGACCGTGTCCCGCCGTGCCCCGAGTCGCCGGACGCGGTGGCCGCGAAGTACGCCCCGCCGCCCCCGGCCACCAGTACCGCGGCCGCGACGGAGGCGACGGCCAGCGGGGAACGCCGCCGGCGCGCGCCCACCGCGTCCAGCTCGGGCTTCGCGTCTTCCTGCTCGCCTCGCTCGGTGCTCACCGCATCGCTCCTTTACCACCGTGCCGCCCGGATCGGGCGCCTCCCGCACCTTCCGCGGGGGACAGCCATGGGACGCAGCCACCGCACCCCCGGTTCCCAGCATGTACACAACAGCCCGCCCGCCGCCGTGCGAAACTGCCGTGACCGGCGAGGTCACCGTCGGTCACCCGACGACCGGAGGCGACCGCCGATGAGCCCGGGCACCGGCCCCGCCGCGCGCCACCGGGAACCGCTCCCCGCGCCCCGCGGCGGCTGGCCCGTCGTCACCGCCTTCGCCGTGCTCGCCGCGGTGCCGTGGGCGGTCGTCGCGTTCACGGTGATGGCGCTGCTCCTTCCCGCGATGGAGCTCAGGTGCCACATGGGCCCGGCCGACACCAAGGTGTGCCTGCGCGAGCAGGACCCCGATCCCCTGGCAGCGCGTCTGCTCGACCCCCGCTGGCCGCAGGTCGGGTTCGGCTGGGCCGTCGTGATCCTCACGGTCTCGCTGCTGCTCTGGTTCGTCTTCGTCGGCGTCGCCATGCAGTTCTGGGCACCGTGGCCGGGCTCCGACGGCGACTTCCGGTTGGCCCATGTCTCGGCGGTCGGCGGCGTCGGCCTCGGGCTGCTCGTCGCCGGCCCCGGCTTCCGCGACCCGCGTACCACGGCCGGCGTCACCTGCCTCGGACTGCTGGCGGGCATCGCCGCCGGATACGGCCTGCGATGGTTCGCCAAAAGCCTGCGCCACGCCCACGCCGTACTGACCAGGACCGCCGAACTCCGCCAACACGGCCGCGTGGCCCGCGCGTTGGTCACGGGCTTCACCGAGGGTCCGAGCCAGGACCTCAGCCGACGGCGCTTCACTGTCACCGCCCGAATCGCCGCGGACGCGGCGGACGCCGAGGAGGGGGAGGGGCGGACGGTGACCGGTGAGATCGAGGTGGCGATCAGGGACGCACCGGTCGTCGGCGGCACCGTACTGGTCCGCTTCGACGAGCGGCGCGATCACCCGAGCGGCGTCGGCATCCTCATGGAGGCCGACCCGGAGAGCGTCCGGGACCCGGGCGCGGAGGGCGGATACGCCTACGACCCGGCGCCCGGCTGATCAGCGCCCGGCCCAGTCCCCGTACTCGGACATCGCGTCCAGCAGCCGGGCCGAGCCGGACGGGACGCGGACGCCGTGGATGTGCGCGGGCCGCACCGGGTGCGCGGGGGCGGGGCGGGCCCAACGCCCGCCCATCCGCGCGCAGTCGCCCCGCAGAGTGCCGAGGTCGCCTTCGAGATCACCCATCCCGTGCGCCGCGACCGGAGACACCGACAGATTCCGCGCCCTGGACTTGGTCATACCGGAACCGTAGGCCCGTTCCGGCCCGTGAAGAAAGCCCTACCTCCGGGTAGTCCCGCGGTGTCCACGCACGTCGTACGAGCCGGTAGCGTGAGGTGTCACCGCCGCCCCCGCCGCACCGCCGAAGGTGCCGGCGCCACCGACCCGCAGGAGCGTGTCCCCGCCGTGCGTATCGCAGTCACCGGCTCCATCGCCACCGACCACCTCATGACCTTCCCCGGCCGCTTCGCCGACCAGCTCGTCGCGGACCAACTGCACACGGTCTCCCTCTCCTTCCTGGTCGACGGCCTCGACGTACGCCGTGGCGGGGTCGCCGCCAACATCTGCTTCGGCATGGGCCAGCTCGGCACCGGCCCCCTCCTGGTGGGCGCGGCCGGCACCGACTTCGACGAGTACCGCGCCTGGCTCGACCGGCACGGGGTGGACACCGCCTCCGTCCGTATCTCCGAGGTCCTGCACACCGCGCGCTTCGTCTGCACCACCGACGCCGACCACAACCAGATCGGCTCCTTCTACACCGGCGCCATGAGCGAGGCCCGCCTCATCGAGCTGAAGGCCGTCGCCGACCGCGTCGGCGGCCTGGACCTGGTCTCCATCGGCGCCGACGACCCGGAGGCGATGCTCCGGCACACCGAGGAGTGCCGCACCCGCGCCATCCCCTTCGCCGCCGACTTCTCCCAGCAGATCGCGCGCATGGACGGCGAGGAGATCCGCACCCTGCTGGACGGCGCCACCTACCTCTTCTCCAACGAGTACGAGAAGGGCCTCATCGAGTCCAAGACCGGCTGGAGCGACGAGGAGATCCTCGGCCGGGTCGGCCACCGCGTCACCACCCTCGGCGCCCGCGGCGTCCGCATCGAGCGCAAGGGCGAGGACCCGATCGAGGTCGACTGCCCGGACGAGGAGACCAAGGCCGACCCGACCGGCGTCGGCGACGCCTTCCGGGCCGGTTTCCTCTCCGGTCTCGCCTGGAACGTCAGCCTGGAGCGCGCCGCCCAGGTCGGCTGTATGCTCGCCACCCTCGTCATCGAGACCGTCGGCACCCAGGAGTACCAGTTGCGCCGCGGCCACTTCATGGAGCGCTTCACCAAGGCCTACGGCGAGGACGCCGCCGCCGAGGTCCGCTCCCACCTCGCCTGACGGGCGCCCGCCACCTCACGACACCCGGCGGACCACATACGCCGTACCGCGGTCCGACGGGTGTTCGCCGAGGTACTCCTGGCCGCGCATCTCGCACCAGGCCGGGATGTCGAGCCGGGCCGCCTCGTCGTCCGCCAGCACCGTCACCGTGCCGCCGACCGGCACCCGCCCGAACACCTTGGCCAGTTCGATCACCGGCACCGGGCAGCGCCGCCCCACCGCGTCCACCGTCAACTCCCCGCCCGCACCCGGCGCGTCCGCCCCGGCACCCCACTTCTCCCGCACCCCGGCCACCACCCCTGGCAGCACATCGAGGAAGCGCTCCACCTCCTCGGCCCCGGTGCCCGGCGGCAGCGAGACCCGGACATTGCCCTCGCTCAGTACGCCCATCGCGCGCAGCACATGGCTCGGTGTCAGCGTGCTACTGGTGCAGGACGAACCGGACGAAACGGAGAAACCCGAGCGATCCAGTTCGTGCAGCAGGGTCTCCCCATCGACATAGAGACAGGAGAAGGTGACCAGGTGCGGCAGCCTGCGCACCGGATCGCCCACCACCTCGGCATCGGGCACCACCTCCGGCACCCGCGCCCGGATCCGGTCGGTCAACTCCCGCAACCGCGCCGCCTCCCCGGCCGCCTCCGCCCGCACCGCCCGCAGCGAGGCCGCCGCCGCCACCACCGCCGGTACGTTCTCGAAGCCGGCCGCCCGCCCCGACTCCCGTTCGCCCGCCGGGTCTTGGGGCGCGAACCGGGTGCCCTTGCGCACCACCAGCAGCCCCACCCCGGCCGGCCCGCCCCACTTGTGCGCGCTCGCCGCCAGCAGCGACCACGGCCCCGGCACCGGTCCCCAGCCCAGCGACTGCGCCGCGTCCACCAGCAGCGGCACCCCCGCCGCCCGGCACACCTCGGCCACCTCCGCCACCGGCTGCTCGGTGCCCACCTCGTGGTTGGCCGACTGGAGGCAGGCCAGCGCGGTGTCCGGACGCAGCGCCTCCGCGAAGCCGTCCGGCGCGACCTTGCCCGTCCGGTCCACCGGCACCTCGGTCACCGTCCCGCCGCCCGCCGAGTGCCGCTCCGCGGTGTGCAGCACGGCCGAGTGTTCGACGGCGGACACCATCAGGTGGTCTCCGGTGCGCCGCCGTCCCGCCAGCGCGCCCGTGATCCCGGTGTGCAGGGCGCGGGTGCCGGAGGAGGTGAAGACCAGCTCGTCGGGACGGCAGCCGACCGCCTCGGCCGCCGTCTGGCGCGCCGCGTCCAGCAGCATCCGGGCCCGCCTCCCTTCCCGGTGGAGGCGGGCCGGATCCGCCCACCCCTCGTCGAGGGCGGCCTGGAGGGCCTGGCGGGCCACCGGATGCAGCGGGGCGGAGGAAGCGGTATCGAAGTAGGACACACTGCAACGCTAAGCGCCTTCGGGCCGTTCAGGGCACCCGAAGCCCCGTCAGAAACGGGCCCGTTCCACCGCATCCCGCCCTTCCGTACGACCGGCGGCGCGTTGCCTACCCCTGCCGCGCGACCCCAAATTGCGTCCAGTAGGGTTTGGTCCGCATAAACATCCAAACCCCTGCCCGACGCAGGGCGGCGACCGACCAGCGAGAAGGCCGCAGCCGAACAGCGCGGGCGAGACTCTCGGGAAGGCGCTACGTGAGTCCCAACGGCTCCGACCTCCCCCACCGCCCGAAGGGCGTGGGCGGTTCCCCCATGTCTCGGCGCCCGAAGCGGCGGAAGCTGCCCCAGGTGCTGACTGCGGGCCTGATCCTGGTGACCGCCACCGGTTGCACCTCCAAGGACTTCCCCCGACTCGGTATGCCCACCCCCGTCTCTGACGAGGCGCCGCGGATCCTCTCCCTGTGGCAGGGGTCCTGGGCGGCAGCGCTCGCGGTGGGCGTGCTGGTCTGGGGGCTCATCCTGTGGAGTGCGTTCTTCCACCGGCGCACCCGTACCAAGGTGGAGGTCCCGGCTCAGACCCGGTACAACATGCCCATCGAGGCGTTGTACACCGTGGTCCCCATTCTCATCGTCTCCGTGTTCTTCTTCTTCACGGCACGGGACGAGTCGAAGCTCATGAAGCTGGACAAGCCCGCCCACACCATCAACGTGGTCGGCTTCCAGTGGAGCTGGGGCTTCAACTACATCGAGAATGTGCCCGGCTCGACCGGTGACGGCAAGACCGACAAGAACCTCTCCGCGATCCCGGACCGGTTCAAGACGGACTTCCCGGCCAACGCGGGCGGCGTCTACGAGGTCGGCATCCCCGGCACCCGTAACCCGCAGAACGGCAACCCCGGCCCGACCCTGTGGCTCCCCAAGGGCGAGAAGGTCCGCTTCGTGCTGACCTCCCGCGACGTCATCCACTCGTTCTGGGTGCTTCCGTTCCTCATGAAGCAGGACGTCATCCCCGGCCACACCAACTCCTTCGAGGTGACCCCCTCCAAGGAGGGCACCTACCGCGGCAAGTGCGCGGAGCTCTGCGGCGTCGACCACTCCCGGATGCTCTTCAACGTGAAGATCGTCTCGCCCGAGCGGTACCAGCAGCACCTGAAGGACCTGGCGCAGAAGGGGCAGACCGGTTACGTCCCGGCCGGCATCGCGCAGACCGGCCACGAGAAGAACCGGGAGACGAACAACCTGTGAGCATCCTCAACGAACCTCAGGGTGCCGCGGCGGCTGAAGACTCGTACGAGAACGAGTTGCCGGTACGGCGCAAGCAGCCCGGGAACGTGGTCGTCAAGTGGCTCACCACCACCGACCACAAGACCATCGGCACGCTGTATCTGGCCACCTCGTTCGCGTTCTTCTGCATCGGCGGTGTGCTGGCGCTCATCATGCGCGCCGAGCTGGCCCGGCCGGGCACGCAGATCATGTCGAACGAGCAGTTCAACCAGGCGTTCACGATGCACGGCACGATCATGCTGCTGATGTTCGCGACGCCGCTGTTCGCGGGCTTCACCAACTGGATCATGCCGCTGCAGATCGGCGCCCCCGACGTGGCGTTCCCGCGGCTGAACATGTTCGCCTACTGGCTCTACCTGTTCGGCTCGCTGATCGCCGTGGGCGGCTTCCTCACCCCGGACGGCGCGGCCGACTTCGGCTGGTTCGCCTACGCGCCGCTCTCCGACGCGGTGCACTCGCCGGGCATCGGCGGCGACATGTGGATCATGGGTCTGGCCTTCTCCGGCTTCGGCACGATCCTCGGCTCGGTCAACTTCATCACCACCATCATCTGCATGCGGATGCCCGGCATGACGATGTTCCGGATGCCGATCTTCACCTGGAACGTGCTGCTCACCGGTGTGCTGGTGCTGCTGGCCTTCCCGGTGCTGGCCGCCGCGCTCTTCGCCCTGGAGGCGGACCGCAAGTTCGGTGCCCATGTATTCGACGCGGCCAACGGCGGCGCACTGCTCTGGCAGCACCTCTTCTGGTTCTTCGGCCACCCGGAGGTGTACATCATCGCGCTGCCGTTCTTCGGGATCATCTCGGAGATCATCCCGGTCTTCAGCCGCAAGCCGATCTTCGGCTACTCCGGCCTGATCGGCGCGACGATCGCCATCGCCGGCCTCTCCGTGACGGTGTGGGCGCACCACATGTACGTCACCGGCGGGGTGCTGCTGCCCTTCTTCTCGTTTATGACGTTCCTGATCGCGGTACCGACCGGCGTGAAGTTCTTCAACTGGGTCGGCACCATGTGGAAGGGATCGCTCTCCTTCGAGACGCCGATGCTCTGGTCGGTCGGCTTCCTGATCACCTTCCTCTTCGGCGGCCTCACCGGCGTCATCCTCGCCGCCCCGCCGCTCGACTTCCATGTGTCCGACTCGTACTTCGTGGTGGCGCACTTCCACTACGTGGTGTTCGGCACCGTCGTCTTCGCCATGTTCGCCGGATTCCACTTCTGGTGGCCGAAGTTCACCGGCAAGATGCTGGACGAGCGGCTCGGGAAGATCACCTTCTGGACGCTGTTCTGCGGCTTCCACGGCACCTTCCTGGTGCAGCACTGGCTCGGCGCCGAGGGTATGCCCCGCCGCTACGCCGACTACCTCGCCGCCGACGGCTTCACCGCGCTGAACACCATCTCCACGATCAGCTCGTTCGTCCTCGGCCTGTCCATGCTGCCGTTCCTCTACAACGTGTGGAAGACCGCCAAGTACGGCAAGAAGGTCGAGGTGGACGACCCGTGGGGCTACGGCCGTTCGCTGGAGTGGGCCACGTCCTGCCCGCCCCCGCGGCACAACTTCCTCACCCTGCCGCGCGTCCGCAGCGAGTCCCCGGCGTTCGACCTGCACCACCCGGAGATCGCGGCGATCGACCAGTTGGAGAACGTCGGCGCCGGTGCCGGTAGCGCCGTCACGGGCGGCAAGGAGGCCGGCAAGTGAAGATCCAGGGCAAGATGTTCCTCTGGCTCAGCCTCTTCCTGCTGATCATGGCGTGCGTCTACGGCGTCTGGTCGAAGGAGCCCGCCGGTACCACCGCGCTCTTCCTCGGCTTCGGCCTGGCCATCATGATCGGCTTCTACCTGGCCTTCACGGCCCGGCGGGTCGACGTGGGCGCCCAGGACAACAAGGAAGCCGATGTCGCCGACGACGCGGGCGAGTTGGGCTTCTTCAGCCCGCACAGCTGGCAGCCGCTCGGTCTCGGCATCGGCGGAGCGCTCGCCTTCATGGGCGTCGCGTTCGGCTGGTGGCTGCTGTACTTCTCGCTGCCGATCATCTGCATCAGCCTCTGGGGCTGGGTCTTCGAGTACTACCACGGAGAGAACCAGAACCAGTAGCACGCGCTGAACGGCCGGGAGCCCGGACACTCCACAGGGAGCGTCCGGGCTCCTCCGCGTGCAGCAGTCCATTGCCCCGAAAGGCCCACCGGCCGCGCCGCCCCCGCCGAACGTTCCTACGTTGGGCTCATGAACCACTCACCGCGGACCAGCACGGTCCTCAGCTGCTCCCTGCTGGTGGTCGCCCTCGTCGCGGGGGCCACCGCCTGTGGCTCCGACAACTCGCCCACGGCCAAGCCGTACGACGCGGCGGACCAGATCTCGTTCAACGGGCCCTCCGACGGCAAGAAGGCCGACCCCGACAAGGCGCTGGAGGTGACCGCGAAGGACGGCGAGGGCCGCATCACCGATGTGACCGCCGTCGACGCCACAGGCCGCTTCGTGCCCGGCGAACTCTCCGCGGACGGGGACAGGTGGCACAGCACCTCACCCCTCGCCGCAGGCGCCCGCTACACGCTCCGCGTCTCCACCGAGAACGAGGACGGCGCCCCCGGCCGCAAGGTCCTCGACTTCGAGACCGGCACCCCCAAGGCCAAGAAGACCCTCAAGGTCAAGTTCGGTCCCAAGGCGGGCGAGTACGGCGTGGGCCAGCCCGTCACCGCCGAACTCAGCACGCCCGTAAAGGACTTGGCGGCCCGCCGCATCGTGGAGCGCGCCCTGCGCGTCGACTCGGTGCCCGCCGTCGAGGGCAGTTGGTACTGGGTCGACGACAAGACGCTGCACTACCGGCCGCGCGAGTACTGGCCCGCGCACGCCAAGATCAACGTGCACAGCAACCTCAAGGGGATCCGGGTCGACCGCTCGCTGTGGGGGGCCGAGTCCAAGCCCGTCAAGCTGACCACCGGGGACAAGATAGTCGCCGTCACCGACGCGTCCTCCCACCAGATGACCGTCTACCGCAACGGCGAGGACATCAACGAGGTCCCCGTCACCACCGGCAAGCCCGGCTTCGAGACCCGCAACGGCATCAAGGTCGTCCTGGAGAAGCAGTCCTTCGTGCAGATGCGCAGCGCCACCGTCGGCATCGCCGAGGGCAGCGGCGACTCCTACGACCTGCCGGTGCACTGGGCGACCCGCCTGACCTGGAGCGGCGAGTACGTCCACGCCGCACCCTGGTCGGTCGGCTCGCAGGGCGCAGCCAACGTCAGCCACGGCTGCACCGGGCTGAGCACCGGCGACGCCGAGTGGTTCTTCGAGACGGTGCGCGAGGGCGACATCGTCCAGGTCGTCAACAGCGACGGCGAGGACATGAGCGCCTTCGACAACGGCTTCGGCGACTGGAACCTCGACTGGACCAAGTGGCGCGAGGGCAGCGCCGTACTGGGCGGCGGCAAGAACGCCACCGACCGCAACTCCGTTCAGACGGTGCAGGCGGCCCGGCTGCGGCCGCAGGTCTGAGGAGGACGCCGGCGGGCTGTCGGGGAGCCCGTCAGGCGCCGACGGAGAGCCGGGTCCGCAGCAGCGAGGCCAGCGCCTGGGCGAACTCCACAGGTTCAATCGGAAGAGTGACCGCGGCGTCGGCGCGGCTCCAGGTGGCGAGCCAGGCGTCCTGCGGTCGTCCGATGGTCAGCAGCACCGGCGGGCAGCGGAACACCTCGTCCTTGATCTGCCGGCACACACCCATCCCGCCCGCGGGGACCGCCTCCCCGTCCAGCACGCAGACATCGATGCCGCCCGTCTCCAACTCCTTGAGAACGGCGGGCATCGTCGCGCACTCCAGGAACTCCACCGGCGGCAGGTCGGCGGCAGGCCTCCGGCCCGCCGCGAGCCGGACCTGCTCACGGGTACGGGAGTCGTCGCTGTAGACCAGCACGGTGGCGGTCGCCTGCATGGTGCCTCCAAGCCTGCGGGGGAGCTGATGCGCGGATGCTACCCCTTCCCACATCCCGTCAACAGCGGTTCGGACAGGGCTCCCATGAGGCATCACGGCTGGGCACACCCCATCAACACACCGAACGGTACCCCCGGGGTGAGCGCGAGATAAGCGACAGACATAATGTCGATCGTGGCGACAGCAACGACAGTAGAAACCGGGCACGCGCACCCGTCGGTCAATCGGCCGAACCTCACCAGCGTCGGAACCATCATCTGGCTGAGTTCCGAGCTGATGTTCTTCGCGGCCCTCTTCGCGATGTACTTCACCCTGCGATCGGTGACCGGGCCGGCTCACTGGAAGGAGATGGCCGAGTCGCTGAACGTTCCGTTCTCGGCGACGAACACCACGATCCTTGTGCTCTCCTCCCTCACCTGCCAGCTCGGGGTCTTCGCCGCCGAGCGCGGTGACGTGAAGAAGCTCCGCATGTGGTTCGTGGTGACCTTCATCATGGGAGCGATCTTCATCGGGGGGCAGATCTTCGAGTACACGGAGCTGGTCAAGAAGGACGGGCTCTCGCTGTCCTCGGACCCGTACGGCTCGGTGTTCTATCTGACCACCGGATTCCACGGACTGCATGTGACGGGCGGTCTCATCGCCTTCCTGCTGGTCCTGGGGCGCACCTATGCGGCCAGGAGGTTCACCCACTCGCAGGCGACCGCAGCGATCGTCGTGTCGTACTACTGGCACTTCGTCGATGTCGTCTGGATCGGCCTCTTCGCCACGATCTACCTGATCAAGTAACCGGATCGTTCTCGACGACCGATCCCTCCTGAAGCATCGACGCAGAAGATCCTGACACCGGGGTAATCCGTGAAAAAGCTCTCCGCACGACGACGCCATCCGCTGGCGGCGGTCGTCGTCCTACTCCTCGCGCTGGCGGTCACCGGGGGGCTGTACGCCGTGTTCGCGCCCGCGGACAAGGCGCAGGCCGACGAAACCGCCCAGTCTCTCGCCATCGACGAGGGCAAGAAGCTCTTCGATGTGGGCTGTGCAAGCTGCCACGGGACCGGCGGTCAGGGCACCTCCGACGGTCCGTCTCTGGTGGGTGTCGGCGCCGCCGCGGTCGACTTCCAGGTCGGCACCGGCCGGATGCCGCTCCAGCAGCAGAACGCGCAGGCACCCCGCAAGAAGGTCATCTACTCGCAGGCCGAGATCGACCAGCTCGCCGCGTACATCGCCTCGCTCGGCGCCGGCCCGACCGTGCCGACCGAGAAGGAGTACAGCCCGCAGGGCGCGGACGCCGCCAAGGGCGGTGAACTCTTCCGCACCAACTGCGCCCAGTGCCACAACTTCATCGGCAAGGGCGGTGCCCTCACCAAGGGCAAGTACGCGCCGCCACTTGACGGGGTGAGCCCGAAGCACATCTACGAGGCCATGCAGACCGGCCCGCAGAACATGCCCTCCTTCCCCGACACGACGATGCCCTCGCAGAACAAGAAGGACATCATCGCGTACCTCGACGCGGTCAACAGCGACAAGACGGTGAGCCCCGGCGGACTCGACCTGGGCGGGCTCGGCCCCGTCACCGAGGGTCTCTTCGGCTGGATCTTCGGCCTCGGTGTGCTGATCGCCATCGCCGTCTGGGTCGCCGCGCGGACCGCAAAGGCCAAGAAGTCATGAGTAGCCAAGAAGACATGCCTGAAGAGAACCTGCCCAACGAGCAGGACACAGAGCACGGTTCCGTGGCCGTCCCGCAGGGGCAGGACCCCTTCGCCGACCCGGGCCTGCCGCCGCACGAGCCCCGCATCCAGGACCTCGACGAGCGGGCCGCGAAGCGCTCCGAGCGCACCGTCGCCCTCCTGTTCCTGCTGTCGATGCTCGCCACGGTCGGCTTCATCGCCTCCTATGTGGCGATCCCCAAGGACAAGTCGATCTTCGTCTGGCCGATCGGGCACGTCAGCGCGCTCAACTTCTCGCTGGGCCTGACCCTCGCCGTCGCGCTGTTCAGCATCGGCGCGGGCGCGATCCACTGGGCCCGCACCCTGATGTCCGACGTGGAGGTCGCCGACGAGCGGCACCCGATCGAGGCCGAGTCCGAGGTCAGGGAACAGGTCATTGCCGACTTCAAGCAGGGCGCCAAGGAGTCCGGCTTCGGTCGCCGCAAGCTGATCCGCAACACCATGTTCGGTGCGCTGGCCCTGGTGCCGCTCTCCGGTGTGGTCCTGCTGCGCGACCTCGGCACGCTGCCCGGCACCAAGCTCCGCCACACCGCGTGGCGCAAGGGCAAGCTCGTCATCAACATGAACACCAACGAGCCGATGCGCCCCGAGGACATCACCGTCGGCTCACTGACCTTCGCCAAGCCCGAGGGCCTGGAGGAGCACGACGAGGACTTCCAGACCGAGATCGCCAAGTCGGCGCTGATGCTGATCCGTCTCCAGCCGGAGACCATCAAGGACAAGCAGGAGCTCGACTGGTCCCACGAGGGCATCGTCGCGTACTCGAAGGTCTGCACCCACGTGGGCTGCCCGATCTCCCTGTACGAGCAGCAGACGCACCACGCGCTCTGCCCCTGCCACCAGTCCACCTTCGACCTCGCCGACGGGGCCCGGGTGATCTTCGGCCCGGCCGGGCACGCGCTGCCGCAGCTGCGTATCGGCGTGAACGGTGACGGCTACCTCGAAGCGCTCGGCGACTTCGCGGAGCCCGTCGGTCCGTCCTTCTGGGAGCGCGGATGAGTACTCAAGAGAACACCGCGTCCGGCGCACGGCGGGGCAAGGCACCCGCGGGCGAGCGCGTAGCGGACTGGGCGGACGGCCGGCTGGGGCTCTACGGCCTGGCCAAGGCCAACATGCGGAAGATCTTCCCGGACCACTGGTCCTTCATGCTGGGCGAGGTCTGCCTCTACAGCTTCATCATCATCATCCTCACGGGTGTGTATCTGACGCTGTTCTTCCACCCGTCGATGAACGAGGTGACGTACAACGGCAGTTACGTCCCGATGCAGGGGCAGCTCGTCTCCGAGGCGTTCAACTCGACCATGCACATCAGCTTCGATGTGCGCGGTGGTCTGCTGATCCGGCAGATCCACCACTGGGCGGCGCTGATCTTCCTCGCCGGCATGTTCGTGCACATGATGCGCGTCTTCTTCACCGGTGCGTTCCGCAAGCCGCGTGAGGTCAACTGGGTGTTCGGCTTCCTGCTGTTCGTGCTGGGCATGTTCACCGGCTTCACCGGCTACTCGCTCCCGGACGACCTGCTCTCCGGCACCGGTGTCCGCTTCATGGAGGGCGCGATCCTGTCGGTGCCGGTCGTCGGCACCTACATGTCGTTCTTCCTCTTCGGCGGGGAGTTCCCCGGCGGCGACTTCGTGGCCCGTTTCTACTCGGTCCACATCCTGCTGCTGCCGGGCATCATGCTGGGCCTGGTCGTCGGCCACCTGCTCCTGGTCTTCTACCACAAGCACACGCAGTTCGCGGGCCCCGGCCGCACCAACAAGAACGTCGTGGGTATGCCGCTGATGCCGGTGTACATGGCGAAGGCCGGCGGCTTCTTCTTCCTGGTCTTCGGTGTCGTCGCGGCCATCGCGGCGCTCGTCACCATCAACCCGGTGTGGGCGGTCGGACCGTACCGCCCCGACCAGGTGTCCACCGGAGCCCAGCCCGACTGGTACATGGGCTTCTCCGAGGGCCTGATCCGTACGATGCCCGGCTGGGAGATCAACTTCCTGGGGCACACCCTGGCGCTCGGCGTGGCCATCCCGCTGGTGATCGTCTTCCCGATGGTCCTGGTCGTCCTCGCCCTCTATCCGTTCATCGAGTCCTGGGTCACCGGGGACAAGCGCGCGCACCACATCCTGGACCGGCCGCGCAACGCCCCCACGCGCACGGGTCTCGGCGCCGCCTGGCTCACCTGGTACGTGGTCATGCTGATCGGCGGTGGCAACGACCTGTTCGCCACGCACTTCCATCTGTCGATCAACGCGATCACCTGGTTCGTGCGGGTCGCCTTCTTCGTGGGTCCGGTCATCACCTTCATCGTCACCAAGCGGATCTGCCTCGGCCTCCAGCGCCGGGACAAGGAGAAGGTGCTGCACGGGCGCGAGTCCGGCATCATCAAGCGCCTGCCGCACGGTGAGTTCGTGGAGGTGCACGAGCCGCTCGACGCGGAGGCCCTGCACACCCTCACCGCGCACGACCAGTACCAGCCGTACGAGATCGGCGAGACCGTCGACGAGAACGGTGTTCAGCGCAAGGTGTCGCCGGTCGACAGGCTCCGCGCGAAGCTCTCCAAGGGCTACTACGGCGAGGGGAACCAGATCCCCAAGCCGACCGTCGAGGAGTACGAGGAGATCACCAGCGGCCACGGCCACCACTGATTCCTTCGCGCGCCCGGCAGGCCGTCGCCACGGCCGTACCGCCACAGCGCAGAGCCCCGTCCAGCACCTGGGCGGGGCTCTTCGCTGTCTCCGGCGCTGGATAGGGTGGGGTCCGGATCCTTCGAATACCAGGAGCGGCATATGAACGCTGTGAACCCCGCTGGAGGCGACACCGCGGCGGGCCGTTCCTGGCCCCGCGTCCTGGAGGCGCTGCTCTCCGGTCAGGACCAGAGCGCCGACGCCACGGCCTGGGCCATGGACCGGATCATGCGTGGTGAGGCCACGGACGCGCAGATCGCCGCGTTCGTGGTGGCGCTGCGGGCCAAGGGCGAGACGGTGGCCGAGATCTCCGGCCTGGTCGACGCGATGTACGAGCACGCCAATGTGATCGAGGTGCCGGGCGAGACCGTCGACATCGTCGGTACCGGCGGCGACGGCGCGAAGACCGTCAACATCTCCACCATGTCCGCGATCGTGGTGGCCGGCGCGGGCGTCAAGGTCGTCAAGCACGGCAACCGGGCCGCCTCCTCCCAGTCCGGCTCCTCCGACGTACTGGAGAAGCTGGGCGTCAATCTGGATCTGCCGCCGCACCGCATCCCCCAGGTCGCGGAGGAGGCGGGGATCACCTTCTGCTTCGCGGTGAAGTTCCACCCGGCGCTGCGGTACGCGGGCACGGCTCGCGGGCAGCTCGGCATCCGCACCGTGTTCAACCTGCTGGGCCCGCTGACCAATCCGGCCCGGGTACGCGCCCAGGCCGTCGGTGTCGCCGATGAGCGGATGGCGCCCGTGGTGGCCGGCGTCCTCGCCGAACGCGGTAACTCCTCCCTCGTCTTCCGCGGCGACGACGGCCTCGACGAGCTGACCGTCACCGGCGGTTCGCGGGTGTGGGTGGTACGGGACGGGGTGGTGCGGGAGGAGCGCTTCGACCCGCGGGACGTCGGTATCGAGCCGGTACCCGTGGAGGCGCTGCGCGGCGGGGACTCCTCGTACAACGCGGAGGTGGCGCGGCGCCTGCTGGACGGGGAGCGGGGTGCCGTACGGGACGCGGTGCTGCTGAACTCGGCGGCGGCGCTGGTGGCCGTCCGGCCGGGGGAGGGGACGCTCGCCGGGCAACTGCGGGCGGGTATGGAGGTGGCCGCCGAGTCCATCGACTCGGGTGCGGCACGGGCGGCCCTGGAGCGGTGGGCCCGGGCCACGCAGGTGTAGTCGCGGTTCCCTTTGCGGGGAGTCCCTTTCGGGCGGGCGCGGACTTCGGTGCGGGGACTTCCGCGCACCGAAGTCCGCGCCCGCCCGTTCCGACCTCGGTGGGGGACGGGAACCTCCGGGGGATTCCGGTATGTGGACCAGGTTTCGTCGGGGCGTTGGCGTCTGGCATAGTGCTCGGCAGGTCATGAGCGACAGCGACTACGGCCCCGGCCCGCTGTCCGGCAACCCTCCGTCCGTGGCGGGGTGCCCCGGGTGAAGACCGGGCCGTCGGCAGAAGCCTTCGGCAAGCGCGGACCCCGCGGGGTCCTTGGTCCTCGGGGAGCTGTTCCGTGAGCAAGCGAATGCGATAGGGCGAAGCGCCCCACCTCCGCCTCATCTGATCCGCCCGCGCCGAAGCCCCGGCCGGCACCCGCACCCGTGTCCCCGTACCGGCTGCCCGGTGCCGCCGTCCGGTGGTCCGCCGTCACGCGCCGCGCCGCCGCGCACTGCCCGCCGCGCCCCGCGTACCTGTGTGCCGCCCGCTGCTTCGGCCGGTCAACTCGCCTGCGCCGCAATGGAGTTCGCCATGTCTGCAACCGCCGTCACTGCCACCGCCCCCGCCACCACTCCCGTCACCGCACCCGCCGATACCGAGCAGGTCGTGCTGCCCGTGCTCGGGGCCGATGTTCGGGTGCCGCTCGTCACCGGTGGCGAGACCGAATACGCGGCGCTCGACTACGCCGCCAGCGCCCCGGCCCTGAAGCGGGTCTGGGACGACGTCGCCGCCTACGCCCCGTACTACGGCAGCGTGCATCGGGGGGCCGGGTATCTGTCGCAGTTGTCCACGGAGTTGTTCGAGAGCGCGCGGCGTACCGTCGGGGACTTCCTCGGCTGCCGGGAGGGGGACCAGGTGGTCTTCACCCGTTCCACCACCGACTCGCTGAACCTGCTGGCCGCCGCGCTGCCCGCGGACTGCGAGGTCTTCGTCTTCGAGACCGAGCACCACGCCTCGCTGCTGCCCTGGCGCGGCGCCCAGGTCACCTTCCTCGACGCGCCCCGCACCCCCGAGCAGGCCCTCCGCACCTTGGACGCGGCGCTCGCCGCCCGCCGTGCGGGGACGCCCGCCCTGGTGTGTGTGACCGGTGCCTCCAATGTCACGGGGGAGTTGTGGCCGGTGCGCGAGTTGGCGGCCACCGCCCATGCGCACGGTGCCCGGATCGTGCTGGATGCCGCCCAACTCGCCCCGCACCGGCCGGTGGACATCGCCCGGCTCGATGTCGACTGGGTCGCGTTCTCCGGGCACAAGCTGTACGCCCCGTTCGGTGCCGGGGTGCTCGCCGGGCGCGCGGACTGGCTGCGGGAGGCCGAGCCGTACCTCGCGGGCGGGGGTGCCTCGCGGAAGGTGGCGCGGCGGGCGGACGGCGGGGTGGACGTGGAGTGGCAGGAGGGGCCGGCGCGGCATGAGGCCGGTTCGCCGAATGTGATCGGTGCCCATGCCGTGGCCTCCGCCTGCCGGGCGCTGACCGAGGCGGGCTTCGGTCAACTGGTGGCGCGGGAGGAGCAGTTGGTGGCCCGGCTGCGTGCGGGGCTCGCCGGGGTGCCGGAGGTGAGGGTGCTGTCGCTGTTCGGGGACGCGGCGCCGCGGGTCGGGGTGGTGTCCTTCGTGGTAGCCGGCTGGAACAGCTCGCACTTCGCGGCGGCGCTCTCCGCCGAGTACGGCATCGGCGTACGGGACGGGCTGTTCTGCGCGCACCCGCTGGTGCGGACGCTGCTCGGGGCGGAGCCGGGGGACCAGGGCGAGTGCGGGGCGCCGGAGGCGGCGCCGGGGGAGAGGTCGCTGAACGCGATCCGGGTGAGCTTCGGCGCCGGGACCCCGGACGAGCACATCGACCGCTTCGTACGGGCGGTGACCGAGCTGGTGCGGGACGGGGCGCGCTGGACCTACCGCACCGAGGACGGCCGCTGCGTCCCGGACCCGGCCACCGCCCGCTGAGCCGCCCGCCCAGCCGTCAACGGACTACGAGTCCAGGCCGATGGAGAAGGCCGCCTCCAGGTCGTGCTGGGAGTAGGTGCGGAAGGCGACATGGGTGTCCGTCCCCTCCACGCCGGGGATCTTGCTGATGCTGCCGGGGATGACCTCGGCCAGGTCGTCATGGCGGGCGACCCGCACCATGGCGATCAGGTCGTAGGTCCCCGTCACCGAGAAGACCTCGCTGACGCTGTCCAGCGCGGCGATGGACTCCGCGATCTCCGGGATCCGGTCCACGCTGGTCTTGATGAGCACGATCGCGGTGATCACGGCTGGCTGTCTCCCTCGGGGGCCGGAGCTGGGGCGCTGCCAACTTTAGTGCCCCGTGTTCCGGTGCCGTGTGCCGAGGCGCCCGCCCGCCCCCACCGCACCCAGGCGTAGCCGAAGCCCAGACCGAAGCCGACCAGGTGGGCGAGGTAGGCGACCCCCGGGCCCTGGTCCGCCTGCCGTACCGAGAGCCACTGGAGTACCACCCAGAACGGAAGTACCACCCAGGCCGGGAAGCGCAGCGGCAGGAAGAAGAGGAACGGCAGCAGGCTGGTGACCCGGGCCTTGGGGAAGAGGAAGAGGAAGGCGCCGAGCACCGCGGAGATCGCGCCCGAGGCCCCCACCAGGCTCTGCTCCGAGCCGGAGTGCGCCAGCGCGTAGCCGAGGAGCGCCAGCGCCCCGCACACCAGGTAGAAGAAGGTGAACCGCATCCGGCCCATCCGCTGCTCCACCATCGCGCCGAAGACGTGCAGGAAGAGCAGATTGCCCAGCAGATGAACCCAGTTGGCGTGCACGAACAGCGCGCTGAGGAGGGTGTCCGCGGCGCTCGGGACGAGGTGCAGCGGGGGCGGGCCGCCGAGCAGCCGGGCCGGGACCACGCCCCAGCGGTCGAAGTAGTCCTGCTGGGCGGCGAGCAGCGCCGCGGTGCCGTCGCCGGGCCGGACCAGGCCCGCCGCGGGGCTGCCCGCGAAGAGCAGACCGCACAGCAGCATCAGCCCGTACGTCACCGGCGCGGACGGCCCCCGTACCCGGCCGGTCCGCGTATCCCGCCGCCGGCTGCCGCCCCGTACCCGCATCATGCGCAGATCATGACGTAAGGGGTCCCGCCGGTCCGGACCGCCTCGCCGGATCGCGCCATGGACGGGGAGCGGCCGCTTCCGCCGGGCAGGCTAGGGTTGCGGGGCGTACGCAGCACGCTGACCCGGAGCACCGAGTAAAGCGGCGCACCATGGAAACCCGAAGGATGCGACAGCCACCATGACGGTCCCCCTGCCGACTGCCGAGACCCGCTGGCGCTGCACACTCTGCGGCAATCTGACCCGGTTCGATGTGACCCGCTCGTCGAAGGTCGTCGAGTACGTGCACCTGGACCTCGCGGGGGAGCCGAGCGTGGAGGAGCGCGAGGTGGTCAGTGAGACCATCGAGTCGGTGCGGTGCCGCTGGTGCAACGCGGTGGACCAGGTCGAGCTGGTGGACAGGCCGGGCGCCGGTTCCTGACCGGGCCGGCCCAGGGAGCAGATGGGGTGACGATGGTGGAGAGCGCAGGCGGGGAGCCGGACGACGGCACCGCTGAGGTGCTCGACCGCCCGCTGCCCGAGGCGGTGCGCCGCCGGGTCGTGCAGCTCGTCTCGGACGGCTTCGGCGGGCTCACCGTCGCCGAGCTGCCCGCCCAGCTCCGGCAGTACGCCCGCTTCACCCCGAGCCGGCGGGTCAGGTTCGCCGGGAACGCGATGGCGGCCGCGGTGGAGGGCGACCCGGTCTTCCGGCAGCGCATCGGGGAGAAGCTGCGGGCCGCCCAGCCGGAGCTGGTGGCCGCCCTCGAAGCGGGCAATCCGCCGCCCGCCGCCGACCCGCAGGAGGTGGCCGCCGCCGCGTATGTGCTGCGCCCGCCGGGCTGGGCGAAGCTGGTGACCGCCGCCGGCGAGGAGGTGCAGCGCGCCCACGCCGAGCGCGCCGGGGACGAGCACCGCGCCGAGGTGCGGCGGCTGCGCGCCGAACTGGCCGAGGCCCAGGACCGGGTGCGCGCCCAGACCGACTCGCTGCGCGCCGAACTCGAAGAGGCCCGGCGGCACGGCGACTCCCTGCACCGCAAGCTGCGGGCCGCGCTCAGCGATGTACGCCGCGGTGAGGCCGCGGTGCGCAAGGCGGAGCAGCGGGCGGAGGAGGCGCGGGCCGATCAGGAGGGCCGGCTGTCGGCCGCGCAGAGCGAGAACCGCCGCCTCAAGTCCCGCCTCGGTGAGGCGGAGGCGGCGCTGGAGGCCGCCCGGCGGGCCGCGCGGGAGGGCCGCAGCGTGGAGGACATGCGGGTGCGGCTGCTGCTCGACACCCTCCTCGACGCCACCCAGGGCCTGCGCCGCGAACTGGCCCTGCCGCCGGTGTCGGTACGGCCCGCGGAGACGGTGGACGCGGTCGAGCCGGGCCGGATGACGCCCAAGGACATCGCGGCCCGCGCCCTCTCCGAGCACGACCCGGCGGTACTGGACCAGTTGCTGGCGCTGCCGCAGGCCCATCTCGTCGTCGACGGCTACAACGTCACCAAGACCGGTTATCCGCAGATGCCGTTGGAGAAGCAGCGGCTGCGGCTGCTGGGCACCCTCTCCCAACTCGCCGCGCAGACCGGCGCCGAGGTCACCTGCGTCTTCGACGGGGCCGAACTGGCGGCGCCGGTACTGCTGGCGCCACCGCGCGGGGTGCGGGTGCTGTTCTCCAAGCCCGGGGTGACGGCGGACGAGTTGATCCGGCAGCTGGTGCGGGCCGAACCGCCGGGGCGGCCGGTCATCGTGGTCTCCACTGACCGTGAGGTGGCGGACGGCATCGCCAAGGCCGGCGCCCGCCCGGTGGCCTCCGCCGTACTCCTCAAGCGGCTCTCCCGCGCCTGACTCCGAGCGCCGCGGGGGGCGTCGTCCGATGCCCGGTGCCGCGTTCGATCTCTTCGTCGCGACTGTCCCGACTGCAACTTCTGTGCTGCTTGCCCGAATTGAGGGCCGGGTGGGGCGACCTTCCGTCAAGGGGTCGCTACCTGCTGTGAGTTGTGAGCAAAGAATGTCCGGCGAGCCGTACTTTTTTCCCGTCAGGATTTGAACTGATCACAAGAAGGTCACTAGGGTCTGGCTCGAACCTCCGCTCGGTTGATCACTCATCGGGAGTGACGGTGGAGGGGCACCGCCCACCGGTGTGTCGGTAGGCGGCTGGAGGAAGAAGGAGCTCGCCCCCGTGGCGTCCCACCGTCGACCCAAGCAGCCGAGCCGCGCACGAGTGACCGTGCTCACCGCGACCGCCGCAGCAGCAGTGGCCCTGACCTCGCAGGCCGCGCAGGCCGCCCCGAAGCCCGACAAGGACGAGGTCAAGTCCAAGGTCGACAAGCTCTACGAGCAGGCTGAGCAGGCCACCGAGAAGTACAACGGGGCCAAGGAGAAGCAGCAGAAGCTGGAGAAGCAGACCGGGGAGCTCCAGGACAAGGTCGCCCGCGGCCAGGAGGACCTCAACAAGCTGCGTGACGGCCTCGGTTCGCTCGCCAGCGCCCAGTACCGCTCCGGCGGGATAGACCCCTCCTTGCAGCTCTTCCTCTCCGCGGACCCGGACAGCTACCTGGACAAGGCGTCCACCCTCGACCAGCTCAGCGGTCAGCAGGTGGCGCAGCTCAAGAAGATCCAGGGCAAGCAGCGCGTCCTCTCCCAGCAGCGCAAGGAAGCCGCGGACAAGCTGGCCGACCTCTCCGAGACCCGCAAGGAGATCGGCAAGAAGAAGAAGCAGATCCAGGGCAAGCTCGGCGAGGCCCAGCGGCTTCTGAACAGCCTGACCGCCGAGGAGCGGCGGCAGATGGAGGACGACGACCGGGCCAGCCGCGGCGGCGACCGCGACCCGGGCGGCGGCGACAACACCCCCGCCCCCAAGCCCGGTTCGGGCCGCGCGGGCGCCGCCTTCGCCGCCGCCCAGTCGAAGATAGGCACGCCCTACGTCTACGGCGCCACCGGCCCCAGCTCCTTCGACTGCTCCGGCCTCACCTCCTGGGCCTACAACCAGGCCGGCGTCTCCATCCCGCGCACCTCGCAGGCCCAGGCCGGCGCGGGCACCCGGATCTCCTCGCAGAGCCAGCTCCAGGTCGGCGACCTGGTGCTCTTCTACGGCGACCTGCACCACGTCGGCCTCTACGCCGGGGGCGGCAAGGTGCTGCACGCCCCGCGCACCGGCACCGTGGTCCGCTACGAGTCGATCAACAACATGCCGTTCCAGTTCGGCGTCCGCCTCTGAGGCACCGCCGAGTCGGAGGCTTCGGCCGCTGACACGGGGACCGGGGCGGCGACCCCGGTCCCCTCTCCGGACCCCCGGCCCCACCCCTGGACCCCGGCATCGTGCCCGCCCCCGAACGGGCGAATTCCACCGGGAACTTCCGCCGCACACCCCGTCGTTGACCTGCGTCAGCGGCGAGGTGTCACCGTCCGTGACGGCTTCCTCGCTGGTTGTGAGGTGGGCGCGCGGCTACCGTTCGGCGTCGCATCGCTCCGCGCCCGCGGAGGACGTCAGCGGAAGGGAGAGCGGCCGCCCATGGGGTCCCATCGCCGCAGACCGGGCACCGTCCGGATCGTCCACGCCCCGCGCGCCACCGCCGGTCTCGTCGGCGTGGTCGGTGTCGCGGCCGCCGCCCTCGCCGCCCCCGCCGGTGCCGCTCCCGGACCCGCGCCCGCCGGACCGCGGCACACCGCCGACCCGGGCGCCGAGCTGGACCGGCTCTACCGGGAGGCGGAGCGCGCCACCGAGGCGTACAACGGGGCCCGGGAGCACGTCGGTTCGCTGCGGAAGCGGGCGAGCGCCGGGCAGGACCGCATCGCCCGCGTCCAGGACCGGGTCAACACCCTGCGGGGCGCGCTGAGTTCACTGGCGGGCGCGCAGTACCGCAGCGGCGGCCTCGCCCCGTCGATGGTGCTGCTGCTCTCCTCCGACCCGGACGACTACCTGGACCGGGCCGGCACCCTGGACCGCATCGGGGTGCGCCGGGCCGCCCAGCTCCGCTCCCTGCTGAGCGCCGAACGCGAACTCTCCCAGGACCGCGCCGAGACCCGCGGCACCCTCGCCGCACTGGAACGCGACCGCCGCGCCGTGGCCCGCCACAAGCGCACCGTGGAACACAAACTCGCCCGCGCCCGGCGGCTGTTGGGCGCGCTGCCCGCCGACCGCCGGGCCGGGTACGGCCGGGCCTCCCGCGGCGGCGACCCCGCGGCCCTGCCGCCCGGCCTGCTCGGCCCGCTCTCCGGACTCGCGCCGTCCGCCCGCGCCGGGACCGCCGTCGCCGCCGTCCGCACCGCCCTCGGCCGCCCCTACGCCTGGGGCGCCGAAGGACCGGGCAGCTTCGACTGCTCAGGACTGATGCGGTGGGCCTACGCCCAGGCCGGGGTGGCCCTGCCGCGCACCTCCCAGGAGCAGCGGAACGCGGGCCGCCGTATCCCCCTCGCCGAGGCCCGCCCCGGCGACCTCGTCACCTACGGCGCCGACGCCGGCCATATCGCCATGTACGTCGGCGGCGGCCAGGTCGTCCACGCCCCGTACCCGGGGGCCGCCGTCCGCCACGACCCGGTGGCGATGATGCCGATCTCCTCGGTCACCCGCGTCTGACCGCGGCGGCCCCGGGGCCGACACGCCCGGCCGGGAGCGCTTACCATCGCAAGGTGGCAGGTCACAGGGGTGCGGGGCGAGCGGCACGGCTCGGGTGTGGGCCGGCCGCACTGCTGCTCGCCGCGACCGTGCTGACCGGGCTGGTCGGCTGCGGCTCCCGGACCACCGCCGACGCCTCACTCGCGCCCGTCGCCCAGGTGCTCGACCGGCGCGGCAAAGCGGTCCTCGCGCACGACGAGAGCGCCTACGCCCGCACCGGCGGCGCCGGCCTCGACCGGGCAGCGGGCGACCGCTCCCGCACCGAGTACCGCGACCTCGCCGGCGTGCCCTTCGGGTCCTGGGAGTACCGCGTCACCGGCTTCCACCGCACCGGCACCAGCGCCGAGGCCGCCACCGAGCTGCGCTACCGCATAGCCGGCTACGACTCCGCGCCCGTCACCACCCGCCGTACCGTGCAACTGCGCCGCGTCCAGGGCCGCTGGTATGTGACCTCGGACCGGCCCGCGCGCGGCAGTTCCCGGCAGATGTGGGAGCAGGGCCGGGTCAGCGCGGTACGCGGCGCCCGCAGCCTGGTCCTCGGCACCGGGCAGAGCCGCGCCAGGCTCCGCGACTTCGCGGCCCTCGCCGACCGCGCGGTGCCCGCCGTGCAGGGCGCCTGGGGCCGCTCCTGGTCCCGGCGCCTGGTGCTGCTGGTGCCGCGCGACCTGGACGGGATGGCGGCGCTGCTGGGCTCCCCGGCCGCCGGCTACCGCGGTATCGCCGCCGTCACCACCGGCGAGGCGGGCGGCTCCCGTTCCGCGCCCGCCGACCGCATCGTGGTCAACCCGGACGCCTACCGGGTGCTCGCCGACTTCGGCAAGCAGGTCGTCCTCACCCATGAGGCCACCCATGTCGCCACCCGCGCCGCCACCTCCGACGCCACCCCGCTCTGGCTCTCCGAGGGCTATGCCGACTGGGTCGGCTACCGCGACTCGGAGCGCACCGCACCCCGCATCGCGCCCGAGCTGGCCCGTGCCGTCGCCGCTGGGCGGCTGCCCCGGGAACTGCCCACCGACGGCGACTTCGGCTTCTCCCGCGCCGCGGGACCCCTCGCCGAGGCCTACGAGGGCGGCTGGCTCGCCTGCCGGATGATCGCCGACCACTGGGGCGAGCAGAAGCTGAACGACTTCTACCGGGCGGTCGGCGCCCACCAGGGCCGGGACGGCGCCGTCGCCGACGCCCTCCATGACGTCCTTGGCACCACCCCCGCCGCCTTCACCCACCGCTGGCGGGACTACCTCCGCGCCCAACTCGGCTGAATCCGCGGGGACTTCACCCGGCGGCCCCGGTCACGGCGAGTCGACCAGCGGCTCCTGGCGGAGCGAGGCGGGCTCCCCGGCGGGCACCGCCTCCGCCTGCCCGGTCACCGTACGGCGCCACAGGCGGGCGGCGGCAGCGGCCGCGGCCCACACCAGCAGGCCGTTGCGTACCAGGAGCAGCGCCACCCCCGTCGGGGTGCTGGTCACCACATCGGTGAAGAGGACCGGGAACTCCACCACCGTCACCAGTGAGGCCGCCACCACCAGCCACGCCGGGCGCCCCATCCAGCTGTCCGCGAAGACCAGGCACACCGCCGCCAGACCCACCAGCCACACCAGGTACTGCGGGCTGATGACCCGGCTGGTCACGGTGGACAGCAGGACCGCGGTGAACGCCGCGTCCGCCGCCGTACCCGGTGACCAGTGCCTGGCGCGCAGCCGCCACAGCACCAGCCAGGCCAGCACCAGTACCGACAGCACCTTCGACGCGGTGGCCACCCCGGCCACCCCCGGCCCGAAGAACTCCATCGAGCCGTAGTGGAACCACACCCCGCCGCTCCACCCGAAGTGGTGCCCCACCTGGAAGACCAGACCGCCCACCGACTCCACCTCGGTACCCCGGTCCCGCTGCGCGGTGAGGAAGTCCAGCGAGCCCGGCGCCGCGGCCACCGAAGCCGCCAGCAGGACCGCCCCGGTCACCGCGGCCGCCCCCCAACTCCGCCGCCAGTCGCGCCCCGGGCCCGCGCCCAGCAGCAGCAGCACCGGCCAGCCCTTCAGCATCGCGCCGAACGCGGTCAGCGCCCCGAACACCCGCGGCCGACCCACCCCGGCGACCAGCGCCGCCACCGCCACCGCCGTCACCATCAGGTCGTAGCGGGCGTACACGGTGGGCCCGAGGAGGGGGACGCCCACCGCCCACACCCAGGCGCCGCGCAGGCTGCGGGCACCGGACCCGGTGGCACGGGCCCGGCGCCCGCGCCCGGCCCGCAGCAGCAGCGCCAGCACCACCGCGTCCGCCACCAGCGACAGCACGAAGAACGCCGTGGGGTACTCCAGCCACGGCAGCAGCGCGGGGGAGAGGATCGCGAGCGCTGCGCCCGGCGGGTACTGCCAGGTGACGTCGTCCACCGGGAACGTCCCGGAGCGCAGCACCTCGTACCAGCCGTGGTAGATCACCGACACATCCGGGGTGACATCGGGGCCCGGGAAGACCAGCACCCTCAGCACGAAGAGCATCAGCAGCAGCCGGCTCACCCCCCACACGGCCAGGAGCGCCAACTGCCGTCCGGCGGCCAATGGGGCGGCCATGCCCACCTCGTCCCGTCTCGCGTCCCGGCCCCGGCCGGCGTCCGCCCGCCATGATGCCGGTCCCGGCCGCACGGGGGCCATTCGACGCGACGGGCCGTGCGACCGGGGCCCGCGCCTTCGGTACTGTCGGCGGCGATGGACAAGACCCTGATCGTCACCAACGACTTCCCGCCCCGCCCCGGCGGCATCCAGGCCTTCCTGCACAACATGGCGCTGCGCCTGGACCCTGAGCAGGTCGTGGTCTACGCCTCCACCTGGAAGCGGGGCCGGGAGGGCGCCGAGGCGACCGCCGCCTTCGACGCCGAGCAGCCCTTCCCCGTGGTACGGGACCGCGCCACCATGCTGCTGCCCACCCCGCGGGTCACCCGCCGCGCCGCCGGGCTGCTGCGGGAGCACGGCTGCCGCTCGGTGTGGTTCGGCGCGGCCGCCCCGCTCGGCCTGATGGCGCCCGCGCTGCGCCGGGCCGGTGCCCGCCGGATCGTGGCCACCACCCACGGCCATGAGGCGGGCTGGGCCCAACTCCCCGCCGCCCGCGGCCTGTTGCGGCGGATCGGCGAGGGCACCGACACCCTCACCTATCTCGGCGAGTACACCAGGTCCCGGATCGCCGCCGCGCTCACCGAACAGGCCGCGGCCCGGATGGTGCGGCTGCCGCCGGGCGTCGACGAGAAGACCTTCCATCCGGACTCGGGCGGTGCCCGGGTCCGGGCCGAACTGGGCCTGGCGGAACGCCCGGTGGTGGTCTGCGTCTCCCGGCTGGTGCCGCGCAAGGGGCAGGACACCCTGATCGAGGCGATGCCGCGGGTACTCGCCGCCCACCCCGACACCGTGCTGCTGATCGTCGGCGGCGGCCCCTACGAGGCGGACCTGCGGCGGCTGGCCCGGGAGCGCGGTGTGGACGCCTCGGTGCGCTTCACCGGCGCCGTGCCCTGGGCGGAACTGCCCGCGCACTACGGCGCCGGAGACGTCTTCGCCATGCCCTGCCGCACCCGCCGCGGCGGCCTCGACGTGGAGGGCCTGGGCATCGTCTACCTGGAGGCCTCCGCCACCGGACTGCCGGTCCTGGCCGGGGAATCCGGCGGCGCCCCCGACGCGGTACTAGACGGCGAGACCGGCTGGGTCGTCCCCGGCGGCGCCCCCGAACAGACCGCGGAACGCCTGGTACTGCTGCTGTCCGACCCGGAACTACGGGCCCGGATGGGCGAGCGCGGCCGAGCCTGGGTCCACGACCGCTGGCGCTGGGACCACTTGGCGGGCGACCTCCGCGAACTGCTCTGAGCGGGGCCGGGCAGTCAGCTATACAGTCCTTCGATCTCGTCGGCGTAGTCCTTGGCGACCACATTGCGCTTCAGTTTCAGCGAAGGCGTCAAGTGGCCGGATTCCTGGGTGAATTGGCCTGGCAGCACCCGGAACTTGCGTACCGACTCGGCCTTGGAGACCGCCGCGTTGCCCACGTCGACGGCCTCCTGGAGGGCCGCCAGCAGGTCGGGGTCCTCGGCGAGGGAGGCGGGGGTGGAGTCGGCCGGCTTGCCGTGTTCGGTGATCCAGCGGGCGAGGAAGTCCTCGTCCAGGGTGAGCAGCGCGCCCACGAACGGCCGCTGGTCGCCGACCACCATGCACTCGGCGACCAGCGCGTGGGCCCGGATGCGGTCCTCCATCACCGCGGGCGCCACGTTCTTGCCGCCGGCGGTGACGATGATCTCCTTCTTCCGGCCGGTGATCCGCAGATAGCCGTCCTCGTCGAGGGTGCCGAGGTCACCGGTGTGGAACCAGCCGTCGGCAAGCGCCTCGGCGGAGGCGTCCGGGTTGTTCCAGTACCCGGCGAAGAGGTGCTCGCCGTGCAGCAGTACCTCGCCGTCGTCCGCGATCCGCACCACCGAGCCGGGCAGCGGCTGGCCCACGGTGCCGATCTTCACCCGGTCCCACGGGTTGAAGCTGGTGGCCGCGCAGGACTCCGTCAGGCCGTAGCCCTCCAGGACGGTGAAGCCGATGCCGCGGAAGAAGTGGCCCAGGCGCTCGCCCAGCGGGGCGCCGCCGGAGATCGCGTACTCGCCGCGGCCGCCGAGGACCGTACGCAGCTTGCTGTACACCAGCTTGTCGAAGACGCGGTGCCTGAGCCGCAGCCTGACGGAGGGGCCCTTCGGGGTGTCGAGAGCGCGGCTGTACGCGATGGCGGTGTCGGCGGCCCGGTCGAAGATACGGCCCTTGCCCTCGGCCTGCGCCTTGGCCCGCGCCCCGTTGTAGACCTTCTCGAAGACCCGGGGCACGCCCAGGATCATCGTGGGCCGGAACGCGGCGAGTTCATCGGTGAGTTGCTTGATGTCGGGAACGCAGGCCAGCTTGATCGGCGCCATCATCGGCGCCACCTGCACCAGCCGCCCGAAGATGTGCGCCAGTGGCAGGAAGAGCAGCACCGAGCATTCCCCGGTGCGGAAGAGGGGCCGCAGCCGCTCCACCACGTTCCCGCACTCGGCGAAGAAGCTGCGGTGGGTGAGGACGCAGCCCTTGGGGCGGCCGGTGGTGCCGGAGGTGTAGACGATGGTGGCCGGGTCGTCGGCCTTGGCGACCGAACTGCGCTCCTCCACCACGGAGTCGTCCAGTGCGCTGCCCGCGGCGCGCAGGGTGTCCAGGCCGTCGCCCTCGATCTGCCAGACGTTCCGCAGCTCCGGCAGCCGGTCGCGGACGGAGTCCACCGTGGCGGCGTGGCCGTCCAGCTCCACGAGGCAGGCGACCGCGCCCGAGTCGCCGAGGATCCACTGCACCTGCTCCGGCGAACTGGTCTCGTACACCGGCACGGTGATGGCGCCCGCGCTCCAGATGGCGAAGTCCAGCAGGGCCCACTCGTAGCGGGTGCGGGACATCAGGCCGACCCGGTCGCCGGGCTGCACACCCTCGGCGATGAGGCCCTTGGCGGCCGCCCTGACCTCGGCGAGGAACACCGTGGCGGTGACGTCCTGCCAGGCGCCGTCCACCTTGCGGGCTATCACCGCCACATCCGGGTGCTGTGCCGCGTTTCTGCGCACGATGTCGGTCATGTTGCCGTCCGTGGGGACCTCGTACAGGGCCGGAAGGCTGAACTCGCGCAAGACTGCTGCTCCTCATAGGGCGCCGGCGCCACGACGTTGTGCGATGCGACGGTGCGGTCCAAGGCTTGGGCGGGTGCTCCGGTGCGGTCAGTGGCCGAGCACGCTAGGTGGCGCTGAGGCATGGAGCACGACTGGACCGTCCGGACGTTACCCATCGGTATGGCTTCTCCGATAGTGGGGAGACGCCAGATGTTTTTTGCGTCACATGTCGCGACGACGCTCCGCGCACCCTAGTCGACCCCCGTGGCCGAGGTGGGGGTAGACGCAGGTCCGGCACCTTTCGACGGGGGCGCGGCCGGGACGGTGCTGACGCTCCGTCGGCTCGGGGGCGGTCGGCCGGTGCCCTTGGCGGGAGGGGGCGCCGCGCGCGGTAGCCTTCACAGCGCACGGCCCGCGGCGCAGCCGCGATCACCCCGACCGGACCGCATCTGGAGGAGCCACGGCGATGGCGGAACACACCAGTTCGAGCATTGTGATCGAGGCGGCACCGGCCGATGTGATGGCTGTGATCTCGGACTTCGCCCGATACCCGGACTGGACCGGCGAGGTCAAACAGGCCGAGGTGCTCGCCACCGACTCCGAGGGCCGCGCCGAGCAGGTCCGCCTGGTCATGGACGCCGGTGCCATCAAGGACGACCAGACCCTCGGCTACACCTGGCACAGCGCGGACGAGGTGAGCTGGACCCTGGTCAAGTCCCAGATGCTGCGCTCCCTGGACGGCTCCTACCGGCTGCGGGAGGCGGGCGCCGGCCGTACCGAGGTGACGTACCAGCTCACCGTCGACGTCAAGATCCCGATGCTCGGCATGATCAAGCGGAAGGCCGAGAAGGTCATCATCGACCGTGCGCTGGCCGGGCTGAAGAAGCGCGTCGAGTCCGGCCCCGACGACGACGGGGACGACGCGGCGGAGGACGGCGGCACCGGGGACGCCGGAGCGGCGGGAAAAGCCGGGTCCGAGCAGGAGCCGAAGCGGTCCGAGTGACCACCGCCGCCGGCCCCGAGTCCGCCCCCGGCCACCCGATGCGCACCGTACTTCTCACCGGCCCCGCCGGCGCCGGCCGCAGCACCCTGGCCGCCGCCACCGCCCTCGCCGCGGCCCGCGCCGGGCGGCGCACCCTGCTGCTCTCCGCCGATCCGGAGGACACCCCGGGCGCCGCCCTCGGCACCCCCACCGGCGACACCCCGGTCACCGCGGCCCCCGGTCTCACCGTGCTGCGGCCCGACACCGCCGCCCGCTTCCGTACCGGCCTGCTCCGCCTCCAGGACCAGGCGGCGCCCGTACTCGACCTGCTGGGCGCCGCGCGGCTGGACGACGAGGAGCTGACCCCGCTGCCCGGCGCCGCCGAACTCGCCCTGCTGCACGCCCTGCACGAGGCCGCCGCCGGGCCGTACGAGCTGCTGGTGGTGGATCTGCCGGCCACTGCGGAGGCGCTGGCCGCGCTGGCCCGGCCGGCCCAACTCCGGCGCTATCTGCGGCGGTTGCTGCCCGCGGAGCGACAGGTCGCCAGTGCGCTGCGCCCGGTGCTCGGCCGTCTGGCCGGGGTGCCCGTCCCCACCGACCGGATCTACGCCGCCGCCCAGCGCTGGGACCTCGAACTGGCCGCCGTACAGGGCGTGTTGGCTGATCCGGAGACCACGGTGCGGCTGGTCGCCGAGCCCGGTCCGGCCGCCGCCGACGCGCTGCACACCGCCACCGCGGGCCTCGCCCTGTACGGGCTGCGGGTGGACGGGCTGCTCGCCAACCGGGTGCTGCCGGACGAGGCCGACGGCTGGCTGGCCGGGCCGGTCGCCCAGCAGCGCAAGGCCCTCGACGGCTGGCGGGCTGCCGCGGACGCCGGCGGTACTGGGGCCGTCCCCGTGCGCACCGTCCGCCACCTCGGCCGTGATCCGCGCGGCACCGAGGACCTGGCCGCGCTCGATGTGCCGGCGCCGCCCGCCGCCCCGCCGCCGGTGACCTGGCCGGTGGCCGACCGGCGGGCCGAGGACGGCGTCCTGGTGTGGCGGATCCCGCTGCCCGGGGCGCGGCGGGAGGAGCTCGGCCTGGTGCGCCGGGGCGACGAACTCGTGGTCACCGTGGGCGCGTTCCGCCGCATCGTGGAGCTGCCGTCCGCGCTCCGCCGGTGCACGGTGGTCGGCGCGGGGCTGCGGGACGGCGAGTTGGGCGTCCGCTTCCGTCCCGATCCGGACCTCTGGCCGCGGCGGGACTGACCCCGCGCCGTCAACCCCGTACGGGGCGGGTGGCGGGGGCGTGAACAGGCGGCTGCCGTTCGGGTACCGTCGACAGCGGTGGCCACCGTGCCCGGCACGGCGCACCACCGGCCGGTACCGCCGGACCATTCGCCCGCCAGCCAGCAGGAGTCGGACCGCCATGAGCGATGACACCGGGCTTCCCCGGGACCCCCAGGACCCTTCGGGCGCCGCGGAGCCCGCACACCCGGACTCCGGCCCGGCGCGTCCGGAGGCGGAGGTGCCGGTCACCGAGGTGCCCGCGGCCGAGACGCCGGACGCCGACGCCTGGGCGCAGGCCTGTGCCGAGGACCTCGCCGCCGAGCAGGCCAGGCGCCGCCGCTCCGGGGCCGAGCCGCCCGGCTCCGCCGCCGAGGAACTGCGGCGGCTGATGGACGCGGTCGCCGGGAAGCTGTCCGACCTGTCCGGTGCCGCGGGAGCCGGGGCGCCGCTCTTCGGGGCGGCGGCCCAGCAGATGATCCGGCAGGCCAGGGCCGCCGTGGAACCGGTGGTCGAGCGCAATCCGGAGGTCTTCGACCACCTGGCCGCCGCCGGTTCCGAACTGCTCGCCGCCTACCGCTCCGCTGCCCAGCAGCAGGAGTCCCGCTGGACCCGCGGCCCCGACGACGGCGGCGAGTACGAGACCGGCAAGTCCGAGACCGGCGGTACCGGCAGGACCGGAGCGGACGGCAAGGCCGCCGGGGACGGCCGGGACGGTCGGGACGGCAGGGGTGACGAACCCGGCCCCGGCGAGCACATCGACCTCGACTGAAGCACCCGTCCCACCGGCCCCGGCCGGCCAGGGCCCGGGTGCCGGTCGGCCCGGAATCCCGGCGCTGTGCGGAGGGTTCTGTTCCGATGGTGGAGGGTGTCCGGGGGAGTGCTCCGGCGGTCACCGGGCGTGGTCCCCTCGGGTACGGTTGGCCGTAGCGGGGCTCGACCGGAACTGAGGGACACATGGGACTCACCATCGGCGTCGACATCGGCGGTACCAAGATCGCGGCCGGTGTGGTCGACGAAGAGGGCACGATCCTCGAAACGCACACCGTGCCCACCCCGTCGACCGCCGACGGCATCGTGGACGCGATCAGCGCCGCGGTGACCGGCGCCGGCGAGGGGCGCGAGATCGAGGCCGTCGGCATCGGAGCCGCCGGTTATGTGGACGACAAGCGCGCCACCGTGCTCTTCGCCCCCAACATCCAGTGGCGCCACGAGCCGTTGAAGGACAAGGTCGAGAAGCGCGTCGGGATGCCCGTGGTGGTGGAGAACGACGCCAACGCCGCCGCCTGGGGCGAGTACCGCTTCGGCGCCGGCCAGGGCCACGACGACGTCATCTGCATCACCCTCGGCACCGGCCTCGGCGGCGGCATCGTCATCGGCAACAAGCTGCGCCGCGGACGCTTCGGGGTGGCCGCCGAGTTCGGCCACATCCGGGTGGTCCCGGACGGCCTGCTCTGCGGCTGCGGCAGCCAGGGCTGCTGGGAGCAGTACGCTTCCGGCCGCGCCCTCGTCCGGTACGCCAGGCAGCGCGCGCACGCCACCCCGGAGAACGCGGCCATCCTGCTCGGCCTCGGCGACGGCACCGTCGACGGCATCGAGGGCCGGCACATCAGCGAGGCCGCCCGGCAGGGCTGCCCGGTGGCGGTCGACTCGTTCCGTGAGCTGGCCCGCTGGGCCGGCGCCGGGCTCGCCGATCTGGCGTCCCTCTTCGACCCGTCCGCGTTCATCGTCGGCGGCGGCGTCTCGGACGAGGGCGAGCTGGTCCTCGACCCGATCCGCAAGTCGTTCCGGCGCTGGCTGATCGGTGCCGAGTGGCGCCCGCACGCCCAGGTGCTCGCCGCCCAACTCGGCAACAAGGCGGGCCTGGTGGGCGCCGCCGACCTCGCCCGCCAGGGCTGACCGCACCGCGGGCCCGCACGCCGCCGCCCCCGTCCGCCCGCCGGGTCGGGGAAGCGGCGGCGCCGCCCGGCACGGCGTCGTATCTTGATCGTCATGCCGATCAGCCTCAGTGATCTTCCCGCGTCCCGGACCGAGTCGGACGGAGCCGCCGTCGTCCGGGTCCTCAGCTACAACGTCCGCTCGCTGCGCGACGATCCGGCCGCCGTGGCCCGGGTGATCACCGCCTGCGCACCCGATGTGGTGCTGCTCCAGGAGGCGCCGCGCTTCTTCCGCTGGCGCAAGAAACTCGCCCGGCTCGCCACCGGATCGGGCCTGGTGACGCTCTCCGGCGGGGCGACCGCGGCCGGTCCCGCCCTGCTCTGCTCGCTGCGCGCCACGGTGGAGCGCACCGAGGACGTACTGCTGCCGCCCACCCCGGGCCTGCACCGGCGCGGCTTCGCCACCGCCGTGCTGCGCTTCGGCGCCGCCCGGCTCGGCGTACTGAGCTGCCACCTCTCCCTCGCCGAGGAGGAGCGCCGCGCCCAAGGCGCCCTGCTGCTCGACCAGTTGGCCGCGCTGGACGTGCCGTACGCGGTGGCCGGCGGGGATCTCAACGAGCGCCCCGGGGGCCGTACCTTCGGGCGGCTGGCGGAGCGGCTCCAGGACGGGTGGGCGGTGGCGCCGTGGGGCGGTGAGCACACCTCCACGGCGGCCGGGCCGCGGCAGCGGATCGACGCGGTCTTCGCCACCGAGGGCGTGGAGGTGCTGGGTTGCGGCGTCCCCGCCGGCCTCCCCGGTGTGGACCCCGCCGACCTGACCGCGGCCACCGACCACCTCCCGGTCCTGGCCGCGGTACGACTGCCCGCGGGGTGACGGGGGCGGGTCAGACCACGGCGCCGCGGCCCGGGTCGTCGTCCTCGTCGTCGGACTGCATCCGCAGCACCAGGGTGGCGAAGCCGCCGACGAAGCCGCCGACGCAGAGCGTGGTCAGCCACCACGTCATCTCCCAGCGCAGCATCACCGCGACCAGCATCAGCACCGGCCCGCCCACCACGGCGAGCCAGGCGAACTTCGCGGTGACGTCCGCCTCCGGCAGCGGCGGGTCCGGCGGGACGAAGTGGTCCTCCTCCGGGTCGGGCTCCGGCGTGTAGTCGCGGGGCCCGACACCGGGCGCGAAGGACACGGAACCGCCCAACCGGCCCCCGGCGCCCGCCGGTTGACGGGTGCCACGGTCGTCCTTGCCGTCCTCGCCGGTGCCGTCCGCGGCGGAGCCGTTCCCGCCGGCGTCCGGTTCTGACTCGTCGGCCGGCTCCGGCAGATGCAGGTCCCGTACCGGGCGGAAGGACTTGAAGGGTTTGGCGCCCGGCGGGTCCGGCGGCTCCTCCCCGTACCCGGCGACGATCGCCGCCCACGCCGCCTCTTCGTCGAAGCCAGGTGCGGAGCCAGGCGTGGAGTCCGGTGCGGAGTCCGGTGCCGGGTCGGGTGCGGGGGTGGTGTCGGCGGGGGAGGTGGATTCCGGGGCGGGGGCGGCGGCCTGGGCCGGGGGGCCGCTGTCGGCCGGGGCGTCCTCGGCCGGGCCGGTGCTCCGGCCCGTCGTGCCCTCCTCCGGCTCGCGGCCCTCGTCCCGATCGGGTCCGCGCCGGTCCTGCTCAGCCACCGCTGGCCGTCCCTTCCTTGCTGAGGTCTTCGTCGAGGTCTTCGTTGGGGTCCTTGCCGAGGTCCTTGCCCAGGCTCGGGGCGAGCCGGCCGAGGAAGGCGAGGCTCTCCTCGAAGATCCGGTCCGCGTCGTAGTCCAACGTCGCCACGTGGTAGCTGTGTTCCAGCAGGATCTCGGTGACATCGGTGGAGGACACCCGGCTGAGCACCCGGGCCGAGTCGGCCGGCGACACCACATGGTCCACGACGCTGTGCAGCAGCAGCAACGGCTGTGTCACCTGCGGCAGTTCGGCGTCGACCACCCGGCACAGGCGCCGCAGGGAGTTCGCCGCGTGCAGCGGCACCCGGTCGTAGCCCGTCTCCGTCCCGCCCTCCCGCGCGATGTCACTGGCGATGCCCGGCGTGGACGCCACCAGGTGCCGGATGGCGGGCAGCGCGTACGGGGACAGGCCGTGCAGCTTGTTCAGCGGATTGACCAGGACGAGGCCGCGGACCGCCGCCCCGTGCCGCGCCGCGAGCCGCAGTGCCAGCGCCCCGCCCATCGACAGGCCGAAGACATAGACCTCCGTACACCGCTCCCGCAGCAGCCGCAGCGCCCGGTCGACCTCCGCGTACCAGTCCTGCCAGCCGGTGAGTTGGAGGTCCTCCCAGCGGGTGCCGTGGCCGGGCAGCAGCGGCAGCGACACCGTCAGGCCCCGCGCCGCGAGGAACTCGGCCCAGGGCCGCAGCGACTGCGGCGACCCGGTGAAACCGTGGCAGAGGAGGACGCCGACCTCGCCGCCCTCGTGGCGGTACGGCTCGGCTCCAGGCAGGACCGGCACCTTCGGTCTCCTGTTCATGTGGGAGGAACCGGGCGGGGGACACACACCCGGGGGGTACTTCACGGTACGCGACCGCCCCGCCACCGACCAGGGCCGCAGCGCCCCGCGACAGCCGTCCGGCGGCCCGGCAGGGGTTAGGGTGCTGATCCGGCACACAGGAGGGCACTCGGTTGATCTACGGAGCCATGAAGTTCTCCCTCGGGGGATCGCTGAAGCTGGCGTTCCGCCCCTGGGTGGAGGGCCTTGAGAACATCCCGGCCAAGGGCCCCGCGATCCTGGCGAGCAACCATCTGTCCTTCTCGGACTCCTTCTTCCTGCCCGCCGTGCTGGACCGCAAGGTCACCTTCATCGCCAAGGCCGAGTACTTCACCACCCCCGGCGTCAAGGGCCGGTTGACCGCCGCCTTCTTCAAGGGCGTCGGGCAGTTGCCGGTGGACCGCTCGGGCGCGCGGGGCGCGGGCGAGGCGGCGATCCGCAGCGGTATCGAGGTACTGGAGCGGGGCGAGCTGTTCGGGATCTACCCGGAGGGCACCCGCTCGCCCGACGGCCGCCTCTACCGCGGCAAGCCGGGCGGCCTGGCCCGGGTGGCGCTGGCCACCGGAGCGCCGGTGATCCCGGTGGCGATGATCGACACGGAGAAGATCCAGCCGCCCGGCCAGGTGATGCCGAAGCTGCTGCGCCCCGGCATCCGCATCGGCGAACCCCTCGACTTCACCCGCTACCAGGGCATGGAGCACGACCGCTTCGTCCTGCGCGCGGTGACCGACGAGGTCATGTACGAGATCATGAAGCTCTCCGGCCAGGAGTACGTCGACATCTACGCGACGGCCGCCAAGCGGCAGATCGCGGACGCGGAGAAGGCGGAGAAGGCGGCCAGGGCCGAGTCCGGCAAGGCCGAGAAGGCCGCGAAGGCGGAGGCCGCGAAAGCGGAGAAGGCGGAGAAGGCGGCCAGGGCGGAGGCCGTGAAGGCGGCGGCGAAGTCCTCGCGGCCTGCGCAAGCGGCGGAGCCCGGGGCGTCGGAGCCCGGTGGGAACGTCAACTCGCAGGCGGCGCCCGGCGAGAGGGCCGGGAGCGTGGGACCGCAGGCCGTGTCCGGGGAGAGCGCCGAGCCACAGGCCGCCCCCGCCGAGGCCTCCGATACCGCCGGGCCGCAGCCGGTGAAGGACGGGCGGGGCGACTCGTAGGCATAGGCGCCGGGGCGGATGTACCGGTGCCGGGGGCAGCGGACAGCGGGGGCAAGGGACAGCGGACGGGTGGGGAGATGGCGGGTCGGGAGCAGGGGCGGGGCGTCGTGCGGATGTCCGTCGAGCAGCCGCTGTGGCGTGCGCTCACCGGGTACCGCGTACTCGCCCTCTGCTACGCGATCGGCCTCGGCGTCGTCGGCCATGACCGCTTCGACCGCCCCGCCGTCGCCGTCGTCTACTACCTGGTCCTCACCGGCTGGACCTTCGCCACCCTGGGCCGGGTGCGCTCCGCGGCCACCTGCACCCGGGGCTTCCTCGCCGCCGATCTGCTGCTGGCGCTGACCGGCATCCTGCTCACCCCGCTCGCGGTGACCCATGAGCGGGTCGTCACCGGCGGGCCGACGCTGCCGTCGATCTGGGCGGCGGGCTCGGTACTGGCCTTCGCGCTCAAGGGCGGCTGGCGGTGGGCGGCGGGCGCCTCCGCACTGGTCGGCGTCGCCAATATCGTGCAGCGCGGCGCGCTCAGCCGGGACACCGCGCACAATGTGCTGCTGGTGTGGGTGGCGTCCATCGCCATCGGCTATGTGGTTGAGGTGGCGCGGGCCTCCGAGCGGACTCTGGCGCGGGCGCTGGAGATCGACGCCGCGACCCGGGAACGCGAGCGGCTGGCCCGCGACATCCACGACGGGGTGCTCCAGGTGCTGGCGATGGTGCAGCGCCGGGGCACCGCACTCGGTGGTGAGGCGGCCGAGCTGGGCCGGCTCGCGGGGGAGCAGGAGATCGCGCTGCGCACCCTGGTCTCCGGCGGCCTGCTCCCCGAACCCCGCCCCGACACCGGCCAGTTGGACCCGGCGCCCACGGCGCACCCTGCCGCGCCGGACGAGGGCGCGCCCGTCGATCTGCGGCCGCTGCTCTCCGGGCACGCCGCGTCCGGGGTCACCTTCGCGGCGCCCGGCACCCCGGTACTGCTGCCGCCGGCCGCCGCCCGTGAGCTGGCCGCCGCGGTGGGCGCCGCCCTGGACAACGTGCGCCGGCACGCCGGTCCCGAGGCCGCCGCCTGGATCCTGCTGGAGGACGAACCGGACGCGGTCCTGGTCACCGTCCGCGACGACGGCCCCGGGATTCCGGCGGGCCGGCTGGCGCAGGCGGCGGGCGAGGGGCGGCTCGGTGTCGCCCAGTCCATCAAGGGGCGGCTGCGGGACCTGGGCGGCACCGCGGATTTCGTCTCCGTACCCGGCCAGGGCACGGAGGTCGAGTTGAGGGTTCCCGGGGGGAAGGCAGGCGGATGAGCGAGCAGCAGACGGAGCGGGACGGTGTCACCGTGATGGTGGTGGACGACCATCCCATGTGGCGGGACGCCGTCGCCCGCGATCTGACCGAGGCCGGTTTCCGCGTGGTGGCCACCGCGGGTGACGGCGAGCAGGCGGTACGGCGGGCCCGGGCGGCGCGCCCCGATGTGCTGGTGCTCGACCTGAATCTGCCCAAGCTGCCCGGGGTGCGGGTGTGCCGCGAACTCGTGGGCGCCGACCCGGCGTTGAGGGTGCTGGTGCTCTCCGCGAGCGGGGAGCACGCGGATGTGCTGGAGGCGGTGAAGTCCGGCGCCACCGGCTATCTGCTCAAGTCGGCCTCCACCGAGGAGCTGATCGACGCGGTGCGCCGTACCGCGGCCGGGGACCCGGTGTTCACCCCGGGGCTCGCGGGTCTCGTCCTCGGCGAGTACCGGCGGCTGGCCTCCGAACCGGCCGCCGCGGCACCGGACGAACCGGACGCGCCGCGGCTGACCGAGCGGGAGACCGAGGTACTGCGGCTGGTCGCCAAGGGCCTCGGCTACAAGCAGATCGCCGAACGCCTGGTCATCTCCCACCGCACGGTGCAGAACCACGTACAGAACACCCTGGGCAAGCTCCAGCTCCACAACCGCGTGGAGCTGGTGCGCTACGCCATCGAACGGGGCCTGGACGAGGAGCCCTGAGCGCGGCCGCCCGCCCGCTGCGACTACCGGGCCGGGCGCCGCTCCCCGAACGAACCGGCGCCGCCCCGTACTTGGGTCAGCAGCTCCTGCACGATGTCCGCACCCCGCAGCGTCAGTACCGACTCCGGATGGAACTGGAGCCCCGCGAAGCCGGGCCCGCGCAGGGCGTGTACCTCGCCGCTGCCCGCGGCCCGGCTCAACTCCACGCCGTGCGCGGCCAGTTCGGCCGCCGCCTCGTCGTCGCAGCGGGCCGTGAAACTGCTGTAGAAGCCCACCGTCTCCGGCCGCCCGAACAGGTCGACCACACTCTGCGCCCCCTGGTACGGGACCTCCTTGCGCACGATGTCCAGGCCCATCTCGGCCGCCATCAGCTCATGCCCCAGACACACTCCGAGCACCCCGTCCCGATGGGTGGACAGCGCCTCGGCGGTCAGCTCCCGCAGCAGCCGCATCTTGGGATCAGTGGCGTCCGAGGGGTCACCGGGACCGGGGCCGAGCACCAGCGGACCGCGGTGCTCCCGTACGGTGCGGGCCAGGCCGGGTTCGTCGTAGCGGTGCACCGCGACCGCCAGGCCCGCGCAGCGCAGCAGATGGGCGAGCATCGCGGTGAAGGTGTCCTCGCCGTCGACGATCAGCGCCCGGCCCGACGCGCCCTCGGTGTGCGGTTCCTGCAACCGCAGCCAGAACGGCGCCAGCCTGGCCCGCCGCCCGTCCAGCGCGGCCCGCACCCGGGGATCGTCCGCCAGCCTGGGCGCCCGGCCACCGGACGCCGGCCGCGGAGCCGGCCGCACCCCCAGCGCGGCCAGCACCGCCGCCGCCTTGGCGTGGGTCTCGGCGACCTCGCCCGCCGGCTGCGAACCGCGGACCAGGGTGGCGCCCACCGGCACCCGCAGCCCGCCGTCCCCGGCGATGTCCGCGGTCCTGATCAGGATCGGGGAGTCCAGGGTGGTGGCACCGCCCGCGTCCCGCCCGATCAGCGCCAGCGCCCCCGCGTAGTAGCCGCGGGCGGTGCCGTCCGGGCCGAGCGGCTCGTACCGTTCGATGACCCGGCAGGCGTTCTCCACCGGGGAGCCGGTGACCGTCGCCGCGAACATCGTCTCCCGCAGCACCTCCCGCACATCCAGCGAGGTCCGGCCGCGCAACTCGTACTCGGTGTGCGCCAGATGGGCCATCTCCCGCAGCCGGGGACCGATCACCACACCGCCGCGGTCCCCGACGGTGCACATCATCTTGAGTTCTTCGTCCACCACCATCGACAGCTCCTCGGTCTCCTTGGCGTCCGCGAGGAAACCGAGCAGGCCCTCGGCGGTGGGGCCGGACGCGGGGTACCGGTAGGTGCCGCTGATCGGATTCATCACGACCGTCCCGCCGGACATCCGCACATGCACCTCGGGGCTCGCCCCCACCAGCGTCCGCCCGCCCCCGGCCGCGCCGGTGTACACCACGAACGTCCAGTAGGCGCCCCGCTCCTGCGCCAGCAGCCGGCGGAAGAGGGCCAGCGCGTCACCGGGGCCGAAGCCGTCGACGCGCCCGGTGTAGGTGCGCCGGATGACGAAGTTGGCACCCTCGCCGGAGGCGATCTCCTCCCGCAGCACCCGCCCCACGATCCGCTCGTACTCCGCGTCCGAGACATCGAAGCCGCCGTCCGTGACCCGCACCGCACGGTCCGGGAGCTGTGCCAGCGCCTGGTCCAGCGGCACCTCGTAGGTCTCCTCGGCGGTGAGCACCGAGAGCGGGGTGCCGTCGTCGTGGACGTCGAAGCCGCGCTCCCGGATCTGCCGGAACGGCACCAGCGCCAGGCACGGTGTCTCACCCACCGGAATATCGGCGAGACGCTCCACCTCCGTCACCGGGCCGCGCAGCACTTCCACGGTGTCCCCGGAGAGGCCCGGGGTGCGCCGCCTGAGCAGGGCGAACGGCCGGCCGTCCGGCTCGGCCAGCCGGTCCAGGCGGGGGGCGGGACGCGGTCGCTGCGGCTGGTGCGGCTGGTACGGCTTGTTCATGGGTGCGGGTTCCTTCCGGTGGGGCGCCGCACACTGCGGCGGCACGGTGGAGAGGAACGGCCCCGGACATGACGAAGGCCGCCCCTCGGGCGGCCTCGGCGAGCTGGGTACGCGCAGTCAGTGGGCCGCCGGATGTGCGGTCCACCACCAGGAACGGGTCTGCTGCGCGAACATGGGCGGCACCCTACGGCGCCGGGCCACACCGTGTCCATCGCCGGCCCGCCTCCACCGCACCCCCGCTACCGCGTCCCACACTCTGGGCACCGGGCGGACACCCGTCCGGCACCCCGTAATCTGGTGGGCGTGAACGCACAAGCCTCTTCTGTCGACCTGAGCACCTGGCGAGACCTCCCTGCGGCGCAGCAGCCGGAGTATCCGGACCAGGAAGCCCTCCGGCGCGTCCTCGCGGACCTCGGCGAACTGCCCCCGCTCGTCTTCGCCGGCGAGTGCGACCAGTTGCGCGCCCAGCTGGGTGCCGTCGCCCGCGGCGAGGCGTTCCTGCTCCAGGGCGGCGACTGCGCCGAGTCCTTCGACGGGGTGTCCGCGGAGCACATCAGGGCCAAGCTGAAGACCCTCCTCCAGATGGGCGCCGTGCTGACGTACGCGGCGTCGGTGCCCGTGGTGAAGGTGGGCCGGATCGCGGGCCAGTACTCCAAGCCGCGGTCCAAGCCGACCGAGACCCGCGACGGTGTGACCCTGCCGACCTACCGCGGTGACTCGGTCAACGGCTTCGACTTCACCGAAGATGCCCGTATCCCGGACCCGGAGCGGCTGCGGCGGATGTACCACGCCTCCGCCTCCACACTGAACCTGGTCCGCGCCTTCACCACCGGCGGCTACGCCGACCTGCGCCAGGTGCACGCCTGGAACCAGGACTTCGTCAAGTCCTCCCCGTCCGGGCAGCGTTACGAGCAGTTGGCGCGCGAGATCGACAACGCGCTGAACTTCATGCGGGCCTGCGGCACCGACCCGGAGGAGTTCAAGACCGTCGAGTTCTACTCCTCCCACGAGGCGCTGCTGCTGGACTACGAGTCGGCCCTCACCCGCGTCGACTCCCGCACCGGCCGCCTCTACGACGTCTCCGGGCACATGGTGTGGATCGGCGAGCGCACCCGCCAACTCGACGGCGCGCACATCGAGTTCGCCTCCCGCATCCGCAATCCGCTGGGCATCAAGCTCGGCCCCAGCACCACCGCGGAGGAGGCGTTGCAGTACGTGGAGCGGCTCGACCCGGAGCGGGAGCCGGGCCGGCTGACGTTCGTGGTGCGGATGGGCGCGGACAAGATCCGCGACAAGCTGCCCGAGCTGGTGGAGAAGGTCAGTGCCTCCGGCGCCACCGTGGCCTGGGTGACGGACCCGATGCACGGCAACACCTTCGAGGCCGCCTCCGGGCACAAGACGCGGCGCTTCGACGATGTGCTGGACGAGGTCAAGGGCTTCTTCGAGGTGCACAAGTCGCTCGGCACCCACCCCGGCGGCATCCATGTCGAGCTGACCGGCGACGACGTCACCGAGTGCGTGGGCGGCGGCGACGAGATCTTCGTGGACGATCTGCACCAGCGCTATGAGACGGCCTGCGACCCGCGGCTCAACCGCAGCCAGTCGCTGGACCTGGCCTTCCTGGTCGCCGAGATGTACCGGGACCAGTAGCGCCCGGGAGCCTCGCGGGCTTCGGACGGACGGATGGGGCACGGATCGGTGTGATCCGTGCCCCATCGCCGTAGCCGGGACTTTTCCCCACCCCCGCGGTGTGGGTAAGGTTAGGTTTGCCTCACCGGGACGCTCCCAGCGGGAACGCCGAGTGCGGCCGCAACTGTCGATCCCGCACCACCGCGCAGCCCCCGGAGGTGAACCGCGTGTACGTCTGCAACTGCTTCGGGGTGACCGAGGACCAGGTCAAGCGGCACGCGGAGGACGGGGCCTGCACCCCGCGCGAGATCGCCTCCGCCTGCAAGGCGGGCACCGACTGCGGCTCCTGCGTGCGCCGGATCCAGGCCCTGCTCGGCCGGGGCGCCTGCCCGCGGCGCGAACTGCTGGACCGGCGAGGCGCCGCACTGCCGGAGCAGGACGGCACCCCCGGGATCCTGCCCGAGGCCGCCTAGCCTTCCGGGTGCTTCAGCTCTCCGGCTGCTCGATGTGCTGCGCCAGGTAGAGCGGCTCGCCGAGCTTCTCGATCAACTCCAGGTGGGTGTCCAGGTAGTCGATGTGCTCCTCCTCGTCGGCGAGGATCGACTCGAAGATGTTCGCCGAGGTGATGTCGCCCTTGGCGCGCATCACTTCGACACCGCGCTTCAGCCGGTCGATCGCCTCGACCTCGATCTGCCGGTCCGCGTGGAACATCTCGGTGACGGTCTGGCCCACCCGCACATGGAACAGCCGCTGGTAGTTGGGCAGTCCGTCGAGGAAGAGGATGCGGTCGGTGAGGACCTCCGCATGGCGCATCTCGTCCATGGACTCGGCCCTGGTGTGCTTGGCGAGCTTGGTCCAGCCGTTGTTCTCCTGCATCTTCGCGTGCAGGAAGTACTGGTTGATCGCGGTCAGCTCGGCGGTGAGCTGCTCGTTGAGGAACTCGATGACCTCGGGGTCGCCCTGCATCGCAGAGGCTCCTTCCGTAAGGGAAGTGGGCAGGTCCGCGCATCTTTCCATCGGCCGTGTGTGACCGTCCAGTAAGTGCAGGCTTACTGTGAGTTGGTGTGGTTGCGATGACATATGCAGACATGAGCGGGTAGGGCGGGGTGGTGGGGCCGGCCCGGTCCGGCGCTCCGGGTCTGTCAGGATGGAGGTATGGGTCATCCGGTGGACCGCACACCGCGGCAAGCAGCAGAGTCGGAGCTTCCGCCGGGGCAGCGTCTGCAACGCGGATGGCCCGTCACGCACTACGGCCCGGTGCCCAAGTTCCGCGCCGAGCGCTGGGAGTTCAGGGTCTTCGGGGCCACCGCCGACGACGGGAAGCACCGCTGGACGCACGAGGAGTTCGTCGCCCTGCCGTACGCCACGGTCGTCGCGGATCTGCACTGCGTGACCAAGTTCAGCATGATCGGCGCCGAGTGGGGCGGGGTGCGGGCCCGGACGGTACTGGAGCTGGCGCCGCCCGCGCCCTCGGCGACCCATGTGATGGTCTGGGCCGAGTACGGCTTCAGCGCCAATCTCCGGCTCGCCGACTTCGCCTCGGAGCGCACCGTCTTCGCCACCCACAAGGACGGTGAACTCCTCACCGCCGAGCACGGATTCCCCCTCCGCCTGGTCGTCCCGCACCTCTACGCCTGGAAGGGCCCCAAGTGGGTGCGGGGCGTCGAGTACATGACGGCGGACCGGCGCGGCTTCTGGGAGGAGCGCGGCTACCACAACGTGGGCGACCCCTGGCGCGAGCAGCGCTACTCCTACCAGGAGGAGCCGGGCGAGGGCCCCGAACTCTGAACGGACCGGCCCGAGTTGGGCGGCCGGACTGAGTGGGCGTGGTGGGCGTGGACCACGGCGTGGCCCCGGCCGCGGCCGATCATCCAGCGGTTCACCGGTGTGGTGAGCAGGAAGGCCAGTGCCAGGGAGACGGCGAGCGAGCCCCAGAAGAGGGCCTGGCCGAGGGTGGCGTCCATCGCGGCGGGCCAGAGCGCGATCACCCCGTTGTCGATCAGCTCCATCACGGCGATGGACACGGTGTCCGCGGCGAGCGCCACCCGCACCGCAGCCCGCAGCCCCAGCCCGGCCCGGAGTACACCGCGCAGGGTGAGCGAGTAGCCGAAGACGAAGGCCAGGACCACCGCCAGGGCCATGGTGGGCGGATTGCCCCAGCCCAGCGCCGTACCGGCGGCCATGCCGAGGACCTCGCCGAGGGCGCACCCGGTGAGGCAGTGCAGCGTGGCCTGCGCGGCGGCGGACCAGGTGACCCGGCCACCCGCCGTGCCCGTGCGCGTGGCCCTGCCCAGGGCTGTGGCTGTGCCGGCGCTGTTCCTCCGGCTGGACCGTCTCTCGCATGGTGCGTCCCCTCGTCGCCGGTCGGATGGTGTCCGCACCGGTCAACGAGATACCCCCTGGGGGTATTCCGCCCGGGGAGAGCCCTCAGCCGCGGAGCTTCTTCAGCAGGGCGACATCGCGGGCGTGGCCCTCCGGACCGCCCGGCGTCTCGATGATCAGCGGTACGTTCTCGGTCGCCGGATGCGCCAGCAGCGCGCGGAACGCCTCCTCGCCGATATGCCCCGCGCCGATGTTCTCGTGGCGGTCCTTGCGGGCGCCGGCCACGTCCTTGGAGTCATTGGCGTGGATCAGCCGCAGCCGCCCCTCGCCGACCGTCCCCACCAGCAGGTCCAGGGTCTGCGCCACCCCGTGCGGCCCGGCCAGGTCGTGCCCGGCGGCGAAGACATGGCAGGTGTCCAGGCACACCCCGAGCCGCTCATGCGCGTCCAGCGCCTCGAAGTACGGCCCGAAGTCCCAGGTGCGGGCGCAGAGCGAGGCGCCCTGCCCGGCCGTCGACTCCAGCAGCAGATACGGGTCGTCCTCGTGCGTCAGCTCGTCCAGCAGCGGCAGCAGCAACTCCCGTACCTGGGCCAGGGCCGTGGCGCGATCCCGGCCGCCCGTCGCGGAGCCGGTGTGCACCACCACGCCGAGGGCGCCGATCGCACGGGCCCGCCGCAGCGAGTGCCGCAGCGACAGCACCGAGCGCTCGGCCGTGGCCACCGTGTGCGAACCGAAGTTGATCAGATAGGGCGCGTGCACATAGGCCGGGATGCCCTCCTCCGCGCAGGCGGTGCGGAAGGCCTCGTCCTGCGCCGGATTGCCGGTGGGCGTCGCCCAGCCGCGCGGATTGGCGACGAAGACCTGCACGGTCTCGGCGCCCATGGTGCGGGCGTAGGCCAGGCCGTTCGCGGCGAGTCCACCGGCCACCGGCACATGGCCGCCGACGGGATTACGGGGGAGGGCGCTGCTGATCACGCCAGCCAGGGTGGCACGGCCTCTGGCCACCGGGGGCGGCGGGGCTACCCCACCTCGACCGTGATCTCGCTGCCCTTGGGTGCCTTCTCGCCGCCGTCCACCGACTGGGACTTCACCTTGTCCCCGCCGAACAGGCCGCCCAGCAGGCCCCGGTCCACCTTCACCTTGAACCCGGCGGCGGACAGCCGGGCCCGCGCCGTGTCCACCGTCTCGCCCATCACATCCGGTACGGGCACCATCTGCGGGCCCTTCGACAGGGTCAGCGTGACGGTGTCCCCGGCGGCGAGCTGCCGGGGCGAGTCCGGGGACTGGGCGGCGACCCGGCCCGCGTCGAACTGCGAGTGCACCCGCCCCGAGGCGGTCCGCACCTTCAGCCCGGCCTTCTTCAGCGCGGCCTCCGCGTCGGCCGGCGTCTCACCCGTCACATCCGGCAGGTCGACGGGCCGGCCCCGGCTCACCTCCAGCGCCACCGCGGTCCCGGCCCGCTGCGAGGTGCCCGACCCGGGGGTGGCGCGGACCACCGAACCCCGGGCGATGTCCTCGCTGAAGGTGCGGGTGACCATGCCGGGGGCGAGCCCGGCCGACCTCAGCATGGTCCGCGCCCGGTCCAGCGGCTCCCCGTCCACGTCCGGGACCCGTACGGTGCGCGGGCCGAGCGAGATGGTCAGGGCGACCCGGTCGTGGCGGCGGATGCGCTGCCCGGTCTCCGGGTCGGTGGAGATGACGGTGCCCCGCTTGTCGGTCGCGCTGTAGGACCGCTTGACTGCGCCGGCCTCCAGACCGGCCTGGCCGAGCCGCTGCCGGGCCTGCGCCTCGGTCTTCGCCAGCAGCGGCGGCACCCTGGTGAACTGGCCCGAGTTGATGTACCAGATGCCGGTGCCGGCGCCGAGGATCACCAGGACCGCGAGCAGTACGGCCAGCGGGCCGCGGCCCGGGGTGCGCAGCCGCGGCCCGCGGCCCCGCGGGCGGCCCGGCGGGGGCGGCGCCAGCACGCTGGTGCGGTGCAGCTCCGCCTCCGGGTCCGTCTCGCGCGCCCGGCGGGACCCGGTGGCGGGCCGGGTGCCGGTGAGGCGGCCGGAGCGGGGCAGGACGCTGGTGCGGTCGTCCCTGGTGTCGTGCGCGGTGAGCCAGTCCGCCCCCTCGGGACCGGCCGCCGGCGGTACCGCGTCAAGCTGCTCCGCGGTGAGCGCCGCCCGGGTCTCGCGGACCGCGGCCAGCAGCGCCACCGCGTCCTTGGGGCGCCGCCCGGGAGTACGCGCCGTCGCGGAGGCCACCAACCGGTCCAGCCCGGCGGCGAGTTGGGGCGCCAGCCGGGACGGCGGCGGTACGTCCTCGTGCAGATGCCGGTAGAGGACCTGGGCGGGGGAGTCCCCGGAGTGCGGTCGGGCGCCGGTCAGCATCTCGTAGAGCAGGACCCCGCAGGCGTAGACGTCGACCCGGGGCTCGGCGGTGCCGTCCTCCAGTTGCTCGGGCGCCAGATACGACACCGTGCCGAGGACCGCGCCGGTGCTGCTGGTGACCGTGTCCACGGAGCGGACCAGTCCGAAGTCGGCGACCTTCACCCGGCCGTCGTCCCCGATCAGCACGTTCTCCGGCTTCATGTCGCGGTGGACGAAACCCGCGCGGTGGGCGGCGCCCAGCGCGGCCAGTACCGGTTCCAGGATGTCCAGCGCGGCCCGCGGCTGGAGCGCCACCCGCTCCCGCAGCACGTCCCGCAGGGTGCAGCCCGCCACGTACTCCATGGCGAGGTAGACATAGGCGCCGTCCCGGCCCTGGTCGTGGACGCCGACCACGTTCGGATGGGAGAGGCGGGCGACCGACTTGGCCTCGCGGATGAAGCGCTCCACGAAGGAGGCGTCGGCGGCGAGCGCCGGATGCATCACCTTGACCGCGAGCACCCGGTCCAGGCGGGTGTCCAGGGCCCGGTAGACCGTGGCCATCCCGCCGACCGCGATCAGCGCGTCGATGCGATAGCGCTCGTCGAGCACCTGCCCGATGAGCGGGTCCTGAAGGGTCGTGTCCACGTGGTGAGTCTACGAGGAGCGAAACGGCACACCCGACGCCCGCGAAGATCGGGAAGACACCCCCTGGTGACGCTCGCCACCGGCCCCGCTCAGAACGCCGGCCGCTCCGGGTCCAGCGCCGCCCGGCCGTCCCGCGGTGAGGAGGCCTCCGCGAAGTGGCGGCGCGGGATACGGCCCGCCCGGTACGCCAGCCGCCCCGCGACCACCGCGCCGCGCATCGCCTCCGCCATCAGCACCGGCCGCCGCGCACGCGTCACCGCCGAGGCGAGCATCACACCGGCGCAGCCCAGCTCCATGGCGAACGCCACATCGGAGGCGGTCCCGGCGCCCGCGTCCAGGATCACCGGGACCCGCGCCCGCTCGGTGATCAACTGGAAGTTGTGCGGATTGCGGATGCCGAGCCCGGAACCGATCGGCGACCCCAGCGGCATCACCGCCGCGCACCCCGCGTCCTCCAGCCGCCGCGCCAGCACCGGGTCGTCACTGGTGTACGGCAGCACCGTGAAACCGTCGTCCACCAGGATCTCCGCCGCGTCCAGGGTCTCCACCGGGTCCGGCAGCAGGGTCCGCTCGTCGGCGATCACCTCCAGCTTGACCAGGTCGGTGCCCAGCGCCTCCCGGGCCAGCCGCGCCGTCAGCACCGCCTCACCCGCGGTGTAGCAGCCCGCGGTGTTCGGCAGTACGGCGATCCCGAGGCGCTCCAGCACCGAGAGCACCGAGCCCTGTACGCCCGGGTCGAGGCGGCGCATCGCCACCGTGGTCAGCTCGGTACCGGAGACGGCCAGCGAGCGTTCCAGCACCTCCAGGCTGGGGGCGCCGCCGGTCCCCATGATCAGCCGCGAGGACAGCGTGGTCCCGCCGAGGGCGAGCGGGTCGTCCGCCATGGTCAGCCTCCCTGGACAGCGGTGAGGATCTCGACCCGGTCGCCGTCCCCGAGCACGGTCCCGGACCACTCGGCACGGGGCACCACACTCTCGTTGACCGCGGCCGCCACGCCCTTCGGCGCCGCGGACAGCCCGGCGACCAGGGCGTCCAGCGCGGTCCCGGCGGGTACGGCGCGCTGCTCGCCGTTGACGGAGAGGAGCACGGAGTCGGGGCGCGGGCTCAGCGGGCTCATACGGGCAGCTCCACGGGTGCGCCGGCGGTGAACCGCCGGGGGGTGAACGGGCGGGCCTCGGCGGGGAGTTCGCCCTCGGTCAGGGCGTGCGCCAGGATGTCGCCGGTGATCGGGGTGAGCAGCACCCCGTTGCGGTGGTGGCCGGTGGCGAGCAGCAGGCCGTCCAGGCCGGTGGGCCCGAGCAGCGGGGCGTTGTCGGGGGAGCCGGGGCGCAGTCCGGCCCGGGTCTCGGCGAGCGGCAGTTCGGTGATGCCGGGGATCAACTCATGGGCGTCGCGCAGCAGTTCGTAGACCCCGCCGGCGGTCACCGTGGTGTCCCAGCCCAGCTCCTCGGTGGTCGCGCCGAGCACCAGCTCACCGTTGAGCCGCGGCACCAGATACACCTGGCCGCCGCGGACCACGGCGCGCACCGTACGGCTCAGGAACGGCCCGTACCCGGCCGGCACCCGCAGCCGCAGCACCTGCCCCTTGACCGGGCGCACCGGCGGCAGCACCTCGGGCGGCACCCCGGCCAGCTTCCCGCTGAGGCTGCCGCCGGCCAGTACGGTGCGGCCCGCGGCGAGTTCGGTCCCGTCGCCGAGGACGGCACCGGTGGCGCGGTCACCGGCCGTGCGCAGCCGCTCCACCCACTGCCGGTGCAGGGCGACTCCGGCCCGCTCGCACGCGGTGACCAGGGCGGACGCCAGCCGCCGCGGGTCGATCTGGTGGTCGCCGTCAACCCGCAGCCCGCCGCGCACCCCGGGCGCCAGCATCGGCTCCAGGCGGCGGCACTCCCGCCCGGAGAGCCACTCGGAGTCCAGCCCGGAGCGGGTCTGGAGGGTGTGCAGCTCCCGCAGATGCGCCCGGTCGTCGGCGTCCAGCGCCACGGCGAGGGTGCCGCAGCGGCGGTAGCCGAGGTCCTGCCCGCTCACCTCGGACAGTTCGGCGGCGAAGTCCGGATAGCGGTGCGCGGAGGCCAGGTTGAGGCCGAGCAGGGTCTGCTCGCCGTGGTGGAGTTCGGTGACGGCGGCGAGCATTCCGGCCGCCACCCGGGCGGCGCCGCCGCCCGGTTCGGGGTCCGCGACCGCGGTGCGCAGCCCCCGCTGCGCCGCCCGCCAGGCCGTGACCAGTCCGATGACGCCGCCCCCGACGACCAGGACGTCAAGCTGCCCCGCCGCCCCGGCGGGCGCACCGGCCCTGTGCTGTGCTGACCGTGCTGACATGGGCGTCCAGCCCCTCCCTTCGCCGGCATGACCCGGATCAGGTTCGTACGGTCGGAGGCTGCTTCGGCCTCCCTCTCAGCCCGCCGCGTACGGGCTCCCGCGAGTGTGGTCCGCCGCCACCCTAGCCCCTGCCGCCCCAGCCGCAGTAGGGGTGCCGGCGGTGTACCGGGCCGGCGGCGGGCGTGTGCACGGCATCACGGAGGAAGCCCGCTGACCCCGGGCGGCCGGGTGGATAGGGTGACCGGGATGAGCGACGAGACGCGGCCCGGTGGCGGGGCACAGGCAGAGCGGACGGGGCGGAGCGTCGTGGTGGCGGGCGCCGGGATGGCCGGTGTGCAGACCGCCGTCGCCCTGCGCGAACAGGGCTTCACCGGCCCGATCACCGTGCTCGGCGCCGAGCCCCACCAGCCCTACGACCGGCCCCCGCTGTCCAAGGCCGTCCTCCTCGGCAAGGCCGAGGACTCCGCCTTCGACGTCGACTTCGAGGCGCTCGGCGTCACCCTCCGCCTCGGCCTCCCGGTCACCGGCCTGCGCGCCGCCGAGCACACCCTGGACACCGAGGCCGGGCCCGTCCCCTACGACTCCCTGGTGATCGCCACCGGCGCCGAACCGGTCCGGCTGCCCGGCCCCGCCGACGTCCCCGGCGTCCATCTGCTGCGCACCCTGGACGACGCGGCGCGGCTGCGTCCCGTCCTCGCCGGGCAGCGGGACGTGGTGGTGGTCGGGGCGGGCTGGATCGGCGCCGAGTTCGCCACCGCGGCCCGGGAGGCGGGCTGCCGGGTCACCGTGGTGGAGGCCGCCGACCGCCCGCTGGCCGGTGCGCTGCCCGCCGAGGTCGCCGCCCCCATGGCCCGCTGGTACACCGAAGCCGGCGCCCGACTCCGCACCGGCGTACGGGTGGTGGGCGTCGAGCCGGGCTCCGTCCTGCTCGACGACGGGACGCGGCTGCCCGCCGGAGCCGTCGTCGTCGGCATCGGCGCCCGCCCCGCCACCGGCTGGCTGGCCGGCTCCGGCATCGCCCTCGGCGAGCACCGCGAGATCCTCGCCGACGACCGTCTGCGCACCTCCCTGCCCGGGGTGTACGCGGTGGGCGACTGCGCCTCCTTCCCGTCCCGCCGCTACGGCGAACGGCTGCTGGTGCACCACTGGGACAACGCCCTCCAGGGCCCGCGCACCGTCGCCGCGGACATCGTCGGCGACGAGGCGGGCGAGCCGATCCGCTACGACCCGGTGCCGTACTTCTGGTCCGAGCAGTTCGGCCGCTTCGTGCAGTACGCCGGGCATCACGCGGGCGCCGACGCCGTGGTCTGGCGGGGTGATCCGGAGGGCGCCGCCTGGTCGGTGTGCTGGCTGCGGGGCGAGCGGCTGGTGGCGGTGCTCGCGGTGGGCCGGCCCCGGGACCTGGCGCAGGGCCGCAAGCTCATCGAGTCCGGTGCGGCACTCGACCCGCAGGCGCTGTCCGACCCGGCCCGACCGCTCAAGTCGGCCCGCAGATAGCCCCGTTCGCCGCCGCGGCACCCCCTGCGGGAGTGGTGGCGGGGGCGGGGCACGTGCGGCTGTCGGTGGCAGATGGCACGCTTGTCCCCGTGACCGAGATTGACATGAAGACCGATGCTCTCGTCCCCGCCTGGCTCACCCTCCCCGACATCGCCGAGCAGCTCGACGTCGAGGTGACGCGCGTACGCCAGCTCGTCAAGGAGGGCCAGCTGATCGCCGTGCGCCGCGGTGAGAACCGCGTCCTCCAGGTGCCGGCCGCCTTCATCGACGGCGACAAGGTGGTCAAGGGCCTCAGCGGCACCCTGACCCTCCTGCGGGACGACGGCTTCACCGACGAGGAAATGCTGGAGTGGCTCTTCACCCCTGACCCGTCCCTGCCCGGCACCCCCGCCGAGGCCCTGAGCGAGAACCGCGGTACGGAGGTGAAGCGCCGCGCCCAGGCGCTCGCCGTCTGACCCCGCCCACCGTCCGACCGACCGCAGCACCGGGCTGCCTGTACGGGCCGCGGAACGTCCGCGGCCCGTACGCTGTGCTGCCCAGGCCGGTGGTGCGCGTGCCGTCGTGCCGGTGATCGCCCAGCCCGAGGAGCCGCCGCCCATGACCCGCACCGAGCCCACCGGCCCCCGCGAGCAGTTGGCCGGCGCCCTGCTGTACCTGTGCACCGACGCCCGCAAGCGGCAGGGCGATCTGCCCGAGTTCCTGGACGCGGTGCTCGCCGGGGGCGTCGACATCGTGCAGTTGCGGGACAAGGGCATGGAGGCCGCGGAGGAGCTGGAACATCTGGCCGTCCTCGCCGAGGCCTGCCGCCGGCACGGCAAGCTGCTCGCGGTGAACGACCGGGCCGATGTGGCGCACGCCGCCGGGGCGGACGTCCTCCACCTCGGGCAGGGGGATCTGCCGGTGCCCGCGGCCCGCGCCCTGCTCGGTGCGGAGGTGCTGATCGGCCGCTCCACCCACGCCGGGGCGGAGGCGGCGGCCGCCGCGGTGGAGCCCGGCGCCGACTACTTCTGCACCGGCCCCTGCTGGCCCACCCCCACCAAGCCCGGCCGCCACGCCCCGGGCCTCGACCTGGTGCGCCGGACCGCCGCCCTCGGCACCGACCGGCCGTGGTTCGCCATCGGCGGAATCGACCTGGGCAATCTGGACGAGGTGCTCGACGCGGGCGCCCACCGGGTGGTCGTGGTCCGCGCCCTCACCGAGGCGGACGACCCCAAGGCGGCGGCCGAGGAGTTCTCCCGGCGGCTGCGGCAGAGCTGAGCCGCCGCCGTACGGAACGGGGGCTGCTGTCCGAGGCGTGGACAGCAGCCCGGCGAAACGTGACAAATCATGCTGCTCCGGTTGGGGGACCGCGCCCACCTGGCTAACCTGCCGTTATGGCCTTCGGTACCGCATCCACCCGCACTGATCGCGCACGCACCGTGCGTGACATGCTCGCGACCGGCAAAACGGCGATCTCCTTCGAGTTCTCCGCGCCGAAGACGCCCAAGGGCGAGCGGTCCCTGTGGAAGGCACTGCGCCGGGTCGAGGCCGTCGCACCCGACTTCGTCTCCGTGACCTACGGGGCGGGCGGCTCCACCCGGGAGGGCACGGTCCGCGAGACCGAGCAGATCGTCTCCGACACCACCCTCACCCCCGTCGCCCACCTCACCGCCGTCGACCACTCGGTGGCCCAACTGCGCAACATCATCGGCCAGTACGCCGACGCCGGGATCCGCAACATGCTCGCCGTCCGCGGCGACCCGCCCGGCGACCCGATGGGCGAGTGGATCGCCCACCCCCAGGGCCTCACCTACGCCGCCGAACTGGTCTCCCTCATCAAGGAGTCCGGCGACTTCTGCGTGGGCGTCGCCGCCTTCCCCGACCTGCACCCCCGCTCCACCGACGAGGCCACCGACGTACGGCACTTCGTGGACAAGTGCCGGGCCGGCGCCGACTACGCGATCACCCAGATGTTCTTCCACCCCGAGTCCTATCTGCGGCTGCGGGACCGGGTGGCGGCCGCGGGCTGCGAGACGCCCGTCATCCCCGAGGTGCTGCCGGTCACCAGCGTGCGGATGCTGAAGCGGCTGCCCACCCTGAGCACCGCCGTCTTCCCCGCCGAACTGAAGCAGCGGATGCTCGATGCCGAGGACGATCCGGCCGCTGTACGCTCCATGGGGATCGAGTTCGCCACCGGGTTCTGCGCGCGGCTGCTCGACGAGGGCGTCCCGGGGCTCCACTTCATCACCCTGAACAGTTCGACGGCGACGCTGGAAATCCACGAAAATCTCGGCCTGCACCACTCGCCGGCCTAGTCCGGCCGTACGCTGGCCGCAGCACTGCTTCGGTCGCCGTGCGTACGAGAGGGGCGTACATGGGCTTGACGGTCCTCTACATCGCGTTCGGCATCGTCGCTCTCTGGCTGCTGGGAGAGGTGCTGCTCCAGTACAAGGCGCGGCTGCGGTGGCGGCTGCTGGCCTTCGGCGGATTCCTCTGTGTGGTCGGCGGGGTGCTGCTGCGCTCCATTCCGGTCATCGGGCTGGGCGCCGCCGCGTTCGCCGTCGGCCAGACCTATGTGACGCTCTCCTTCCGCCGCGGCTTCTCCACCGGCTGGGCCCTCGGCGGCAAACCGGGCGCCAGCCGCCGACGCCGCGCCGCCCCACCCCAGCAACCCGCCCTGCACGTCTCCGACTTGGAGTACGAGCACCCCGGCACACCGCCCCCGCCCCCCGAGCAGGCGCCCGCCGCTCCCCTCTACGAACCGGAACCGCTGCCCGACGACACCGGCCAGTACGGCGTCTACGGCACGGACACCCAGGCCACCGTCGACCCGGGTCAGCCCTGGGGCACCGACCCGGCCGCCCCCGCCTACGACCAGACCGCCTACCCCGGCTACGACCAGCACCCCCACGCACAGCCCGGCTACGACCAGACCGCCACCGCATACGGCAACGGCTACCCCGACCCCTACGCGGCGCCCGACCCGTACGCGGCGGCGGGCTACCCGGCGGCCCACGACCCCTACACCCCGGGCTACGGCACCGGCGGCCACCCGGCGCAGGACCCGTACGCCGGGGCCTACGCGGAGGACACCCCGCCGGGCGGCGTCTGGGTCCCGCAGCAGCGCGGCACCGCGGACCACGAGTACGGCGACGGCGCCCTCCCGCCCGAGCAGCCCTACCCGCCGTACCAGGGCACACCCACCTACCCGGGCGGACCCGAGCAGGGCTATGAGCCGGTGACCCCCTGGCCGCCCGCCCCCGAGCCCGGCCAGCAGGACCAGCACTACCGCTACTGAGCCCGCCCCGGCGACCGGCTCAGGTGGAGCCGCGGAACTCCGGGCCCTCCACGATCAGACCGGCCACCAGAGCGCCCGACATCCCGGCGTGCGCCAGACCGCCGCCCGGATGCGACCAGCCGCCGACCGTGAACAGGCCGGGCAGCCGCGTGGAGTTGGCCGGATGCAGCAGCCTGCCGCCGGCCGCGGCCAGCGCCGGAGCGGGCACCGCACCGCCCGCCGCCCCCGTGTCCCGCTCCACCTCGGCAGGGCCCAGCACCTCGTGCCACAGCAGCCGCTCGGCAAGCCCCTCCACCGCCCGCCCGGCCCGCTCCAGCAGCCGCCCCACATCCTCCGCCGAGACCTCGCAGGACGCGGGCACGGTGGCCGTCACCGTCACCGACTCATGCTCGGGCGAAGGGAGTTGGGCGGGGTCCCCGGGGCGGAGCACCGTCACCGTCGGGGAGGCGGGCAGGCCCCGGCCGCTCTCCGGGCCGAAGAGGGCGGCCAACTCCGCGTCCCGGTCCGCGCCGTGCACCACGGTGCGGTGCGCGGTGCCCTCGGGGCGGGCGCCGCGCAACGCCAGCAGCAGCTTCACCCGGCTCGGCAGCCCGGACTGCGGCGGCACCCCGCCGTCCGCCCGTACCCCCGGCAGCAGCGACTCCAGCACGCTCGGGGGGACACCCGCCACCACGAACTCCGCCTCCTGCACGGTGCCGTCGGCCAGCTCCACACCGGCGGCCCGGCCGTCCTTCTCCACGATCCGCACCGCCCGCGCACCGAAACGGAACTCCACGCCCCGCTCCTCGCACCGCGTGTGCACCGCCGAAGCCAGCGCCCGCAACCCGCCCCGCACCGACCAGGTCCCGAAGGTCTGCTCCAGATACGGCAGTACGGCCGCCGAGGCGGGCGCCGTCCGCGGATCGAGGCCGTACTCCAGCGCGTACCCCTCCAGCAGGGCGCGCAGCCGGGGCTCGTCGTCCAGCTCCAGGCGGGCGATCCCGGCCAGGGTGGCGGCCGTCTCGGTACGGCGCAGCAGCCGGCGCCGCTCCAGGGCCGGATAGGGCTCCTTCTCGGCCAGCACCTGCCAGTTGGGCCAGAGCGGCTCCTCCAGCAGGGGGCGGCGGGAGCGGTCCCAGGCGTCCCGGGCGCGGTTCATGAACGCGGCCCAGCGGGCGCCCCGGCCGGTGCCCAGCGCGCCGTCCAGCGCCTCGGTGACGCCGGCCCGGGAGGCGTTCGGCAGCCGTACCCCGGTGCCGTCGGCGAAGACGTGCCGGGTCGCGGGCTCCACCTGGGCCAGCTCCAGGACGTCCTCCAGGGCCGTCCGGCCGGTCTTCACGAAGAGGTCCCGCCAGACCGCGGGGAGCAGCAGCAGACCGGGCCCGGTGTCGAAGGCGAAGCCGTCCCGGCGGACCGTGCCCAGCGCGCCGCCGAAGCCGTCCGCCCGCTCGAACACCACCACCCGGTGGCCCGCCACGGCCAGCCGGGCGGCCGCCGCCATGGCGCCCATGCCGGCCCCGATCACCGCGATACGTCCCATGTCGGCGACTGTATCGGCCGCCACCGACACTCCCCGCCCCGGTGCCGTGGCCGGGGCTGAGTACCCGTACCCAGACGCCCGGATGAGTAGCCGCGCGGATGGGGCGGCGGGGCGGAGGGGGAGAGAGTGGGGGCGGAAGGACGCAGTGCGCCGGACCGCCGACACGGGGCGGCGGAACGGCGCGCGTCCCGGGCGGGCCCGCGCAGTGCGGACCTCCCGGCTCCCTGCGGGCGGCCTCCGCTCCGCTCGGCGGGCCCCGGCACGTCCGGGGCCCGCCACCGGGGAACCGTCTCAGCGGCTGCCGCCGACCCGGCCCTGGAGCAGCCGGGAGAGCGCCGCGTGCACATCGTCCAGGGACCGCTCCGGCTGGAAGGACTTCCAGTCCAGCGCCGCCACCAGCACCATCCCCACCAGGGCCGCCGCGGTCAGCGGCACATCGATCTCCTCGCTCAGCTCCCCCCGCCGCACCCCCTCGCGCAGTACGTCCTCGACGACGGCCACCGCCTGCTGCCGCACCACCAGCAGCGTCGACTGCCAGGCCCGGTTGGTGCGCCACAGCTCCGCCACATAGAGCTGGGTGAAGGACTGGTAGCGGTCGATGAAGACCAGGCCGGCGCGGATCATCGCGTCCAGCGCGTCGACCCGGCTGCCGCCCGCCGCCTCGGTGCGCTCGGCGGCCTCCTTGAGCGAGGCGGTCAGCAGCCCCACGCCGTGCCGCAGCAACTCCTCGAACAGCTCCGACTTGCTGGCGAAGTTGTAGTAGACGGTGCCCTTGGCGACGCCGGCCCGCTCCGCGATCTCGTCCACGGTGGTGGCGGAGAAACCCTGCTCCGCGATGAGGGTGACGGCCGCCTCGTAGAGCTTCTGCCGGGTCGCCCGGCGGCGTGTGCTGCTGCTGTCCATGCCGACGATTCTCACAGGCCCGGCGGCGGGGCCGCGCAGGCTCACAGGCTCAGCTCCGGATGGAGCCGGTCCACCGTCCACACCTGGCTGCGCCGGGCGGCGACCGCGGTCAGCGCCAGCGCGCCCGCGGTGAACGCGGCGAGCACCACACCCGCCTGCCACACCGGCCCCAGCCCGCCCCCGGTGATCAGCCGCCGCAGCGCGTCCACCACGTAACTCATCGGCAGATACGGGTGGATGGCGGCGAAGAAGCCGGGACTGGTCTGCACCGGGTAGGTGCCGCCCGCCGAGGTCAACTGGAGCATCAGCAGCGCCAGCGCCAGGATGCGGCCGGCCGCGCCGAAGCGGGCGTTGAGCCACTGCACGATCGCCGCGAAGCAGGCGGTGACCAGGCAGAGGAAGCCGACCGTCCCCGCCGGCCTGGCCATCTCCAGGCCCAGACCCCAGTGCAGTACCGACATCAGTGCCGCGGTCTGGAGCACGCCCACGGCCGCCACCGGCAGCCAGCCCGCCACCGTGGTGCGCCAGGCCGAGGCGCCCGCCGCCAGCGCCCGCCGGTTCAGCGGCTGGATCAGCATGTACGCCACCATGGCGCCGACCCAGAGCGACAGCGGGATGAAGTAAGGGGCGAAACCGGTGCCGTAGTTGGGCGCCTTGTGCAGATCCTGGGTGGCGAGGCGCACCGGGTCGGCCATCACTCCGGTCCGCCGGTCGCGGTCCTGCTTGCCGTAGTCGGGTATCCGGTCGACGCCGTCATGCAGGCCGCCCGCGAGCTTCCCGGAACCGTCCGCCAACCTGAACAGTCCGCCGTCCAGATCGTTCGCCCCCGCCCCCAACTTGCCTATGCCCGCGTCGAGTTCGCGGGCACCGCTGCGGGCGGTGCCGAGACCGGTGTGCAGGGTCCTGGCCCCGTCGGCGACCTTGCCGGCGCCCTCGTTCAGCTTGTTGATCTTGGCTACGGCGCCGTCGAGGTCGTCGGCGAGGGTCGGCGCGGCCTTCTTCAACGCCCTGGCCTGCTGCTGGAGCGTGCCCAGGTCCTTGTCCAAGTCCTCGACGTCGCCGTCGTAGTCCTTGAGGACGGTGTGCACGTCCTTGGTCAGCTTCGCTGCTTCGGCGGCGGCGTCCCGGGCCTTCTTCAGGTCGGCGCAGGCCGGGTCGGGCCCCGCCAAGTCGGCCTGGTCCGGGGCGGGTTGGGCGTCGGCCGGCTTCTCGCAGCGGTCGCGGTAGACCGTGGCGAGGGTGTCGGCGGCCTTACGGGTGCCGGTCTCCGCGGCCGGCGCCGTCTCCACCAGTACATCGAGGTGCTCACGGATGGCGCCCGCCCCGTCCGCCACCAACTGCGCGCTGTCCGCGATGGTTTGACCGTGGTCCCGGAGGAACGGCCGGACCCGGTCCGCGGTCGTGTTGACCTTGCCGGCGAGCTGCTCGGTGCCGTCCGCCACCTGGCGCGAACCCTTCTGCAGCTCACCCGCACCCTTGTCGAGCTTCTTCAGGCCCCTACTCAGCTTGCCGGAGCCGGACTTGGCGTCCCTCAGCCCGTCCGCGAGATCCTTGGAACCCTGCTTCGCCCTGCCGATACCGCTGTCCAGCCGGTCCGCGCCCTTGGCGGCCCGCTCGGTGGCGCCGTGGATGTCGGAGAACGAGATGAAGATCCGGTCCAGGAAGGAGCGGGAGGCCTTGGTGGAGGCCGCCGAGCGCACTTCGGAGAAGACGGTGCGGGAGATCTGCCCCACGATGTAGTTGTTCGCGTCATTGGTCCGCACCCGCAGCGCACCCGTCTCGGGCGATTCCCCGGCACTGGACGCGATCCGCTCACTGAAGTCCCGCGGCATGGTCAGCGACAGGTAGTACGTGCCGTCCGCCACCCCGCGACGGGCCTCGGCGGCGCTCACCTCGCGCCAGTCGAAGGTGTTGCTCTCGTGCAGCCCGCGCACGATGTCCGCCCCCGCGGCCACCTTCCGCCCCCCGGCTTCCGCCCCCTGGTCCTCGTTGACCAGCGCCACCGGAATCCGGTCCAACCTGCCGTACGGGTCCCAGAACGACCACAGGTAGAGCGCCCCGTAGAGCAGCGGCAGAAGCAGCAGGGCGACCAGCGCGGCACGGGGCAGCCGTCCCCGGCCGAAGCGCTTCAACTCAAGCGCGGCCAGCCTCGGTGCACGCATCGGGCATCTCCTCTCGGGACTCTGTAATGGGGGTGAACTCCGCTGCGGAGGCGGTGAGTTGGGGTGGTGCCTCGGCGGCGGTGCGGGCCAGGACGAGGGGGCCGCCGTCCTCCGGAACCTCACTGCACACCGCGAGTACGGTGATGCCGGAGTCGGTCAACGACCGCAGCAGCGCCCAGAGTTGGGCACGCTCGGCGGGCCCCAGCTTCAGATCCGCGTCGTCCACCGCCAGCAGCCTCGGCTCCCCGATCAGCGCCAGCGCCACCGACAACCGCAGCGCCTCCAACCGCTCCAGGTCCCGCACCGGGGTACGGAGGCCCTTGGGCAGGCCCTCCGGATCGAGCCCGGCCGCCTCCAGCGCCGCGTCGACCCGGCGGCGGGCGTCCGACCTCCGCTCGGACGGCGGCCGCAGCAGCGCCCGCACCGAACCGCCGAACCGCCGCTGCAACAAGGCCCGTTCGCGCAGATGCTCGGCGACGGTGAGCGAGGGATCGAGGTCGCTCACCCCCGGCACCTGCGCCAGCCCGCAGAACCGCCGCGCCGCCGCCGACCGCCCCGGCAGCCGCACCCCGCCGACCTCCGCCCACCCCTCGCTCGCCCGCATCCGCCCGGTGAGCGCCAGCAGCAGACAGGTACGACCGGAGCCGGACGGCCCCACCACCGCCACCAGCGACCCACCCGGCGCCCTGAACTCCACCTCCCGAAAGACCCACCCCCGCGGCCCTTTCAACCCGAACCCGTGCACGTTCAACTCGACGCCGGGGGTGGGGGGTTCGGGGGCGGATGTCTCGGACTCGCAGTCAAGGGTGGGGAGTTCGGGGGCGGAAGGCTCGGATTCCCTTTCAGGTGCGGGTGGTTCGGTAGTGGGGGCGGACTCGGTCGCGCCTCCGGTCCCGGCTCCGCCGCCGCCCGCATCCGGCGTACCGGAACGCTCGGAACGCTTACGGTGCCGCCTCTTGCCGTGGTGCATCCCCTGCACGGAACCGGCCCCCTCCGCCGTCGCCGCCACCGGCCGCCGCTTCCCGGGCGGCCGCTCGACCGTCGATCTCTTTTGAACTGACCGGTCAGTTCAAAATCTATCCCGAACCTGCGATCGAAGCAAAGTGCCTGGTCAGAGCCGATTGTCAGTGGCGTACTCCACGATGGGCACATACGGCCACAGCGCCGTCACAGAGACGACAGGAGGATCGTCATGGCCAGTTCGTCCGCAGCAGCCGCACCGCGGCGCCGCGCCACCGGCCCTGCCCCCTCGCCGAGCGGACCCGCCAGCGATGTGCACCCCGTGCTGCGCCGCGCGTCCGCCCCGCCCGCCGCTCTCGAACTGCTCGCCCAGGCCCGCGCCGGGCTCGACGAGGCGGCCCACCACCAGACCCCCAACGAGCGCTACGCCACAGCCCACTTGGCCGCCCTGCGCACCGCGGCCGCCGTCCTCGCCGCCCGCGCCCGCCCCGAGCCGACCCGCCGCGGCCGGGCCAAGATCCGCAGCGCCTGGGAAGTGCTCCCCGAGATCGCTCCCGAACTCACCGAGTGGAGCGCCCTGTTCGCCTCCGGCGCCGCCCGCCGCGCCCGCGCCGAAGCCGGCATACGGAACGCGGTCGCCCGCCGCCAGGCCGACGACCTGCTCCGGGACGCCGCGATGTTCCTGCGCCTGGTGGAACGGATGCTGGTACTCCAGCCGGTACTGCCCCAGCCGCGCCCCCCGGCGCCATGAGCCCGCCGGTACGCGCGAGGGCGCCCGGGTCCGGCCTGGGCGCAGGTCCCGGGCGGGCCGGTATGCCAGGACGGAGCCGGGGAGCGGAGGCAATAGGGTGGGCAGGCCTGCCCCGCTCCCGCAGGCCACCGAGGCCCGGGAGCACCCCGATCGCTCCGCCGGTACGAGGCGGTGCCCCGCCGAGGAGTCAACTGCCGTGTCGGACCCGATGCGCCCCCGCGCTTCTCTCCGTACCGCCGTGGTCTGGGAGGTCCTCTGGGACGCCCTCGACCGCCGGGTCAAGGCCGCGGGCCGGGAGTCCCTCGACGTCCTGGACACCGGTGGCGGCAGTGGCAACTTCGCCGTGCCCGCCGCCCTCCTCGGCCACCGGGTCACCGTGGTCGACCCCAGCCCCAACGCCCTCTTCGCGCTGGAGCGCCGCGCCGCCGAGGCCGGAGTCGCCGAGCGGGTCCAGGGCGTCCAGGGCGACGCCCACGGCCTCTTCGACGTGGCCCGGCGCGAGGGCTACGACGTGGTGCTCTGCCACGGCGTCCTGGAGTACGTGGACGAGCCGGCCGAAGCCCTGGGCAACGTGGTGGCGGCGCTGCGTCCCGGCGGAGTGCTCAGCCTGCTCGCCGCCGGCCTCGGCGGCGCCGTGCTCGCCCGGGCCCTCGCCGGGCACTTCACCGAGGCCCGGCACGCCCTCACCGATCCCGACGGCCGCTGGGGCGGGGGCGACCCGGTGCCGCACCGCTTCACCGCCGAGCAGCTCACCGGCCTTGTCGAAGAGGCCGGGGTCCAGGTCGCCTCCGTCCACGGTGTGCGGGTCTTCGCCGACCTGGTGCCGGGCGTCCTCGTCGACACCGAACCGGCCGCCCTGGAAGCCCTGCTCAAGCTGGAGGCCGCCGCCGCGGAACTGCCGGCCTTCCAGTCCGTCGCCACCCAACTCCATGTACTCGGCGAGAAGCAGCCGCCTCCCACCGCCTGACCGCACCCGTACGCGCACCCGCTGATCAGGTACGCAGCGGCAGATGGAGTACGCCACACGGCGCCCGATATGGCGCGGTGCGCCGTATGATCGAGGGAGACGGTTCGGCATGGCGGGCCGCCCGCCGGGGAATGCAGGCTTCAGCGGGCCGGGTCATCATGGCGGTTCGGCAGGTGGATTGGCGCAGAGGGGCGGGTTTCACGGGGGCGATTCCCTGCCTATCCTGAAGGGAACCCCCCGGTCGCCCAGGCGACTGCACGATGAGGAGGATTCCGTGCCGCTCTCGGAGCACGAGCAGCGAATGCTCGAGCAGATGGAGCGAGCGCTGTACGCCGAAGATCCAAAGTTCGCGACAGCGCTTGAGGGAAGCGGGCTGCGCAAGTACACCCGGCGGCGGGTCTACCAGGCGGTCGTGGGCTTCCTGATCGGTATCGCGCTCCTCATGGCCGGCATGATCGTGCCGTCGATGTGGTGGCTGAGCGTGGTGGGCTTTGTCGTGATGCTGGGGTGCGCGGTGCTCGCGATCACCGGATGGCGGAAGGCACCCAAGCCGGGTGAGCAGCCGCCCCAGCCCGGACCCGGAGGCCGCGATTCCGGGAATGCGCCCTCGGCCCGACGCCAGAACCGCCAGCGACGCTCCATGATGGACCGCATCGAGGAACGCTGGCAGCGCCGCCAGGACGGCGGCCACGACCGCTAGGCCGTGTCACAGCCCGCACCGGGCTGTGCCCCCGCGGCACTCCAACTCAACGCCGACTGTGGGCTGTCCCGCTTGGGGCAGCCCACAGTCGTGTGGGCGCCGCCCTGTCCGCGGCGCCGGTGGTTGTGTCGGCCGTCTCCCGTCCGGGGCGGCCCGCTGGTGTGCCCCGGGGTCGTCGTGCCCGGGCCGCCGTGGCCACCTATCGCGGGGTCGTTGGTGGTTCTGTCGCCTCCGGCCCGGCATTCGTTTCCGGCCAGACTTCGGTGCCGACCCGCCGGTCCCACCCCGCCCCCGCTCACTTCGCCGCCCCTCCGGCGGCCCGCGTCAGGCGCGGCGGGCGTGGTGGGTGGTCCACCAGGTGGCGACGCGGGTGGCGAGGGTGTGGCGTCGGGCGCGGAACCACCACAGGGCGCGGGCCGCGGAGCGCGGCGCGAGGAGCGCTCGGAGTCGCGCCGCCCGGCCCGCCCCCGCACCGATCGCCGCCGAAGCCCGCCGTACGTCCTGGGCGAGCCCCGCCGCTGGCTGCGGCCGCGGTGCGTACAGCACCTGCTCCACCGCAGCCGCCACCCGCTGCACCGACTCCGCGGCCGCCGGGTCGAGTTCCGTGACCCGCACGATGCGGTCCGCGGCCCGCCGCGGTGTCAGCGAACCGTCCGGTGCGATGCCGTAGTCCCAGGCGGTGTCCGTCAACTCCAGCCAGGCGGCCAGCGTCCGGTCCGCGGCGTCCGGTTCCGTACGGCCCCGCGAACCGAGCCGTACCGACCGTTCCCGCAGCCGCCAGAGCATCGGCAGCAGCGGAACGGACAGCACCAGCAGCACCGCCAGACCGCCGCCCAGCAGCAGCCCCAGCGGCGGACCGCCGGAATCGGAACCGCCGGTGACCTGGGGCGGCGCGCTGCCGCAGCCGTCCAGCTTCTTCATCTCCGGGGTGCAGCCGGCCGACTCCGAGGGAGCGGTGGTCGGTTGCACGGGGGCGGCGCTGGACGGCTCCGAGGGATTGTCCGGGTTGCTGCTCGGGGCGTTGGGGCGGGTGTACTGCGGGGCGGTGCCGCGGCTCGGCGTCGGCTCGAAGCGGGTCCACCCCACGCCCTCGAAGTACAACTCGGGCCAGGCGTGCGCGTCCTTCAGGCCGACCGACATGGTGCCGTCGGCAGCCGGGGAGCCGGGGGTGAAGCCGACCGCGACCCGCGCCGGTATGCCCAGCGTGCGGGCCATGGTCGCCATGGAGAAGGAGAAGTGCACGCAGAAGCCCCGCCGCTGCTTCAGGAACCGGGCGATGGCCTCGGTGCCGCCGCCGGTCTCCACCGTGGTGTCGTAGGAGAAGTTGCCGCTCTCCGCGAAAAAGTCCTGGAGCTTCACAGCGCGCTGGTAGTCGTTGTCCGCGCCCCGGGTCACGGCGCGGGCGGTGGCCTTCACCACCGGCGGGACCGAGCGGGGCAGCGAGGTGAACTCCTGGCGCAGCCCGGCCGGTGCGTCCGGCGCGGCCGCCAGTTGCTCGGCCGTCGGCTGCACCGCGAGGCTCGTCACCTCGTAGCGTGCGCCGCCGGTGTTCTGGCGGTGGTCGCCGACGATGGTGCGGCCCACCGGCTCGTACCGCCAGCGGCCGTCGATGCGGACCTGGGTCGCCGGATACGGCATCGGCAGCCAGTCCTGCTTGTACGAGTCGGCGGCCGAGATGCTGGTCCGGATCTCGGTGGTGCCCACGCCGGGGTTGAGGCCCTGCGGGGTGGGGAGGGTGGCGGGCACGTCCTCGATGCGTCGGAGGGAGGGCTTCCAGGACTGGCCGTCGAAGTCGTCCAGGGACACGATCCGCAGGTACAGGTCCTCGGTGTCCCGGGTGGTGGTGCGGTACGCCAGGACCTGGCGGTCGTCGGGCTGGTTGAGGCTGTTCTGGAGCGAGACCAGGGGGTTGACCGCGGAGATCGTCCCACCGCCGCCGCGCCCCGGGCCGCGGCCGTGGCCGTCGCCGCCGAGCAGACCGCCGTCCAGCGAGGGCAGCGTCAGCGGGACCACCACCGCGACGCCCAGCGCCACCAGGCCGATGCGGCGGCCGGTACGCACCGGGGCGACGACCCGCCCGCCGCCCGCCCGGCCCCCCGATCCGTCCGGCTCGCGGGGCGCCCCGCCGAAGACCCGCCCCCAGCGGGAGAGCCGGTCCCGTCCCTCGGCGAGGAGCAGCAGCAGATAGCCGGCGGCGGCCAGCAGGAACCACAGCCAGGCCGCCCCGTTGTCCGCCAGACCGGCCGCCACCGAATACAGCGCCAGCAGCGGCAGTCCGGCCGGGGCCGCGTTTCGGAAGGTGACCGCCAGCGCGTCCACCAGCAGGGCCACCACCAGCACTCCGCCGACCAGCATCAGCCGGATCCCGTCGGACAGCGGCGCGGGCGTGGCGTACCGGCCGACGTCGTCCGAACCGGCCTGGAGCAGCAGGCCGAAGCGGTCGATGGCCTGCGGGCCGGGCAGTACACCGGCGAGGGCCTGCTCGCGGGCGAAGACCAGGGTGAGCAGCAGCAGCGACACCAGGGCCTGGGCGAGCACGGTCAGCGGCCGGGCCAGCGGAATCCGCCGGGCCAGTGTGCCGACCCCGGCCTGTACCGCGACCAGGAAGGCGGCCTGGAGGATCCAGGTGGACCGGTCGACCAGCGGCAGCAGGGCGCACGCCGCCAGCAGGCTCGCCAGGGCGGCGCTCACCGCCAGCCGGCTCCGTCCGCTCATCGCCGCCCCCTCAGCCCCGTGCCCCGGGATCCGTCCCGGCCGGTCCCCGAACCACCCTGCGCGCCACCGGCATCCGCAGCCCCCGAGGGTCCCGCGCCGGAATCGGTCCCGGCACCGGTGGCTCTTGCCGCCCCGGTTCCCGGAGCGGACGCGGAACCGAACGACCCGGCTCCGTAAGCCCGTTGAGCAGATCCTCCGGCGAAGCCCGTACCCGGGACGGAGGCCGGTTCCGGGGCGCCGGGCAGGCGTTCCGTCCGGCGCCACAGCTCGGTCAGCTCGGCGCCCGGCGGTACCGGGAGCACCGTCCAGCCCGCCTCCCTCAGCAGCCGCAGACCCGCGCCGTCCCCGCTGCCCGCCCCCGCCCGAGTCCAGGCCTCCGGGTCCAGTACGAAGGCGAGGGCGGCGCCGCCGCGGTGCCGCATCCGGGCGGCGACCGCGGCCTGCTCCTCGTCCAGCGCGCCCAGGAGCGCGATCAGCAGGCCCTCGCCGCCGGTACGCAGCACCGCGTAGGCGCGGGACAGCTCGGTGCCCTCGGAGTGGTCGAGCACGGCGAGGGTGTCCAGCATCAGCCCGGCCGCCTCGGCCGTCTCCTGTCCGCTGGCCGCGAACCCGTCACCGCCCTCGCCGGGCACCGTGCTCCCGGTGTCGGTCAACAGCCGTACCGAGAAGCCCCGTTCCAGCATGTGCACCACGATCGAAGCGGTGGCCGAGACGGCCCACTCGAAGGCGGAGCCCGGCCCGGCGGCGCGGTACGCCGACGCTCTGGTGTCCAGCAGCACCGTGCAGCGGGAGCGCTGCGGCTGCTCCTCGCGCCGCACCATCAGCTCGCCGTACCGGGCCGTGGAGCGCCAGTGCACCCGGCGCAGATCGTCGCCGTAGCGGTATCCGCGGGGGATGACGTCGTCCTCGCCGGCCAGGGCGAGGGAGCGCTGCCGCCCCTCGCCGTACCCGCTGCCCTTGCCGGAGAGCCGCACCGTGGGCAGCGGCTCCACCCGCGGCACCACCGTCAGCGTGTCGTACGAGGAGAAGGAGCGGGTCAGCTCGCACATGCCGAACGGGTCGCTCAGCCGCAACTGGAGCGGGCCCAGCGGATAGCGGCCCCGCAGATCGGACCGCACCCGGTAGGACACCTCGCGCCGCCCGCCCGCCTCCACCCGGTCCAGCACGAACCGCGGCCGCGGGCCCAGCACATACGGCACCCGGTCCTGGAGCATCAGCAGGCCGGTGGGCAGCCGGGAGACGTTGTCCATCCGGAGGTGGACGCGGGACTCCGCGCCCGCGGGGACCCGGCCGGGGGAGAGGCGGCGGCTGGCGGTGACCCGGTACCGCGTGCGCAGCAGCACCACGGCGCACACCGGTGGCAGCACCGCCAGCAGCAGGCCCACCCGCAGCAACTCGCTCTGCCCCAGGACGAAGGCGCACACCCCGGCCGCGATCCCCGCGGCCAGGAAGGACCGGCCGCGGGTGGTGAGCCCGGCCAGTGCGGTGCGCACCCCGCCGCGCGGCTGCTCCGCCCCGGGCGCCGCGGCGCCCTGAGCACTCATCACGCCCCCCGGCCGCCGGGCGGCTGCTGCCCGTACGCCGGGTGCCCGGCGCCGCGGCCGCCGTGCGCGGCGGGGACGGGGGTGCGCTGCATGATCTCCTGGACGACCTGCTCGGCGGTGCGGCGGTTGAGCTGGGCCTGGGCGGTGGGCAGCAGCCGGTGCGCCAGTACGGCGACCGCGAGGCCCTGGACGTCGTCCGGCAGGGCGTACTCGCGGCCGGCCAGCGCCGCCGCCGCCTTCGCCGCCCGCAGCAGATGCAGGGTGGCCCGCGGTGAGGCGCCGAGCCGCAGGTCCGGGTGGGTGCGGGTGGCGGCGACCAGATCCACCGCGTACCGGCGTACCGCGGGCGCCACGTGCACCGAGCGGACCGTGTCGACCAGCTTGAGGATCTCGTGGGCGTGCGCCACCGGCTGGAGGTCGTCCAGCGGGGAGACGCCGCCGTGCACATCGAGCATCTGCAACTCGGCCTCGGGGCTGGGATAGCCGATGGAGACGCGGGCCATGAAGCGGTCGCGCTGCGCCTCGGGCAGCGGGTAGGTGCCCTCCATCTCGACCGGGTTCTGCGTGGCCACCACCATGAAGGGGCCGGGCAGCTCGTAGGTCTTCCCGTCGATGGTGACCTGCCGCTCCTCCATGGACTCCAGCAGCGCCGACTGCGTCTTGGGGGAGGCGCGGTTGATCTCGTCGCCGATGACGATCTGGGCGAAGATCGCGCCGGGCTTGAACTCGAAGTCCCGCCGCTGCTGGTCCCAGATGGAGACCCCGGTGATGTCGGACGGCAGCAGATCGGGTGTGAACTGGATACGGCGCACCGAGCAGTCGATGGAGCGGGCGAGGGCCTTGGCCAGCATCGTCTTGCCGACGCCCGGCACGTCCTCGATCAGCAGGTGCCCCTCGGCGAGCAGCACCGTCAGCGAGAGCCGTACGACCTCGGGCTTGCCCTCGATCACGTCCTCCACCGACCTGCGCACCCGTTCCGCGGTGCTGGTCAAGTCAGTGAGGCTCGCTCGATCGTCATAGGTCGTCACCGGCCCTCCTCGGCCCTTCCCCGTGCTCCGGACGAGCTTGGGTCCCCATGTCGGACCGGCCCGCGCTGTGTGCCGCGTACCGGTCCCACCCCGAAATCACGGACACCTCGCGGGCCGAACCCGCGCGGTGCCACATGAGCATTCTTGTTGGCGTGCCCGTTTGTGTCACTTGCCTGTGGACACCGGCGGCGTTATGCCGGATCCGCGGGCATTTCGTCGGCCGGGCCGCCGCAGATGTGTTCGATGGTCCCGGATGACGGGGGTGGCCGCGCAAGTTCGTTCACCCGTAGGGGTGAGATGGCCGGCGGGGGCTGGTGCGCCGCCGCAGGCGACGCGCAGGGCGGTTGATTGACCGGACGACCCGGTGGACTAAAGTGACGCGAAGCGGGAGGCGGGGCCTCCCAGCTCACTGTCTGCTTCACATCCTGACCGGGATTACCGTTCACACGGAAATCCCCCCGCGTGCGTGGCCCGCACGTACGGCTCGGCCTCCTCCCGCTCCCGGTCGGCTGACGCCGCTGACCCGGCGCCGGCGGGCCGTTCCCCTTCACGAGCGGGCGGGGACCCGGCGGTGCGTACGGGCCCGCAGGACCTGAGAGGGCCAATGCAAGGGCGCGAACCGCAGCCGCGACAGCCCGGCGCCGCACCGGAGGGGACCGGCGCCCCCGAAGCCGCCGGGAACACCCGGCACGTACCGGTGATGCTGCAACGCTGCCTTGATCTGCTGGCCCCCGCGCTCGCCGCCCCGGGCGCCGTCGTGGTCGACTGCACCCTCGGTCTCGGCGGGCACAGCGAGGCCCTGCTCGGTACCTTCCCGTCCGTCCGGCTGATCGGCCTGGACCGGGACAAGGAGGCGCTGCGGCTGGCCGGTGAGCGGCTGGCCCGCTTCGGCGAGCGCGCCACCCTGGTGCACGCCGTCTACGACGAGCTGCCCGAGGTCCTCGCCCGGCTCGACCTGCCCCGCGTCCAGGGCGTCCTCTTCGACCTGGGCGTCTCCTCCATGCAACTGGACGAGGCGGACCGGGGGTTCGCCTACGCGCAGGACGCCCCGCTCGACATGCGGATGGACCAGACGACGGGCGCCAGTGCCGCGGAGGTCCTCAACACCTACCCGCCCGGCGAACTGGTGCGGATCCTGCGGGCGTACGGCGAGGAGAAGCAGGCGAAGCGGATCGTCGGCGCCGTGGTGCGGGAGCGCGAGAGGGAACCGTTCACCAACAGCGCCCGTCTGGTCCAGGTGATCCGCGACGCCCTCCCGCAGGCCGCGAAGCGCACCGGCGGCAATCCGGCCAAGCGCACCTTCCAGGCCCTGCGGATCGAGGTCAACGGTGAACTGGCGGTCCTGGAACGGGCGGTGCCGGCGGCGGTCGGGGCGCTCGCCCTCGGCGGCCGGATCGCGGTGCTCTCGTACCAGTCGCTGGAGGACCGGCTGGTGAAGCAGGTGCTCGCGGCCGGGGCGGCGAGCACCGCGCCGGCCGGGCTGCCGGTGGTGCCCGAGCGGTACCAGCCCCGCCTCAAGCTCCTCACCCGCGGTGCGGAACTGCCCACCGAGGAGGAGATCGCCGAGAACCGCAGGGCCGCCCCGGCGCGGCTGCGCGGCGCCCAGCGCATCCGCGAGGACGCCGAATGAGCCGCCGACCGCGGGCCACCGTCTGAGCAGCGCACCACCACACCGCAGGGGAGGGACGGATGAGCAGTGCACCCCGGCTGAGGGGGCGGGCCGCCAGGCTGGCCCGGATGTTCCCCACCGGACCGAGCCGAGCCGCGAGGACACCGTTCGTCCTGCTGGTGGTGGTCCTGCTGAGCGGCGGGCTGATCACCCTGCTGATGCTCAACTCCTCTTTGAACGAAGGCTCGTTCCAGTTGAGCCGGCTGAAGAAGGAGACCACCGACCTCACCGACCAGGAGCAGGAGCTCCAGCACGATGTGAACGGCTACTCCGACCCGGACGCCCTGCAGCGCCGCGCCCGTGAACTCGGCCTGGTGCCGGGCGGCGACCCCGCCTTCCTCGGGCCCGACGGCCGGGTGCGCGGCGTACCGTCCACCGCCTCGCCGTCCGCCCTGCGCACCCGGGCACCCGCCGCCTCGCCCGGCCCGTCCGCCACCGCCTCGCCCAACTCCCCGGCCACGCCCCGGAGTTCGGCGTCCGCGCGGCTGGCCGCCGAATCCAGCACCCCGTTCCCGCCCGCCGGTTCCCCGGCGCCCTCCCCGCACCGCTCCGAGCCCCGGCAGGTGACCCAGTGACCGACCGGCATCCCCCGCGCCGCCGGGTACCGGGCCCCGCCCGGCGACCCGAGCCCGCCGCCCGCCGCCCGCGACCGGCGCCCGCCCGGGTGC
>NZ_JBHVRR010000024.1:66318-92242 GCF_042885635.1 Streptomyces sp. NPDC058045 | reverse complement strand
GGTACCGGGCGGGCCGCGGCCGCGTGATCAGGCCGGGTCGGGGACGTCCGCTCTGGGCGGGAAGTCCCGGCAGCGGGCGCCGGCGCGGGTGCGGCCGGGGGTCACCGGGCGGCGGGGGTGGCGGCGCAGATACTCGCCCTCCAGCTCGGCCATGCGGATGTTGTGCACCCTGAGCGCGTCGTTCGAACCGTGCAGCAGCGTGTCATGGCGGGTGCGGTGGATCGCCTCCAGTTCCTTCATCAACTGCTGGTCGTCCAGCCGCCCCGGTTCCACTCCGGTCATAGGGCACCCCGCTCGGGTCGTCGTGTCGGTACCTGCCGGCCGGGTACCCGCCCGGCACGGAACACCCGCTCGGGAGAGATGAATCATGGACCTCGGCTTCCTCCACCCGCTGTACGAACGCCCCGGCCCGTGGGCCTCCGTGTACGCCGACACCTCGCAGCACGACGCGGCCGCCCCGCACGAGCGGGCCCGGGCCGCCCGGGACGTACTGCGCCGGCTCGCCGACCAGGGCGCGGACCAGGCGACCTGCGAGGCGCTGCGGTCCGCCCTGGAGGAGCTGCGGCACTCCCCGGAACCCTTCGGCCGCGCCCTCTTCGCGGCCGGGGGCCGGGTGGTGCTCGACCCACCGCTCGCCGCACCGCCCCGCGGCACCCGGGCCGGCTGGGCCGCCCTGCCGCACACCACCCCCCTGCTGGAACTGGCCGGCGAGGACCCGCTGTGCCTGGTGGCCTACGTCGACCCGCAGGGCGCCGTACTCGAACTCCGCGGCAGCAGCGGCCGGGAGGACCCGGCGGCCGTCACCACGTGGCCGGAGCACCACCTCCGGCTGCGGGCGGAGGACGGCCCGGAGCGGCACGCGGTGGAGACGGCGGGTGCGCTGGCCGCCCGGCACGAGGAGACCCGCGCCGATCTGGTGGTGCTGGCCGGCCCGGACCGGGAGCGGCGCGCCGTCTACGAGCGACTGCCGCAGCAGCTCAGGGAGTTGACGGTGGAGGCCGAGCAGACCATGGGCGACCGGCTGCTCCCGGACGAGCTGGCGCAACTGCGGGAGGAGCAGGTGCGGCGGCACGCGGCGGACGACCTGGAGCTGTTCCTCTCCGCCAGGTCCCCGGGTCCGGGCGGTCGGCGGCGCGCGGTGGAGGGCGTACCGGCGCTGCTGGCGGCGGCTCGGGCGCATCGGATCGCGGAGCTGCTGGTACGGCCTTCGGGGCCGGACGGGCACCGGGAGGTGTGGGTGGGCGACGAGCCGGACCAGGTGACGCTGCCCGGTCCGGTCGGGCGGCCGAGCAGTCCGGTGCCGCGGGCGGCGCGGGCCGATGACGCGCTGCTGCGGTGTGCGGCGATGAGCGGTGCGCCGGCCCTGTCGGTGACCTCGGTCGGTCCGGACGACGCACCGGCGGGCGGCTTGGGCGCGGTCCTCCGCTGGTCCTGACGCGGGTCCAACTTGCTTGGCTGCGGCGGCAGTTGGTGGAGGTCAGCGGGCGCGGGTCACCCGGCGTTCGTCCCAGACCGGCTCGGGGGTCTCCCGGACGCGGCCGTCGCTGCCGAAGACCAGGAAGCGGTCGAAGGCGCGGGCGAACCAGCGGTCGTGGGTGACGGCGAGCACCGTGCCCTCGAAGGTCTCCAGTCCCTGCTGGAGGGCCTCGGCCGATTCCAGGTCCAGGTTGTCGGTGGGCTCGTCCAGCAACAGGGCGGTGGCGCCCGCGAGTTCGAGCAGCAGGATCTGGAAGCGGGCCTGCTGGCCGCCGGAGAGCCGGTCGAAGGACTGCTCGGCCTGCCCGGTCAGCTCGTAGCGCCGCAGCCGGGACATGGCGGCGCCGCGGTCCTGGGCGTGCTCGTGCCACAGGATGCCGGTCAGGGGGCGGCCGGCCAGCTCGGGGTGGGCGTGGGTCTGCGCGAAGTGCCCGGGCACCACGCGCGCGCCGAGCTTCCAAGCGCCGGTGTGGGCGACCTCTCCCCCGGCGAGCAGCCGCAGGAAGTGGGACTTGCCGGAGCCGTTGGAACCGAGCACCGCGACCCGCTCGCCGTAGAAGACCTCCAGGTCGAACGGGCGCATCAGGCCGGTGAGTTCGAGGCCGGTGCAGGTGACGGAGCGCAGGCCGGTGCGGCCGCCGCGCAGCCGCATCCGGATGTCCTGCTCGCGCGGCGGCTCGGGCGGCGGGCCGGCCTCCTCGAAGCGGCGCAGCCTGGTCTGGGCGGCGCGGTAGCGGGAGGCGAGCTCGGCGCTGTTCTCCGCGGCCTGACGCAGATTCAGGACCAGCTTCTTGAGCTGGGCGTGCTTCTCGTCCCAGCGGCGGCGCAGCTCCTCGAAGCGGGCGAAGCGCTCCCGGCGGGCCTCGTGGTAGGTGGCGAAGGAGCCGCCGTGCACCCAGGCGTCGGCCCCGGCGGGGCCGGGCTCCACGCTCACGATCCGGTCCGCGGCGCGGGCCAGCAACTCCCGGTCGTGCGAGACGAAGAGCACCGTCTTACGGGTCTCCCGCAGCCGCTCCTCCAGCCCGCGCTTGCCGGGTACGTCCAGGTAGTTGTCCGGCTCGTCCAGCAGCAGCACCTCGTCCGGGCCGCGGAGCAGGGCCTCCAGTACCAGGCGCTTCTGCTCGCCGCCGCTGAGGGTGTGCACCTGGCGCCACTGCGCCTTCTCGTAGGGCACACCGAGGGCGGCGGTGGTGCAGATGTCCCACAGGGTCTCGGCTTCATAGCCCTGGGCCTCCGCCCAGTCGGCCAGGGCCTGCGCGTACTGCATCTGGGCGGCCTCGTCGTCGACGGTGAGCACGGCGTGCTCCGCCTTGTCGACGGCGCGGGCGGCGTCCTGGATCCGCGGCGGGGCGACGGACACCAGCAGGTCCCGTACGGTGCTCTCGTCCCGGACGGAGCCGATGAACTGGCGCATCACGCCGAGGCCGCCGCTGGTGGTGACGGTGCCGCCGTGCGCCGTGAGCTCACCGGAGAGGATGCGGAGCAGGGTGGTCTTGCCCGCGCCGTTGGGTCCGACCAGGGCGACGGCGGTGCCCTCGCCGACCCGGAACGACACATCCCCGAGCAGGGTCCTGCCGTCGGGCAGGTGGTATTCGAGGTGCGCCGCTTCCAGATGTCCCATGGGGCGGCATTCTCCCGGACGCCTCACACCCCCTCCAACCCGTTTTCCGGCGACCGCATCACGAGACGCACATCTCACGATACGAGTCATGGGCGTACGCTGCCGCACAGTGACCGGGGTGCCGGACCGGGCGCCCCGCCACCCGCCGCACCCGCCGCGCAGAGGGGAACCGGAATGCCCGAGGAGACCGCCGTCTACACCCACGGCCACCATGAGTCGGTACTGCGCTCGCACACCTGGCGCACCGCCGCCAACTCGGCCGCCTACCTCACCGGACACCTCGAACCACACATGCGGATCCTGGACATCGGCTGCGGTCCCGGCACCATCACCGCCGACCTGGCCGCGCTCGTCCCGGACGGCGAGGTCACCGCCGTGGACCGGGCACCCGGCGTCCTGGCCCAGGCCCGCGCCACCGCCGACGCCCGCGGCCTCACCAACGTCGCCTTCGCCGAGGCCGACGTACACGCCCTGGACTTCCCCGACGGCACCTTCGACGTGGTGCACGCCCACCAGGTGCTGCAACATGTGGGCGACCCGGTGCAGGCGCTCCGCGAGATGCGCCGGGTGTGCCGGCCGGGCGGCCTGATCGCGGCCCGGGACGCCGACTACGCGGCGATGACCTGGTACCCGGCCGTCCGAGGACTGGACGCCTGGCTGGACCTCTACCGCCGGGTGGCCCGTGCCAACGGCGGCGAGCCGGACGCCGGGCGCCGGCTCAGGGCCTGGGCGCGGCAGGCCGGGCTCACCGAGGTCAACTCGACCGCGAGCGCCTGGTGTTACGCCACCGAGGAGGAGCGCACCTGGTGGAGCGGCCTCTGGGCGGACCGCACGGTCTCCTCCGGTTACGCGCAGAGCGCGGTGCGCGGCGGGCACGCGGACATGGACGAGCTGTCCCGTATCGCGGACGCCTGGCGGGAGTGGGGCGCCCGGGACGACGCCTGGTTCGGCGTGCTGCACGGCGAGATCCTCTGCCGGGTCTGAGTCGGGCGGCGAGGGGTGAGCGGCCCGGGGCGGTGGGCCGTCAGCCGAAGTCGCCGATGTCGGTGCCCCCGGCCGGCTCCGGCCACATCCCGGTGAAGGAGTACGCGGCCCAGGGCCCGGTCAGCGTGGTGCGCAGCCCCGGCACCGCGTCCTTCACCGCCTCCACCTCCGCCACGAACTCCCCGGCCCTGGCCCGCCGCACCAGATAGGCCGCGTCCAGTACCGGCATCCCCGCCGGTCCCACCAGGTCCGGCGGGGCGGTGCGCGGGGAGCCGGGGCCGCGCGGCGGGCTGTGCCGGGCCTCGTCGGCGAGCAGGGCCAGCCGCTCGTGCAGCCGCCGCCCCAGCTCCTCGGCCTCCTCCCGGGTACCGTCCCGCTCCGCGCGCTCCACATACAGCTCCACGCCCCACTCGACCCGGCCGTCGAGCCGTTGCAACATACGGCGGAAGTGCAGGGCGCGGTACTCCAGCAGGGCGCGTACCGCGCTGTCGTCCCGCAGTACGGTCAGCGGTCTCAGGGGCAGGGGACTGGTCAGGGTGGTGAGGGCGGCTACCACGCGCTGGTGGGCGCGGACCGTGCCGGCCAGCCACCGCGGGTCCTCGCGGTGTTCGGCGAGCGCCGGGCCGGAGAACTCCGCGGCGGGCACCGGGCCGACCGCAGCGGCCAGCCCGCCGTGCGGCAGCACCCGCACCGGACCGCCGCCCACCCCGGTCAGCTCGGCCTGGAGCGGGGCGGACAGCGGCCGGGAGACGGCGTACACATAGCGCAGTTCGGTCATGGTGGGTCCACTCCCCCGCCGGTCCCGGACTCAGTCACGCCGGGCGTCTCAGACCACCACCGCGTGTTCCACCAGCAGCCGGGCCGCCGCCGCGATCGAGGCCGCGTCGATCCCGGCCTCCCGCAACTGCTCCTCGGGGGTGCCGGAGCCGGGCATCTCGCGCACCGCCAGCCGGGCCAGCCGCGGCATCGGGCGCCCGTCTGCGAAGGGCTCGGCGACCGCGTCCCCGAGGCCGCCCTCCGCCCGGTGGTCCTCCACGGTGAGCAGGCAGCCGGTCTGCTCGGCGGCCTCCCGCAGGGTGGGCCGGTCCACCGGTTTCACCGAGTACAGGTCGATGACGCGGGCCGCGATGCCCTCCGCGGCCAGCGCCTCGGCCGCGGCCAGCGCCTCGAAGACGGTGATGCCCGCGGCGACCAGGGTGAGCCGGTCCCCGTCGCCCGCGCGCAGCACCTTGCTGCCGCCGACGGGGAAGGTCTCGTCCGGCCCGTAGATCACCGGGGTCGCGCCGCGGGTGGTGCGGAGGTAGCAGATGCCGGGGCGGTCGGCCGACTCCGCGACCAGACGCGCGGTCTGGTTGGCGTCGCACGGGTACAGCACCGTCGCCCCGTGCACCGCGCGGAAGAGGGCCAGGTCCTCAAGCCCCATCTGGGACGGCCCGTCCTGCCCGATGGAGGCACCGGCGTGGGACCCGGCCAGATTGATGTCGCTGCCGCTGACCGCCGCCATCCGTACGAAGTCATGGGCGCGGGTGAGGAAGGCGGCGAAGGTCGCGGCGTACGGGACCCAGCCGCGGGCCGCGAACCCCACGGCGTCCGCGACGAGTTGCTGCTCCGCGATGTAGCACTCGAAGTAGCGCTCCGGGTGCTCCTTGGCGAAGAACTCGGCGCGGGTGGAGTCGCCCACCTCCCCGTCGAGGACGACGACATCCCCGCGGGCGCGCCCGAGTGCGGTGAGCGCCTCCCCGTAGGCGTCGCGGGTGGCGACCCGGTCCACCGCGGCCCCGTCGGCCCGCTCGTAGCGCGGCAGTTCCAGGCGTCCGGCGCGGGCCACGTGCAGGGAGCGCACCGGGGGCGGGGGCCGGACGGAGACATGGACGGCGTGCGAGCCGCCGAGTTCCTCGATGGCGGCTGCCGCGTCCGGCAGCGGCTTTCCGTGCATCCCCTCGCGGTTCTCCACCGAGGCGACGCCCTTGCCCTTGAGGGTGCGGGCCACGATCACCGCGGGCTGCCCGCGTACCGCCAGCGCCTCCCGGTAGGCCCGGTCGACGGCCGTCACATCGTGCCCGTCGGTCTCCACCGCCCGCCAGCCGAAGGCTTCGAAGCGGGTGGCGTAGGCGTCCAGGTCGTGGCCGTGCCGGGTGGGGCCGCGCTGGCCGAGGCGGTTGACGTCGAGGATCGCCACCAGGTTGTCCAGATGCTCGTAGCCCGCCTGCTCCGCGGCCTCCCAGATGGAGCCCTCGGAGAGTTCGCTGTCGCCGCACAGCGCCCACACCCGGTAGTCGGTGTGGTCGAGGCGCTTGCCGGCCAGCGCCTCCCCCACCGCCACCGGCAGCCCCTGCCCCAGGGAACCGGTGGCCACCTCCACCCACGGCAGGCGCGGGGTGGGGTGTCCCTCCAGCCGGCTGCCGTGCCGCCGGAACGTCAGCAGCTCGGTGTCGCTGATCGCCCCGGCCGCCTTGAACGCCGCGTACAGCAGGGGTGAGGCGTGGCCCTTGGAGAGGATGAAGCGGTCGTTGCCGGGGTGTTCGGGGCGGTCGAAGTCGTAGCGGAGGTGGCGGGCGAGGAGTACGGCCATCAGGTCGGCGGCGGACATGGAGGAGGTGGGGTGGCCGGAGCCCGCCGCGTCGGCGGCGCGCACACTGTCCACGCGGAGCTGGCGGGCGAGGGCCGTGAGGTCCCGGGTACCTAGATCGTGGGTGGCGTCGAGCGTCGTCATGTCGGGGTCCTCCGCGCGTCGGGACACCCGGGCGCGCCGCACTGCGTCGCCGCACCCGGCGGACGCTGACCGCGTATCCCCCCGGCGCCCCCTGAAACGTCACCGCCGGTGCCCGCGGCCCCCGCATTCCGGGCATACCGAGGAACCGATTTCGCGGCCGTCGCACGCCAACTAGGCTCCCCCGCATGGAGATCCTCGGCACGACATTGCGTATCTGCGTACCGGACCTGGAGGTCGCGGTGCTCTTCTACGAGCGGCTGACCGGCAGCAGAGCGATGCGGTCCGAACACGCCGGGGTGTCGGTGGCCGCCGTCGGCTGCTTCCTGCTGATGAGCGGCCCCGAGGAGGAGCTGGAGGTGCTCCGCCGGGTGACCGCCACCATCGCCGTACGGGATGTGGACCAGGCCCGCGAGGTGCTCGGCGGCTCCGGGGCCCGTATCGTCGCGGGCCCCATCGCCACCCCCGCCGGCCGCAATCTGATCGCCATGCACCCCGACGGCGCGGTCTTCGAGTACGTGGACCGGCGCACCGGGGGGTGAACGAAACGGCCTACTCCCCCGGCCGCATCCTGAAGTCGTAGGCGGCGGGCAGGGGTTCGGCGGTGAGTTGCCGCCACACCTCGCCCACCGTCTCATCGCCCTCCCGCAGATCGGCCGGTTCGAAACCGGCGTCGTAGACAGCGCGGGCGGCGGCCAGGTCGCCCTCCGCGAGCAGCAGTTGGGCCTCGATCAGCCGGAACGAGCCGCGCGCACGGTCCGCCTCCGGCAACCCCCGCCACACCGCCCGCGCCTCCTCGGTACGGCCCGCGGCCAGCAGTACCGCCAGCGCCTCCCGGCCGAGGGCCGCCGCGGCGGACGCCCACCGGGCCGGGCCGTCCGCGCCGTCCGCCTCGATCCGGTCGCGGTGCCCGGCCAGATCGGCGCAGGCGTCCCGGTACCGGTCGGCGCCCCGCTCCGGGTGGCCGCCCTCCAGATCGGCGACGGCCAGCAGCCGCAGCAGCGGCCACCGCTCCGCCGCCTCGGGCAGCGCACGCTCCCAACTCCGCACCGCCTGCGCCCGATCGCCCGCGTGCCACTGCGCGACGCCCAGGTGGTACTCGGTCGCCGCGGTGGCCGGCGCCGTCTCCAGCAGATCCCGCCAGTGCGGGGTGACCGGGGTCGGTCCCGGCGGCCCGGGGCGCTGTGCCGCGGGCAGCGAACCGGTGTCCAGCAGCACCCGCCACGGTTCCTCCTCCGGCCCCAGCCCGTCCGCCTCGAAGGGCGTGCCGGGGAGCTCGTGCCGGCCGCGCAGCACCTCCAGCGCACCCCGCCCGGAACCGGCCGCCAGCCGCTCCACCGGTTCCGCGTCGGCGCACGGCAGCCACTCCCGGTAGGCGGCGTCCACCGCCTCCCGCGGCAGTGCGGCGGCCAGCCCGTCCTCGGCGGCGGCGCAGGCCGCGTCCCAGTCCTCGCCGTGCACCAAGGCCGGGTCGGCGGTGAGCGGACCGTAGGACTCCAGCCAGCTCACCTCCGACTCCGCCTCCAGCCGCACATGCTCCAACTGGGTACGGGCCAGGCCGGCTTGGATCTCGGAGTAGCCACCGGTGCCGGGTTCGGTGAGCCACTGCTGCCAGCGGCGCCCGCCGGGACCGCTGCCCCAGACGAACAGCTTCCGCCCGCGCAGTACGTCGGTGGAGGTCTGCACCAGCCCGGTGCCCTGCTCGTCCAGGGCGGCGATCCAGCGGCGCCGCCCGTCCGGTACCTCGTAGAAGTAGTCGGCGGCGTGGGTGCTGCGCAGCGGGTAAGTGCGGTCGACGCCCTCGTGGTGCGGGACCGGGACGCGGCTCAGATTGCGCGCGTAGCCGAAGTGCCAGGCCTCGGTGGCGGGGGCGAGGACGCGCTGCTCCTCGGGGACCGCGATGTTGGACCACCAGTAGGTGGGCGCGGGCAGTTCGTGCGGGTTGCGGATGCGTACCCCGACATGCAGGAAGTCGGAACCGGGCGGCAGCCACAGGTCCACCTGGAACGGCAGGTCCCGCAGCGGCTCCCACTCCCACAGCCGCAGCATCGGTCCGCCGTCCGGCGCGGTCACCCGGGCCGCGTGCAGCGGCGCCACGGAGAGCGCGGTGTGGCCGGTCGCCCCGATGTTCCACTCGACGCCGCCGGAGAACCAGGCGCCGTTGAGCGCGAAGTTCGCGGGCTGCAACACCGGGTTGCGGTAGAGGAGTTCACGTCCGGTGGGCTTGTGCAGCAGCGAGTGGACACGGCCGCCGAGGGCGGGCAGCACGGTGGCCCGCAGCCGGTCGTTCTCCAGCACCAGGGTGTCGAAGGTGACGGGGGCGCGGTCCCGCCCGTAGCCGTCGTGGATCCGCGCGGGCAGCACACTGCGCAGTGGTGCGTACGCCATCTGCCGTGCCATGTCCGGCGGGAGCGCGGCCCGGGCCCGCTCGTCTGTCTCATGCACCTCGTCCAGCGGCCGCATCGGCGGCAGCGGATTCGGTGCCCCCGGCAAGGCGGCGGGCAAGCTCAGTACATCCCGCCGCAACACAGTCCCCGCGCTCACCAAAACGCCCTCCCCATAAGCCAGTCGACCGGTCCCCACCATCGAACAACGTGAACGCACCGCTGAACAGAGGGACTTGGGGAGTGATCAGCCGGAGATCCCGGGCTGGGGTGGTGGTACTCGGTCCTCACCGGCCGGCTGCACCACGTACGGCGCCACCCAGGCGTGGTGCAGCCCCGTGATCTGTTCGAGGTGGCGCTGACGGATCCGGCCGTCGCCGTGGCGTGAGCACAGGCAGTGCAGGATCGACCGCCGGACACCGGTCAGCGAGCGCGCCGCCTCGGCGCCGGGCTCGCCGTGGCAGATGCGACACGGGACGGCGAGGGTCTCACCGCCCACCTCGACCGGGATCGGTTCCGATCCGGCGGCGCACTCGCTTCCGCCGGGCCGTCGGTCAGCCCTCGGCCCAGCCGTGGTGCTTGCCGAGCTGCACCAGATGCTGGCGGAGCTGGTTGATCTGCTCGCCGGTCATCCAGGGCGCCCTGCTCAGCAGCAGTTCGGTCACCTCGTGCGAGTACTCCGCGACGCTCAGCACATCGCAGGTCGGCTCCTCGCCGTCCTCGTATCTGACGTGGGACGGCTGGACGGGCGGCTGCACCGCGAACGGGGTCGCCATCTGGGCCTGCGCCTTCTCGGAGAGCCGGACCGAGGAGGCCTTCGGCCCGCGGTCCCCCTCCTCCAGCTCGAACTCGACCAGCGCGCCGGAGTGCACCGCGGACTCCGGGATCAGCAGATCGTTGGCGTGCAGGAAGACATCCTCCCCGCCCTGCTCAGGAGCGATGAACCCATAGCCCCGTACGACATCGAACCGGACAACCTTGCCTGCGACCATCTCAACCCCACCAAGAACTGCTCCGGGGCCCACAGCCCCCTTACACCTGCGTCAGAGTCTAGCCTCCGCTTCCCCCACCGCGTCCGGCGGGGACCGCGGTCTCTCTCCGGACCGGGGCCGCCGTACGGGCCCAGCGTTCGTGGTCGCGCCAGGCGCCGTCGACATGGAGGAAGTCGGGTGAGTAGCCCTCCAGGCGGAAACCGGTGCGGCGGGCGAGGGCGATGGAGGCGGTGTTGCGGGGCTGGACGTTGATCTCCAGGCGGTGCAGGCCGAGGGGTCCGAAGGCCTGGGCGACGACAAGGGCGAGGCCCTCGCTCATCAGGCCGCGGCCCGCAGCGTGGGCGAAGGCGCCGTAGCCGAGGGTGCCGTTGCGGAAGGCGCCGGCCACGATGTTGCTGATGGTGATGTAGCCGGCCAGGGAGCCGTCCGGTTCGCAGACGAGGAAGCCGCGCCGGGCCGGGTCCTCGATGACGCGGTCCGCGTACTCGGCCCAGGCTTCAGGGGTGGTGGGCGGGAAGAGCCAGGGGTGGTGGAGGGCTCGGCTCTCCCGGGCCCGCGCGGTGAACTCCTCCCCGTCCTCGCGGGCGAGGGGGCGGATCACCGCGCGGTCACCCGCGGCGCTCAACTCTTCGTGGTGGTGGCCGGTCGGCATCCGGCCACCGTAGAGCGAGATCCGGTCAGCGCACCACCGGCAGGCTGAGGACGCCCGAATCCCCCTTGTCCGAGGGCGAGTTGGTGACAGTGACCCGCTTCATGCCCTTGTTCCCGAAGTACGCCGTGTCGCTGGCGGCGACCACCAGGCGCAGCTTGTGGCCCGCCTCGTAGCGATGGACGATGCCGGGGAGTTTGACGGTGAAGGGGCGGGTGACGTCCGGGACGCGCACCGGGGCGACCAGCCGGTGCACCAGGGTCTTGCCGCCGTCCGGTGCCACGTCGTACAGCTTGGCGAAGAGGACCAGGCGGCCGGTGGCGTCGCTGTCGCCCTGGGTGCGTTCCGCGGCGGGCGAGTCCACCTTGAGCCGCAGTTGCGGCGAGCCGACCAGGTCCATGGGGGCGGAGAGCGGGGCGGTGCTCCAGTCGAGATAGGTGCCCGGGGTGTCGAACGGCTGGGGGTCGGGCAGCCCGAGGAGCCCCGCGATGGAACTTTCCGAATGGCTGGTCGCCACCGGCAGGTTGGTGTAACTGCGGCTGCCCTGGGTGACCTTGGACTTCCGGTCGACGAGGGTGCCGTCACCGGAGAGGTAGAAGCGGGTCGAGCGGGCGGGCACCGAGTCGGCGGTGCCGTAGGTGGACCGCGGGTCGCTGATCCAGTCCCGGTAGTACGCGAACCGGGGCCCGGTGTCGGCGGACTTGTTGTGCAGAAGGTAGCGGTCGAACCAGGAGAGGATGCGGCGCCCAGTGTAGCTCTCCTCCAAGTTGCCCTTGGCGAGGTCGAGTTCGCCGGGTGCCGGGTCGCTCATGCCGCCGCTGTGGCCCCAGGACTGCCAGATCATCGCGGTGGGCGTGGACTGGGCGCGCAGGGTGCGGTAGGTGGCCTCGGCCTCGTTGAGGTTGAAGAGGGTGTCGGCCTGGCCCTGGATGAGCAGCGTCGGCGCCTTGACGTGCTTGAGGTAGGTGACCGGGGAGACACCGCGGGCGTACTCCAGCATGGCCTTGGTGCGGTCGGCGGGGTAGCGGCCGGAGTTGAGGGTGTGGACGGTGTCGCAGGCGCCGGTGGTGAAGTGCAGGCAGGTCAGGGAGTTGATCCGGGACGGGTCAAGGCTGGGCTCCAGCAGCGGCTGACCCTCGCCGATGAGGAAGAAGCCGTTGGCCCACTGCCATTTGAAGGCGCCGGGCACCTCGGGGGCGGCGACGTTGTTCGGGTCGAGGGAGTAGGCCAGGTCGTTCCAGGTGATCAGCGGGACGAGGGCGTCGACGCGGTGGTCGACGGCCGCGGTCGCCATCTGCACGGCACCGCCGTAGGAGCCGCCGATCATGCCTACCCGGGGGTCGCCGGCCCGGTCCTGGGTGACGTAGTCGACACGGGTGCCGTCGTCGGCGGTGCGGGTGCCGGCGAGGAAGTCGATCAGGGCGGAGGCGGCGCGGCCGTCGATCTGCGGGTCGTCCAGCGAGATCAGGCAGCCCGACTTGCCGAAGCCGAGCCCGGAGTAGACGAGACTGACGAAGCCGCGGGAGGCGACGGCGGCGCCGATCGCGGCCGTCGAGTCGGACTTGCTGCCGCCGAAGCCGTTGGTGGCCAGCACCGCGGGCCGCGCGTGGTCCTTGTCGGCGCCGGCCGGACGGTACAGGTCGGCGTCCACCGTGCAGGTGCGGCCACCGGCCTGGACGGTGAAGGCGAGCGGGGTCACCGTGTACTTCCCGCCGGCCGGGTCCCCGTCGGCGGCCTGCGCGGCGGGGACGGCCAGTGCGAGCGGGGCGGAGAGCAGCGTGCCCAGCGCGAGGGCGAGCGCCTTCGCGCCCCGCACACGCGCGGGGCCTCGTGCGGAGCGCTGGCCGGACGACCGAATGTGATCGGCTGGGCCGGGTGGGGTGGGCGCAATGGGCGCTGGGTGCGGGGCACTTGGCGCGTTCCGCGCACTCGGCCCGCTGTTCTTGCTCGCTCTGGGTACGGCTCGGGACACAGGACCTCCACGCTGGGAACATGGGGCGGCGAAGTGGGCCGTACGACTTACCGACCGGTCAGTAATGCGCCTCGCACATGGTGTGACAGACATCACCTTGCGGTCAACGCCCTTGCCAGACCTTCCTGTTGACCGGCACACCCGCTCATACCTACCCGCACCACCAGGCCCGCCAACCCCCACCGCGATCCACCTCGTGCGACGGAGCATTCCGCGAACTCCCGTCCCCCGGAGGGGAGTTGCTCGGCCCGGACCGAGGACAGAGCAAGAGGAGAGGAGGCGGGAGCGGTGGTGCGGGAGGCGCTTCAGCGGTCGGAGGCCCAGGAGGCGTCCGAGGGCCAGGACCCCGTGCCGACGACGTGGGCCACGATCCTCAGCGCCTCGCCGACCGGCACCGTGTCCCGGTCCGGGTACTCGTCCTGCTGGCCGTTGGCGAGGACGAACCCCTCGCTCACGCCCTCGGCTTCCCGGTCCACGGCGTGCTCGCCGGGATCGCCCTCTCCTTCGAGCAGCATCACCACGGCCCGCTCGGTGTTGCTGACGAAGGCCAGGGCGCGCCCCGAGGAACTGGTCAGCCAGGTCTCCAGCCCCCCCCCCGGCGAGACGCTCCCGGAGCACCGCCGGCACCGCCTCCGGTGGCACGGGGGCGGTGCCGCTGCCGTCGATCGCCCAGGTCTCGGCCATGGCGTCAGCTCAGCGGCGCTTCCGCCAGGGTGAGGGTGGGCACGGGGGTGGACGGGTCCAGGTGGGCGGCCGCGCCGAGGGGGACGGTGCGGGCGTCGGGGCAGTGGCCGAAGCCGAAGTCCGCCACCACCGGTATCCCCAGCGGGCCGAGCCGGTCGGTGAACAGCTCATGCACCTCCGCCGCGGACGCGCACCGCTCCCACGACCCGAGGACCACTCCGCTCACCCCTGACAGCAGCCCCGTACGCAGGAGTTGGGTGAGGTAGCGGTCCAGCCGGTAGGTGTCCTCCTCGACGTCCTCCAGGAAGAGCAGGCCCCCGTCGGCGGCGGTCCTGGCCTGCGGGGTGCCGGCCTCGGCGGCGAGCAGGCTGAGGCAGCCGCCGAAGGTGACCCCGGTGACCGGGCCGCCCGGTATCAGGGTGCGGCCGGCGGTGTGGGTGCGTACCGACTCCGGTGCGAAGAGGGTCGCGCGCAGATGCTCCTGGGCGCGGCTGCTCTTCACGAAGTCCACGCCGCCGGCCATCGGGCCGTGCAGGGTGAGGAATCCGGCCCGCAGGGCGAACGCCTCATGCAGCGCGGTGATGTCGCTGAAGCCGACGAAGGGCTTGGGGCCCGCGGCGCGCAACGCCGGCCAGTCCAGCAGCTCCACCATGCGCTGGGTGCCGTAGCCGCCGCGGGCGCAGACCACCGCGGCCACCTCCGGATCGCACCAGGCCCGCTGGAGGTCCGCCGCCCGGTCCTCGTCCGCCCCGGCGAGGTACTCGAACCGGGGATGCCGGTCGAGGACATGGGGCGCCACGACCGGCTCCAGCTCCCAGCCGCGCAGTACGTCGAGACCGGCCTTGAGGCGGTCCTCCGGCACCGGACCGCTGGGCGCCACGACCGCGACCCGCGCCCCGGGGGTCAGCCGGGGCGGCCTGGCCAGCGAGGCGAGCGGTTTCACTTGTCCAGCTCCAGCACCGGGACGCCGGGCGGGGTGAAGCCGAACACCTGGGCGTACAGGGAGAGTTCGGCTTCGAGGGCGCGGATCATGGTGTCGGCCCGGCGGAAGCCGTGGCCCTCTCCCTCGAAGGTGAGATAGGCGTGCGGCACACCCCGCCCCTGCATCCGGGCGAGGAACCGCTCGCACTGGGTGGGCGGGCAGATCACATCGTCCAGGCCCTGGAGCAGCAGGAAGGGCGCGGTGATCCGCTCGGCGTGTCCGACCGGCGAACGCTCCACATACCGCTCGGGCACCTCGGCGAGAGGACCGACCAGGGACTCCAGGTACTGCGATTCAAAGTCATGGGTCTCGCCGGTGCCCCAGCCCGTGAGGTCGAGGATGGGGTAGATGACGGTGCCGCAGGCGAAGACGTCGTTGGCGGCGAGGGAGGCGGCGCTGGTCCAACCCCCGGCGCTGCCACCGCGGATGGCGAGCCGCGCCGGATCCGCCACCCCCTCCTCGGCGAGCGCCAGGGCGACCGCGGCGCAGTCCTCCACGTCGACCACGCCCCACTGCTCCCGCAGCCGGTTGCGGTAGGAGCGGCCGTAGCCGGTGGAGCCGCCGTAGTTGACCTCGGCGACGCCTATGCCGCGGGTGGTGAAGTAGGCGATCTCCAGATCGAGGACCAGGGGGGAGCGGCTGGTGGGCCCGCCGTGCGCCCACACCACATAGGGCGGACGCTCGCCTTCCGGTCCCTGCTGGCCGGGCTGGTGTGGCGGGTGGACATGGGCGTGGATCTCCCTGCCGCCGGGGCCGGTGAAGGTGCGCGCCGTGGACCTCGGCAGAACCGCCGGGTCCAGTACGTCCTGGTGCGGGCAGCCGATGACCCGGGCGCGGCCGGTGCGGGTGTCCAACTCGACGACCTCGTACGACCGGTGGGCGTCGGCGGCGACTCCGACGACCCGGTCGCCGCGTACCGCGAGGGCGGCGGACCACTCGGTCCAGGGGCCGGTCGCGTCGGCGATCTCGCCGGTCTCCGGGTCGAGCAGGCCGAGGCGCTGGGCGCCGACCCCGTGCAGTACGGCGATCGGTCCGCCGGCCAGCGGGGCGAACCAGCGCAGCCCCGTCTTCCACAGCGGCCCCGCGCACTCCTCGGCCCGCGCGCTGAGCGCCACCGCCGGGCCGGTACCGGGGGCGGAGCCGGTGGTGTCGCTGATCTCGGCCCGGTAGAGGTTCCACCAGCCGGTGCGGTCGCTGGCGTAGAGGAGGCGGCCGCGGGCGTCCCACTCCACCTGGGCCACCGACTCCTCGGCGCCGCCCGCGACGGCCGCCGGCTCCCCGAAGGTGCCGTCCGGGGCGACCGCGGCGAGCATCACCTCGGTGCCGTCCCACGGCATCCGCGGATGGTCCCAGGCGAGCCAGGCGGCATGTGCGCCGTCCGGCGAGAGCCGGGGGCCGGTGATGAACCGGTGGCGTTCCGCGGCCAGTTCGCGTACCGCGGCGCGGTCCTCGGCGGCGCAGCCGTCCAGCGGAACGGCGGCCGGCACCCGCCGTACATCCGTGGGGGCCTCACCGGTGAACTCCTCCAGTACGCACCAGACTTCGCCCCGGTCGGCGTGGATCTCCGGCTCCGCCCAGCGCAGCCCGCCGCCCACCGCGGAGAGCGGGGTGAGGGGGCGAGGCGGGGTGTCGGGTGTGTCCGGCCGGTAGGCGTAGAGCCGCTGGTCGGCGAAGTGGACGAAGACCACCAGGGGTTGGCCGTCCTCGGTGGTGCCGGCCCAGGGCAGCCCGCCGTACTCGATGACGCGGGTGCGGACGTTCCACGGGGCGGGCAGGACCGGTTCCTCGGTGCCGTCGGTGCGGCGGCGAACCAGGGCGCGGCGGCCGGCCTCCGCGGGGCGGGGCTCGGTCCACCAGACCTCCTCCCCGACGAAGCCCACGTACTCGGGGTGCCCGTCGTGTGCCGCGGCGAGGGCGGCGTCCACGGGGGACGGCCACGATCCGTAGGGCAGGGTCTGCGTCATGTCCCCCAGGTCCTCTCAACTGTGTGTGCGGTGGCGCGGGTCGGGGCGGTCGGCGGGCGGCCCCGGAGGTGGCGGTCGGGCGGTGGCGGTCAGGCGTTCCGCAGGAATCTGTCCAGGACGTGCACGCCGAAGTGCAGCGCCTCCACCGGGACCCGCTCGTCGACGCCGTGGAAGAGGGCCTGGTAGTCGAAACCCTCCGGCAGCTTCAGCGGGGCGAAGCCGTAGCCGGTGATGCCCAGCCGGGAGAACTGCTTGGCGTCCGTGCCGCCCGACATGCAGTACGGCACCACATGGCCCTCGGGCGCGAAGGCCTCCACCGCGGCCCGCATCCCGGCGAACGACGGCGAATCGACCGGGGATTCGAGGGCGACCTCGTGGTGGTGGTACTCCCACGCGACGTCCGGGCCGGTCAGCTCGTCCATGGTGGTCCGGAACTCGTCCTCGCCGCCCGGCAGGAACCGCCCGTCGACATGGGCGACCGCCTCCCCCGGGATGACGTTGATCTTGTAACCGGCGTCCAGCATCGTCGGGTTGGAGCTGTTGCGGACGGTGGGGGCGACCAGGGCGGCGGCCGGGCCGATCCGCTCCATCAGCTCGTCCACGTCGAAACCGGGCGCCGAGGGGTCGGCGTCGATGCCGTAGAGCGCGGCCAGCTCGGTGAGCGCGGCGCTCACCGTGGGCGTGAGCCGCACCGGCCAGCGGTGCTCGCCGATCCGGGTGACGGCGGCGGCGAGGCGGCTGACCGCGTTGGCGCGGTTGACCTTGGAGCCGTGGCCCGCCGTGCCGCGGGCGGTGAGCTTCAGCCAGCCGGTGCCGCGCTCACCGGCCGCGATGGGGTAGATCTGCCGGCCCTGGCCGTCGTGGAAGGTGAACGCCCCGGATTCGCTGATGCCTTCGGTGCAGCCCTCGAAGAGCGGCGCGTGCCGGTCGGCGAGGAATCCGGAGCCGTCCTCGGCGCTGGCCTCCTCGTCGGCGGTGAAGGCGACCACGATGTCCCGGCGGGGGCGGAACCCTGACCGGGCCCAGGCCCGCACCACGGCGAGGATCATCGCGTCGGTGTTCTTCATGTCGACGGCGCCGCGGCCCCACACCACGCCGTCCCGGATCTCACCGGAGAAGGGGTCCACGGCCCAGTCCTCGGCCTGGGCGGGGACCACGTCCAGATGGCCGTGGACGAGCATCGCGTCGGCCGAGGGGTCGGTGCCCTCGATCCTGGCCACCACATTGGTACGGCCGGGGCTGCGCTCCAGCAGGGTGGGGTCGAGACCCGCCCCGGCGAGCTGCTCGGCGGCGTACTCGGCGGCGGGGCGCTCGACGCAGTCGCCGCCGCCGCGGTTGGTGGTGTCGAAGCGGATCAGATCGGAGGTGAAGCGGACCACCTCGTCCAGCGCCTGCGCGTCCACCCCGTCCGGGCGGGCGGCGGTGGTGGTCGCGCCGGCTCCGGTGCCGCCGGTGCCCTGCGGGTACTCAGCCATACTGCTCCTCCATGGCGTTCGATACGACGGTGGTGACCGCCTTGAAGGTGCGGATGCCCTCGTACATGGTGTCACTGGTATAGGCCGCGCGGCGCTCGCCGGTGCGGGTGACGCCGGGGACGACGGTGGCGGCCATCGACAGGTGCTCGGCGTCGAACTCCATCTCCACGGTGAACGGCCCGCCCTGGACCGGTTCATGACGCACCGCCAGCTTCGCGGCCTCGGCGGCGGCGGCCCGGATGTCGGCGGCGGTGCGGCCGGGGGTGCGGCACACGGCGGCGTAGCGCGAGACGTGGTCCTTGACGGCCACCTTCAGTGCGCTCGGCGCGTATCCGAGGGCGTCCTCGCAGGCGAAGTCGTCGCCGGTGACGAGGACGACGGGGACGCCGTACTCGGCGACCACATGCGCGTTGAGCAGGCCCTCACTGGCGCGTACGCCGTTGAGCCAGACACCGGTGAGGGAGTTGGCCAGATAGGTGTGGGCGAGGACGCCCTCCATGCCGGCGCCCGCGTGGTATCCGACGAAGGCGATGCCGTCGACGTCGCCGTGCTGGACGCCCTCCACCATGGAGAGGGACTTGTGCCGCCCGGTGAGCATCTGGACCCGCTCGTCCAACTGCTCCAGCAGCAGATTCCGCATCGTCCAGTGGGCCTCGTTGACGACCACTTCGTCGGCGCCGCCGTCCAGGAAGCCGAGCACCGCCGCGTTGACGTCCGAGGTGAACATCGCGCGGCAGCGCTCCCACTGGGGAGTGCCCGGCAGTACGTCGGCCGGCCAGGTCACGCCGGTGGCGCCCTCCATGTCGGCGCTGATGAGGATCTTCATGTCCCGCACGGTACGCGGTCATGAACTCCCGCGGCCAGGCCTGTGGATAACTCCCACCGGACCAGACCAATGACGGCCCGCGAGCAGGGTGCGGACGCCCGCCGAGGGGCATCCGCACCTGCCAAGTGGTCAGTCCTCGTGGCCGAGTTGGAGCTCGCGTTCGGTACGGCCGCCGCCCGCCACCTGGAGCACGGTGGCCACCGGCGGATACCCGGCGGCGATCACCGTGTACTCGCCGGAGGCCAGGTCCACGAAGCGGAAGGTGCCGTCGGGCCCGGTGGTGAGGGTGTCGACGACATTGCCCGCGGCGTCCAGCAGCGTCACCCGGGCGTCCTCCACGGGGCGCCCGCCGCCCGCCCGTACCGTGCCGCGGAGCAGGGCGCCGCCGGCCAGTTCGATGTCCTGCCGGGTCTCCCGGGCGGCCTGCACGGTCACCGGCAGGGCGGCGGGCCGGTAGGCGGGGGCGCTGGCGGCCAAGGTGTACTCGCCCGCGACGAGTTCGGTGATGAGGTAGTCCCCCTCCCGCCCGCTGCGGGTGCTCGCGACGACCTCGCCGTGCACATTGGTGAGGGTGACCGCCGCGTCCCGTACGGGGGTGCCGTCGGCGGTGAGGACGCTCCCGGCGAGGCGGCCCGCGCCGCCCAGCACCACGTCCAGCTCGACCGGGCGCTCACCGACGCTGACCGAGACGGCCTGCGGCTGGTGGCCCCCGGCGGCGGCGATCAGCACATAGGCGCCGGAGCCGGGCGTGGCCAGCGCGTACCGCCCGTCGGGTCCGCTGGCGCCGCGGCCGATCTGCTGCCCGCCGACGTCGATCAGCGTGAGCGCGGCGTGCGGTACGGCGGTGCCGTCGGAGTGCTGCACCAGGCCGCAGAGCGGCACCCCGGCGGTGGACTGGGCGCCGCGCGCGTACTCGGTGGCGGGCCGGCCGCCGTTCTCGGTGGCGGACGCGGGGTGGGGCACAGTGCTGGACAACAGGGGGGTCTCCTTCAGGAAGAGCGCGATGAGCAGGCCGAGGACGAGCACCGGCACCAGGTAGAGGAAGATCCGCGGCATGGCGTCCGCGTAGGCCCGGATGTAGCCGTCGCGGAGGGCGGGCGGCAGGGAGTGCACCAGTTGGGGAGTGATGGACTCGGGGTCGGGCAGGTGGGCGCCGGGCGGCAGGCTGCCGCGGAGGGCGTCGGCGAGCCGATCGGAGAAGAGCGTGCCGAAGACGGCGGCGCCGACGCTGCCGCCGATCTGCCGGAAGTAGTTGTTGGCGCTGGTGGCGGCGCCGAGGTCGGCGGCGCGTACCGCGTTCTGCACGGCCAGTACCAGGACCGGCATGACCAGGCCGATACCGGCGCCGAGGATCGCCATCCAGATGCTGTAGACGAGCTGGGAGGTGCCGACTTCGAGGCGGGACAGCAGGTACATGCCGAGGCTGGCGAGGGCGCCGCCGAGCACCGGGTAGATCCGGTAGCGCCCGCTGCGGCTGATGAGTTGGCCGGAAATGACGGACGCGCCGACCACCCCGCCCATCATCGGCAGCATCAGCAGCCCGGAGCCGGTGGCGCTGGCGCCGTCCACCATCTGCAGATAGGTGGGCAGATAGCTGGCGGCGCCGAAGAGCGCGACGCCGATGATCAGGCCGACCAGACCGGTGACGTTGAACACCGGGTCCCGGAAGAGGCGCAGCGGGATCAGCGGCTCGGCGGCGAACCGCTCGGCGACCGCGAACAGCACCGCGCTGACGACGGCGCCCGCCCCGAGCCCCAGGATGGTGCGCGAGCCCCACTCGTACTCCGTACCGCCCCAACTGGTGAGCAGCACCAGGCACGTTGAGGTGGCGGCGAGCAGCAGGGTGCCCAGGTAGTCGAAGCGGGCCCGCACCTGCGTCCTGGGCAGCTTCAGTACGACGGCGACCACGGCGAGGGTGATCAGACCGAAGGGCACATTGATGTAGAAGCACCAGCGCCAGGAGGCGTGGTCGGTGAAGAAGCCGCCAAGGAGCGGCCCGGCGACCGACGCCAAACCGAAGGAGGCACCGATCAGACCCATGTACCGGCCGCGCTGCCGGGGCGGCACGATGTCCGCGATGATCGCCTGCACGCCGATCATCAGGCCGCCCGCGCCGACGCCCTGGAGGGCGCGGAAGGCGATGAGCTGGTCCATGGTGCGGGACCAGCCGGCGAGGGCGGAGCCGAGCACGAACACCGCGATGGCGAACTGGAAGACGCCCTTGCGGCCCACCAGGTCGCCCAACTTGCCGTAGACCGGCAGCCCGACGGTGGAGGTGAGCAGATAGGCGGTGATCGCCCAGGGCATCTTGTCCAGGCCGTGCAGCTCGCCGACGATCTTCGGCAGTGCGGTGGCCACGATCATCTGGTCGAGCGCGGCGAGCAGCAGGGCCAGCATCAGTCCGACGAAGACCAGCCGGACCTGGCGGGGGCCGATCGGCAGGCCCGGCCCTTCGTCCGCACCGCGGGCGGGCGGGGCGCCGCCCGCCTCGGCGGCTGTGGCCGGGGGCGGCCCCCCGGCGGGCTCGTCGAGCGTGGGGCGCGGCGGCAGCGTGCGCTCCGCCTCTTCCCCGGCCAGCGTCGTCCCGCCCACGTCCTGCTCCCCTCGTCGCGCCTGCGCCGCACATTTCTCGCATTACGCGACAAGGGCGATCAAGCGCGAAAAAACCGCCTCGGGACGGCTCCCGGTGCGTTACCGCCGGTCGGAGACCTACGGCGGACGACGGACCGGTCCGGAAAACCACCCGTTCCGGTGAGCCGGAAGCCCAACTCCGGCGCCCGCAAAGGGAGACGGGCGCCGGAGTGCCAAGGCGGAGTGGGGCGCGGGAGGGCGCGCCGCCAGGGGCGGACGAGTCGCGCGAGCCTCCCGGCGGCGGGCTACTTCTCCATGTGGGCCGCGAGGCGGTTGAGGACCTCGCCGTAGATCCGGGAGAGGCCCTTGGGGGCGAAGGTCCGCTCGAAGAAGCCGCCGATGCCGCCGGCGCCGTTCCAGACCGTGGTGACGACCACCCGGCAGGCGTTCTCCCCGGCCGGGGTGACCCGCCAGGTGGTGACCATGGACGAGTTGCGGTCCCGCTCGACCAGCTCGCCCTCGGTCGGCTCGGTCACCTCCAGCAGGCAGTCCCGCACCCGCTTGCTGGTGGCCTGGAGCTTCCAGTGCACCAGGGTGCCCTTGCCGTCACCGCCCTCGCGTACCTCGTACTCGCTGAACGGGGCCGGGAGCAACTGCTCGCGGGTGCCCGAGTAGTCGGCGAGGGCGTCGAAGACGTCGTCCGCCTGTGCCGCGATGGTCCGTTCGGTGACGGCCTCGACCTGCGCCATGGCGCTTCCTCCAGCGTGGTTCCCAGCGTGCTTCCCGCACGGTCATGGCAAGCCAACCATCTGCCGCCACGCGCACCCAAATCAGGATGCGGCGATCAAGGGAACAGTTGTTCTATTCTGGCCGAAGTCAGACCATCAGGACCTGCGAGGAGGGGTCATGCGCTGGGAGCACCTCACCACCGGAGCCGACCGGCAGCCCGGCCCGGGGGCCACCGCCGCCCTGTTCGGCACGGACCGGGTGACCGTACGCACCGTGGACACCCCGGAGTTCAGCGGAATCACCTTCCACGAGGTGCGGGCCAGGTCGATCGTGAACCGGGTGCCGGGCGCCTCCCGGATGCCGTTCGAATGGACGGTGAACCCGTACCGGGGGTGCTCGCACGCCTGTGTCTACTGTTTCGCCCGCGGCACGCACCGCTATCTCGACCTGGACACCGGCCTCGGCTTCGACTCGCAGATCGTGGTGAAGGTCAACGCGCCCGAACTGCTCCGCCGCCGCCTCGCCTCCGCGAACTGGCAGGGCGAGCACATCGCGATGGGCACCAATGTGGACTGTTACCAGAGAGCAGAGGGGCGATATCGACTGATGCCCGGGATCATCGAGGCGCTGCTGGAGCGGGCCAATCCGTTCTCCATCCTCACCAAGGGCACGCTGATCCTGCGCGATCTGGACCTGCTGCGGAGGGCCGCGGAGGTCACCGAGGTGGGGATCTCCGTCTCGGTCGGCTTCGTCGATCCGGAGTTGTGGCGCACGGTGGAGCCCGGCACTCCGGCCCCCGCCCGACGGCTGGACGTGGTGCGGGCGCTGCGCGATCAGGGCATCGGGTGCGGGGTGCTGATGGCGCCGGTGGTCCCCTTCCTCTCCGACCGGCCGGAGCAACTGCGCGCCACGGTAAGGGCGATAGCCGAGGCGGGCGCCACCTCGGTCACCCCGCTGGTGCTGCATCTGCGGCCCGGCGCCCGCGAGTGGTTCACCGACTGGCTGGGCCGCTGCCATCCGCATCTGGTGCCGCGCTACCGGCGGCTCTACGCGGACGGGGCGTACGCGCCGCGCTGGTATCAGCGGCGGGTGACGCGGCAGGTGCACGAACTGGCCCGGGAGTTCGGCATCGGCCCCGGCGGCCGGGGCGCCGCACGCCGCCCCGGCGACTCCCCCTCCCCCGCTGAGCAACCGCCCGCCCCGCCGGTCCAGCCCACCCAACTCACCCTGCTCTGAACCCTCGTCACCCCCTCCCCAGAAACGGAGACCGATCGTCCGGTGAGGTTCCCGTTCCGCGTCGCACCCAGCATTCCGGGCCAATCGGGTCAACACACTGTAGGAATGCCAACTGAGGCTGTCTCCTGACGGGCTTTCGGGGACGATGCTCTGGGCCGTGGCCGACACGGCTCTGAGGGCTCCAACCGTCCGCTCTGGGAGGCCAGATGAAGAAACGCGCAGCCGCACTCTGCGGTGTCGCGGCAGCCGTCGCCGGGATGGTCACGGCACTGCCGCAGACCGCGACCGCCGCCGGCACCGCCACACCGGGCAGCACCAGCACCCGGCCCGCCGCGCTCAACTGGAAGAAGTGCGCCACCGAGGACTACCCGCGGCTGGAGTGCGCCTCGCTCAAGGTGCCGCTCGACCACAGCCGTCCGCACGGCCGGCAGATCACCCTGGCGCTCTCCCGTGTCCCGCACACCGCGGCCACGTCGCAGGGGCCGCTGCTGGTCAACCCGGGCGGCCCCGGCGGCAGCGGGCTCGGCCTGGCCGGTTTCGTCGCCTCCGCGCTGCCGAAGGCGATCGCCGCGCAGTACGACGTGATCGGCTTCGACCCGCGCGGCGTGGGCAAGTCGCGGCCCGCGCTGGACTGCGTGCCCGGCAACTTCGACCCGGTGCGCCCGCCGAGCGTTCCGCACAGTGCGGCCGTCGAGCGGGCCAACGTCAAGCGGGCGAAGGACTTCGCGGAGGCCTGCGGCCGCAAGTACCCGGATCTGCTGCCCCATATGGACACCCTGAGCGCGGTCCGCGACATGGACGCCATCCGCACCGCACTGCGCGCCCCGAAGGTGAACTACTTCGGCTACTCGTATGGCACCTACCTCGGCGCCGTCTACGCCAAGCTGTTCCCGAAGCGGGTGCACCGGATGGTGCTCGACTCGATCGTCGACCCGACGGGCGTCTGGTACGAGGACAACATCCAGCAGGACTACGCCTTCGACGCGCGCCAGCAGGCGTTCGCGGCCTGGGTCGCCAAGCACGACTCGACGTACCACCTGGGCACCGACCCGGCGCGGATCGAGGCGCGCTGGTACGCGATGCGGCGGGCGGTGACGCGGGAGCCGGCCGGCGGCAAGGTGGGCGGCGCCGAGCTGGAGGACACCTTCATCCCGGGCGGCTACAACAACGGCTACTGGCCGCAGTTGGCACAGGCCTTCGCCGCCTTCGTCAACGACAAGGACAGCAAGCCGCTGGTGAAGGCGTACGAGGATCTGGGTGCGCAGGGCGCCTCGGACGACAACGGCTACAGCGTCTACACGGCGGTGCAGTGCCGGGACGCCGCCTGGCCGCGGGACTTCGGGACCTGGCGGCGGGACACCTGGCGGGTCTACGACAAGGCGCCCATGATGGCCTGGAACAACGCCTGGTACAACGCACCGTGCGCGTTCTGGCCGAAGAAGGGCCTCACCCCGCCCGACGTCCGCAACAAGTCGCTGCCCCCGGTGCTGCTCTTCCAGGCCACCGACGACGCGGCCACCCCGTACGAGGGCGGCGTCACCGTGCACCGCAAGCTGCGGGGCTCCAGCCTGGTGGTGGAGCGGGGCGGCGGCAACCACGGCATCACGCTCAGCGGCAACGACTGCCTGGACGGCTATCTCGCGGCGTACCTCAAGTCGGGCCGGGTGCCGCGGGGCAGCGGGTCGGTCGACGCGGTCTGCCACAAGGTGCCGGACCCGGAGCCGACCCGCGCCAAGAGCCTCACCTCGGCCTCGGAACGCGGCAAGACGCTGCACGGGCTGCTGGGTCCGCGCGGCTGACATACCGCGGCAGCGGCCGGTGGAAGGGCCTGAACTCCCGCTTTCGGCAGGGGAGTTCAGGCCCTCTTCGGTCCCGCGGCAGCCCTCACGGCAACCGGGAGAGCGCCGCCTCGGCCGGGGCCGCGAGGTAGGGGCGGGCGGCGGCCTCGGTGAGCAGGGGGCGGGCGCGGGGGTCGGCCAGGGCGCCGAGTCCCTCCACACAGGCCACTGCCACCGCGCGGTGGGGGTCGCCCGGGGCGAGGCGGCGGCGCAGCACCGTCATCAGCGCGGGCGCCGACTCGGGTGCCCGGAGCGCGATCAGCAGCCGTACCGCGAACAGGGCGTAGGAGACCCGGAGTTCATTGGTGGCGAGCGCGGCGGCGGCGCGGGCGGTGCGCGGGTCGCCGAGGCGGGCCAGAGCCGCGGCGGCCGAGGCGCAGCGCGGTGGGTCGCGGTGGTTGAGCAGCAGGACCAGGGCTTCGAAGGCGCGGCGGTCACCGGCCGATCCGAGCCGGTAGGCGGCGAGTTCACGCGCCCAGAGCGGCCGGCCCGCGGCGGTGAGCACGGCGGCGAGCCGGTCGCGGTCACCGGTGGCGAGCAGTTCCTCGGCCTCGGCCCGATCGGCCTCCCCCGCCTCGCGCCGTATCCGCAGCGTGAGCGTCCGCAACTCCTCGTCCATGGCGCCGACTCTAGATCGCGGGCGCCGGGCGCGGTGCGGATCGGGGGAATCGGCCGCGGATCACCGGAATCGGCCGCGGAACGTGGGGAATCGGCTCGGTCCGGATACCTCGGGCACTGGCGCCGCTCATTACCTGGGGGTTAAGCTCATCCGAGCGGATCATCCGTCCGCGACCTCCGCAGCGGCCTGGTGACGCAGCCGCCGTGGACGCC